>JADFDB010000012.1 GCA_018263175.1 Spirochaetota bacterium
CGTTTCAAGTATTCGGCGACGGCCATGGCGTTCTGCGAGTGGCGCTCCATGCGCAGGGCGAGCGTCTCGAGTCCCTGCAAGAAAATCCAGGCGTTGTCGGGCGAGATGGCCGCCCCGAGGTTCCTCAGCGGCACCGTGCGCAGGCGCAGCGCGAAGGCGACCGGGTTGAGCGGCCCGAGGTCGTGCGCGTAGCGCAGGCCGTGATAGCTCGCCTCGGGCTCGTTGAAAAGCCTGAACTTCGGATCGGTCCAGTCGAAGCCGCCGGAGTCGACAACGATGCCGCCGATGGCCGTGCCGTGGCCGCCGATCCACTTGGTGAGCGAGTGCACCACGATGTCCGCGCCGTGCTCGATCGGCCGGAGCATCGACGGGGGCGTGAAGGTCGAATCGGCGATGAGGGGCAGGTGGTGCCTGCGGGCGACGCCGGCGATCGCGCCGATGTCGGCGAAGTCCAGGGAGGGATTGCCGATCGTCTCGATGAACAGGGCCCTGGTCCTTTTCGTGATCGCCTTCTCGAAATTCCCGGGCTCCCGCGCATCGACGAATTTTACGTTTATCCTGAACTGCGGAAGGATGTCGTGGAACATCGTGAAGGTGCCGCCGTAGAGGTTGTTGGCGGAGACGATCTCGTCGCCCGCTTCGGCGATATTGATGATCGAGTAGAATATGGCGGCCGTTCCCGAGGCCACCGCCACCGACGCGGCGCCACCCTCGAGCGAGGCCATGCGCTTCTCGAGCACGTCGTGCGTGGGGTTCATGAGGCGCGTGTAGATGTTGCCGAGCTCCTTGAGGCCGAAGAGCCTGGCGGCGTGTTCGGTATCCTTAAAAAGGTACGAGCTCGTCCGGTGGATGGGGACCGCCCGCGACATCGTTTCGTCGACCGTCTGCCCCGCGTGCAACGCCCTGGTTTCGAAGCCTGCGTTGTTGAGTTCAGGCTCTTTCATCGTATCCTCCCGTCGGATGATATTTCAAAATCGTACGGCTTGTTGTAAATTCCGAGAATATCGGGGTTCCCCCGCCGCAGGCGGGGGAACCCGGCCGTATTTCCAAGGTATGCAACAACTCTATACTTGCTGCACATCTCCGGGAAACCCGGCAGTATCTCCGGGTTATGCAGCAACTTGCTGCTTGCTGCGGCTCCCGGTGACCATCGGCTTGATTTGTCGGTTATGCGAAATTTGGCTCAGGACCGGTCGGCGCGCCCGTGTGCATCAGATCGCGTATGAGGCGGCGCCGGCCTCCTTTCCGTGCCATTCGAGCATGTCGGTAAGCGTGATTCCCGACAGCGCTTCGGTGATCCGGTCGTTCAGTATGGACCAGACGCGCCGCGTGCTGCACTCGCCCGCGCGCTCGCACTGTTTCGATTCAACGCACTCCACCGGGCAGAGCGAACCCTCGAGCACCGAGAGCGCGTCGCCGACGGTGATCTGCGACGGGTGCCTCGCGAGGTAGTAGCCCCCCTGCGCCCCGCGGACCGAACCCACAAGCCCCGAAGACCTGAGCTGGATGATGATCTGCCCCAGGTATTTTCCGGAGATGCCCTCCCTCCCGGTGATGTCCGAGAGCTGCACGGGCCCCTGCTCGTAATGAAGGGCGAGCTGGAACAACAGCCGGAGGCCATAGCGCGAGCGGGTGGAGAGCTTCATGGCCGAAGCGCCTCGTTCAGGCTTCCCATGCGGTAGCCCCGGATATCGAGCGCGACATAGCGAAAGCCGATCTTCCGGAATTTCGACGCGATTTCAACGGCCGTTTCGGCCTCGAGCACGATGTGCATCTCCTCCGGGAGCGCCTCGATACGCGCGGTCTCGCCGTGATAGCGCACGCGGAATTGCGACAGGCCAAGACCGGCCAGCACGCGCTCGGCGCGCTCGACGACCTCGAGGCGTTCGGCCGTTATGCGCGTTCCGTAGGGGAAGCGCGAGGCCAGGCAGGCCTGGGCGGGCCTGTTCCAGTTGGGGAGCCCCATCTTGCGCGCGAGCTCCCGCACATCGGCCTTCGAGAGGCCCGCCTCGCGAAGCGGGCTGCGCACGCCGAGCTCGCGGACGGCGCGCTCACCGGGCCTGTAATCGCCCTCGTCGTCGAGGTTCGATCCCTCGACCAGATGGCGCAGGCCCCGTTCGGACGCGAGGGCGGCGAGCCTGCCGAACAGAGCGCGCTTGCACCAGTAGCAGCGCGCCGGGGGGTTCGATGCGTAGCGCTCGTCGGCGAGCTCGTCGGTGTCGATGACGAGGTGCTCGACGCCGAGACTTTCGGCGATGGAGCGCGCCTCGTCGAGCTCGCGTTCCGGGTAGGTCTTCGAGCGGGCAGTGACGGCGAGAACTCGCGGATGCAGCACGTCGCGGGCCATCATCAAAAGCAGCGCGCTGTCGGTCCCGCCGGAGTAGGCGACGAGCACGCTCTCGAGCTCTCCGAGGATCTCGTGCAGGCGTTTCAGTTTTTCATTCATATCGGCGGAGCTCTCCTTCAAGCGGCGTGCGATTCCGTTCTGGGGACGGCGCATATACGCCGGCGGGCCATGACGCCGTCACCGCTCCTCCTGAAAAAGCCAGGTCGAGAGATAGCGCTCGCCCGTATCGCAGCCGATCGTTACGATCATTTTACCCCTGTTCTCGGGCCGTTTCGCGACCTCAAGGGCGGCCCACACGTTCGCTCCGGACGAGATGCCAAGGAGGATGCCCTCCTCCCGCGCGAGCCTGCGCGCCGTTATGCCGGCGTCCTCCTCGGAGACCGTAACGATCTCGTCGACGACGTCCCTGTTCAGCACGTTCGGGACGAATCCCGCGCCGATGCCCTGGATTTTATGCGGACCGGGCCGGCCGCCCGAGATGACGGGCGACTTCTCCGGTTCGACCGCGATCGCTTGTATTCCGGGTTTCTTTTTCTTCAGCGCCTCGCTCACCCCGGTGATGGTGCCGCCGGTCCCGACGGCGGCGACCACGATGTCGAGTTCGCCGTCGGTGTCGCGCCATATCTCCTCGGCCGTCGTTCTGCGATGAACTTCCGGGTTGGCCGGATTGTTGAACTGCTGGGGCATGAAGGAATTCGGGGTTGCGGCAAGCAGCTCCTCGGCCTTCTTGATGGCGCCATTCATGCCTTCCGGGCCGGGCGTGAGTACGAGCTCCGCTCCGAGTATTTTCAAAAGCTGCCGGCGCTCCATGCTCATGGTCTCGGGCATGGTGAGGATGAGGCGGTAGCCCTTTGCAGCGGCGACGAAAGCGAGCGCGATGCCCGTGTTCCCGCTCGTCGGTTCGATGATGGTCGCGTTCTTTTTCAGCAGGCCCCGTTTTTCCGCGTCTTCGATCATCGCGGCGCCGATGCGGTCCTTTACGCTTGATAGCGGGTTGAATGATTCGAGTTTGACGAGCACGGTCGCCGCCGCCCCGTCGCTGATCCGGTTAAGCCGGACGAGCGGCGTATTGCCGATGGTTTCGGTGATATCGTTGAACAGCCGGGCCATAACGATCCTCCTCGATACGGGTGTATGCGATGAGACGGTCGAACGGGTCAGCAATAGACGTGTCGCGAATCCTGAGGAAACCGGCCTTAGTTCCAGGGTATGCAACAACGCTGATAGTCGTATATA
Source organism: Spirochaetota bacterium (assembly GCA_018263175.1). Lineage (GTDB taxonomy): Bacteria > Spirochaetota > UBA4802 > UBA4802 > UBA5368 > MVZN01. The sequence goes on from JADFDB010000012.1 coordinate 3,584, forward strand.
CTACCATTGCTATGATAATAGTAGTATATAGAGAAAGGACATAGTTCGTCAACAGAAAATCGGATTTTCTTCGCACGCCGGCGTGTCCGGTGGTGCATGCGTTCTCCTCCGTAGGGCCGGTCTGCCACAGGGCCTGTACGCAAGAGACGGTCCGCCCGGTTGGCGGTGTATGGGCCGCGGGAGTCGGTGCCGGCTCAGGCCAGCACCTTGTACACTCCCTTCAGCCAGTTTTCCATATCGTTCATGTACCACCGCGAAAAGCGCCGGTCGGAGCTCCCTCCGGCGATGTTCGTGTGCAGCACCTTCTCCGCGAGGTCGGCGATCATGCGGTAGGACGGGCTGAAGGTGGTTACGCGGCCGGCGCTCTTGAATATCTGGCCCTGGGGCACGGTCGCCCTGCAGCCGGGAAGCGATATGGGCCCGTAATCGAAGCCGAGGAAGCGCGGCAGTTTACCGCCGAAGAGGAGATGGGCGAGCGTCACCATCCTCGTTTTGCCGTACGGCTTAGGAGCGGCGGAGAGCCCTTCCTTCATGGCTTTCTTTAAGAGCTCCTCGCGCGGCTTGCCGTCGAACCAGGCGGAGCGCGGACTCATGAGGATCTCGTCGAAATTGCCGTAGTAATCGTTGAAGAGGCCCGTTTCGCTCATGGCGTAATCCACGACCTCGCGGCCCATGCCGTTGTCGCCGAACACGGTACGAAGCAGTGCGCGGTATACCGATTCGAAAAGCGTCGCTCCGCGTGAGTCGGCGCTGTAAATGCACTCCCATTCGCGGAGGATACGGCCGTTGTCGGTGTCGGGAAGCAGGGGGCGCAGCAGCTTCATGTAGCGCTCGGCCTGCAGCGAGTAGAGATCGAAGTGGATGCGCTTCATGTCCTCGACCGAAAGCTTTTTCTTCTTTTTAAGGAGCTGCGTGATGCGGTCGGAGCGGTACGAGGCCATGGGGAGGTTGATGGGCTTCGCCTTCCCGAGTCCGTTGAGGTCCTGGTTCGACGTCACGATCATTCCTTCCGGCGGATTGTACGCGGCGGGAAGCAGGCTTGCGCTTACAAAGCCGCGCGGCGAGTACTTCTTCTCCCACCCCGGCAGGGGCATGAGGCCGCTCACGCCCCTGGGGCGCTTGTACAACCGTCCGGTCATCTGGTAGGCGATGTTGCCGAGCGTGTCGGCCATGACCCAGTTGAACGACAGGGCCTCGAGTTTCCTGAAGCAGGCCATCGCCTCGCGGGCGTTTTTGGCGTGCGGAAGGCCCAGGAGGCCGTTAAATTCGCCGGCACCGCAGCCGCGCGCCGCCGACCAGCTCATCACGAGGTAGTGGCCTTCGGTGAACGGATCGCCCTCGAGGACGCCGTGTTCGTTCTCGTACACCTTTTCGGTTACGGGTTTGCCCTTTTTCACCGCGATGACCTCTTCGCGCACGGTAAAGGGCTTCCACTGTTTACCCCTGCGGAAACGCCCGTCGCGGCATTCTTCAATCCGGTAATCGATCATGTCCATGAACGAATAGGTGGCCCCCCAGGCGAGGTTTCCGGTTCGACCGATGGCGATGCCGGGGACGCCCGGCAGGCTCGCCCCGATGATCACGTCGTCCGGCAGGCGCAGTATAATCTCCTGCCATATCGCGGGGATGCGGTTAACCTCGAGGTGCGGATCGCTGCAGTAAATGGGCTTACCGGAGGCCGTGAGCTTGCCCGAAACTGCCCAGTTGTTGCTGGCGGTCATCTTCGGCAGTTTCGACAGCCACTTGAGCGCCTCGGGCAGGAGGGGCGGTGCGAGGCGGACCTTCTTCATCAGATCGTAATCTATTTTTTCCGTGAGGTAAGGAAAAAGCTCCTGGATCTTTTTCTCGCCCACGTCATGCCGGACCATCTGTGTCAGGAATTTTTCCATGGCGCCCTGCGCGTCGGCAAGGCCCAGGAAGGCCATGATCTTGCTGAGGATGAGCGAGTCCTTAATCTGCCAGGGCTCCGGTTTGTATCCGAGCAGGCGGAACTCGAACACGGTGCCGTGCGTTTCGAGATAGTGGTTGAAGCCCTGCGTGTAAAACTCGAGATACCGGCGGACCGCCGGCTCGAGCTTTTTGATTTCGCTCTCGGGATCGGGGAGAAACTGCATGCGGCGCATATAGCGGTCTATCTCGACGAGCGCCGGGTCTCCCGCGAGTTTTTCAGCGGCGCGCCCCTGCAGGAGGAGCCGTGTGAGCAGGGCCTGGAGCTGGCGGTCGTGGGCGTGCACCCAGCCCATGCCGTAATAGAGGTCCTCGTGCCGCCGGGCGCTTATTTCAGGGACGCCGTGGTCGTTCCTGAGTATCGTAACTTTTCCGCCCTTGGTTTCAAGGGTGATGGGGCTGCTGCTAAGGTTCATGGAGTATCTCCGTACGCATAGGTTGATCGTTGAACCGTTGCATAAAAACCGATAGATGTCAATCGGAATTGCAGTCGGTATCGTATTTCAACACAGGCAGCAGATTAATTTTAGGGGTAAAAAAGCCATTAATTCCTGACGGAGTAAGGCATAATTTCCTCAAAAAGCAGGGGGGATTTATGTCAAAGATTAAAGAAATGAAAAAGCGAATTCTCAAAGATGTGGCACAAGAAATTGACACGCTGATAGAATCATCAGGCGAATCGTCTCGCTCTTTATATGGACTCGAGATGCGGCAGATCGCTTTATAACAGAGGACTGCGGCCACGAAAAATTAATGCTTGCAATTGATGTCATTAAAATGTACATTATCCCCATCGAGCATCGAGGAGAAACCCATGCAGTCAACGACGTTTACGGAATTTCGGAACAACGCGAAGCGGTATTTTGATAAAGTGGAAAAAGGTGAGAGCATCGAAATCTATCGCCACGGTATGCCGGTGGCCATACTCATGCCGGTGAAAAAGCGTGACAGGGCAAGGCTGTCTACAACCAAACCCTTGAAGATTCCCGGCGTCAGCTTATCACAGGCAATTCTATCCGAGCGCGATGAAAAATAAATGAAAGTATTCATCGACTCTTCCGCCCTGGTGAAGCGGTATATCGAGGAGCCCGGCAGCGGTCGTGTGGGAGAATTGATGGGGAAGGCGAAAGAGGTCGCCGTTTGTATTGTGTGTGTGCCCGAAGTGTTGTCTGCGTGCAACCGGCTTGTCCGTGAAAAGAAAATAAACGCCGGACAGTACGACTGGATAAAAAATGAATTCCTCCTCGACATGGGGGAATTCGTTGTGATAGATATAACGAACGAGGTGATCATCAGGTCGATTCACTGTCTGGAGAAAAGGGCTCTGCGAAGTCTGGATGCCTTGCATATAGCTTCGGCGATTGAGTATAAGTGCGGGTTGTTTGTTACCGGTGACCAACGACAGCAAGCAATAGCCTCAAGCATGGGATTAAAAATCGAAATTGTTTGAAAATATTTCTGAAAGAAATCGTCATCTCGGCAAATAGCCGGGCTTGAAGGGTGCACTATGGAAAACAAGAACCCAATGAAGCGTGAAGACGCACGCAAAATAGAGGAATTCATCAAGTCCCTTGGCGCGGATGATCTTCGTTATATGAATCGCCTCATCATCGAACGGTTGAAGCTCCTGCATCAGCAGAGCAGCACCACCCAGATGCAACGATTCAACATAGGAGAAAAGGTCCGTTTTACCGATCCCTCCGGTGTCGTGAAAACCGCCACCATACTACGGCTCAATAAAAAGACCGTGTCCCTCGTCACGACCGGCGGTGAACAGTGGAACGTGCCGCCGGGGCTATTGAAGCATGAGGAATAATCATTGTGAATACCCGTGATGTCATTACTGTAAAAGAGTTGATGGCCATTCTGCATAAAATGCCTCAAGAGCTGCCGGTTATGGTAAGCGGATATGAGAGCGGCTATGAACATTTTTATCAACCATCGGTTGCAGAAGTGATCCATTGTCCTGATAATATCTACTATGATGGCGAATATCAAATACCTGATGACAGTGATGCCTCGTTACGTATTATGGCCGTTATTCTCGAACGAATGCGGAGGGATGATTGATATTTTGAAAACGGTAGTGGGTTGTATTTTTGTAAAAATGATATAAATAAACACTTGCAGCCAGAATTTCATTACATTACGTTTAATCTCGGAAGCTGAGAGGAAACCATGAAAGGATCGATTATTGATGAAGTCGTTTCTCTGCCGGTCGAAAAACGTGCCGAACTGGTGGATATATTAATCCAGAGCTTAAACCCGCCGGTTGACGGGGAAATTGATAAGCTATGGGTAAAAGAGGCTGATAATCGGTTTCATGATCTAAAAACGGGCAAAGTAAAGGCGATTCCCGTCGAAGAGGTTTTCAGTGAGATACACAAGCGGCTCGCTGGATGAATATCGTCTTCCATCTGAGGCATCGCGGGAATTCGGCGAAGCTGTTGATTATCATGAAGATCGTGTAAAGGGCCTCGGTATTGAATTTGTTGCCGAGATATATAGAGGTATTGAGTTGATATCCCAATACCCTGGGATCATGGCCTCTTGTATCGAAACACAATCGAAGGTTTCTTGTAAGCCGTTTTCCCTATGGATTGATCTATAGAAAAGATGGTGAATCGATTTGTGTTTTGGCGGTAATGCAATTAAATCGAGAACCGCAGTACTGGAAGAAGCGTCATTAGATTTGTATCATTACGACCACGCTCGCTTCGGTGACGGGCGCAGGGCCTTCCTTGGGGACGGCCCTTGCTTTTATTCATCCTTCCCTTTCCCTCTCCGGCGGGAATGTTTCCGGATACGGCGGCCCGGTGCAGCGGAGAACAGGGGCTTGCAAGCCCTTGTTCACACCGGGAGATGGGATGCTAAGCTATGTTGTAATTGACATGAATATCGCCCGCGTACGCCCATGGAACGGCGGATCGTGTCCCGTAAAGGGCAAGCACATGAAAAACCCGGTACTTAAAGATCATTTCCTCCATCCACGCCGCATGGGAGAGGTCGATCAGCCGACCGGCAGGGCGCTGGTGAAGAGCGACACCTGCAGCGACCTCGTACGCATGACCGTGCGCCTCGACGGCGAGGGCGTCGTCGAGGATATTAAGACGCAGGTGTACGGATGCGGTTACGCTATTGCCGGGGCCTCGTTCTTCAACGAGTATGCGCACGGCAGGCGCGCTTCGGAGCTCGCTCGCACGGCAGCCGACCTGTTCGCAGACTTGATCGGCGATGTTCCGGAGGGAAACAGGGGCTGTATCTTGCTCGCGCTTTCAGCATTTAAAAAAATAGTCCGCGCCGCAGACGGAGGTGGATGACATGGCGCTGCCGCAGCACGTCATGGTCGCCGCATTCGAGTGTGCGGGGACGGAGATCGGACCGATCGAGCTTCCGGTGAGCGCCGAGTATTCGTTTACGCTTTCGGTAAACGGCAATCCCTTCGTTTCGATTGTGTGCTCGGGCAGCGACCTCGAACAACTGGCGCTGGGGCACCTCGCGGCCGAGGGCGTCATACGCTCGGCGGACGAAGTGCGCTCCATCGAGATCGACGAAGGGGCCTTCTCGATCAATGTGAGCACAGCGGAGAGCGACGAATTGCTGGACCGCCTGTTTCGCATCCGCTCCATCGCCTCCGGATGCGGCCAATCCGCCGCGGGGCCCGCGGATGCCGTCCGACGGCCGCACGGCAAAGTCCCACGGGTCGGGGCGGCCGTCGTTATCGCGAGCATGAGGGAATTCCTGCGCTCCTCGGAGATCCACACGCTCACGCACGGCGTGCACAGCGCGGCCCTCTATTCCGTGGATGGCACGCGGCTCTGTTTCTTCGACGAGATCGGTCGGCACAACGCCATCGACAAGATCCTCGGTTGCGCGCTGAAAGAAGGCATCCCGCTCGAGCGCTCGATGATCCTCTCGACCGGCAGGCTCGCGAGCGAGATCGTTTTGAAGGCGATAGCAGTCTCGGCGCCGGTGCTCATCTCGCGGGCCGCTCCGACCACGCGCAGTATCGAGCTCGCGCGGCGCGCCGGCATGCTCATGATCGGGGGCGTGCGCCCTTCGGGATTCTATATCTTCAGCGGGGAAGGCTTTGTCGAATGCTGATTTTGCAGGAGCGGCGGCTCTCCGAGGAGGCGGAGTGCCCCTACCTTCCCGGCCGCACCGCGCGCTTCGAATATTTCTTTGCGCAGGATCTCGACGGCGGCGATCTCGAGGAGCTCCTTTCGGCGGGATGGAGGAAGTTCGGCCGGTACTTTTTCAGGCCCGAGTGCCCGGGCTGTAGAAGCTGTGTTCCGCTCAGGGTCCCGGTGGCCGGCTTCAGGCCGTCGAAGGGCCAGCGCCGCGTCATCAGCAAAAACAGAAATACCGGTGTGCGCTTCGGGGCGCTCAGGCCCATGCCCGAGATATTTTCCATATACGAGGAACACAGCCGGGACCGTTTCGGCAGGAAGGCGGAGCTCGATGAATTTCTCTTTAACTTTTATCAGCCCTCCTGTCCTGGTGTGCAGTCGGAATACTACGTGAGCGGGAAGCTGATGGCGGCGGGTTTTTTAGACCGGTCGAGCACGGGGCTCTCGAGCGTCTATTTTGTCTTCAGATCGGAATTCGCGCGCCACAGCCCCGGCATCTACAGCGTTATCAGGGAAATTGAGCTTGCCGGAAGCCTGGCCCTGCCGTATTATTATCTCGGGTACCATGTGGAGGGCTGTGCGCGCATGGAGTACAAGGCGGGCTTCCGTCCGCATCAGCGGTATTCGTGGGACGAATCCCGCTGGTTCGATGCGCAGCAGTGACGCATGCCGGGCGAGGGCGAAAGATGCGCGCGTATATGAATAAATTTCGTTTCGTATATGAGAGGATAGGGCGGTATGCCGAACAATCCCGACCGTAATGGCGTCTTCGACGGCGGCCTGAAGGTCGACCGCGAAACGGAGGTCCGGGAACCTAAGATGTACCGGGTCATCCTTCACAATGACCACTACACCACGATGGATTTCGTGGTGGAGGTGCTCGTATCGGTGTTTCGAAAGCCGGCCGCCGAGGCGACAAAGATCATGATGGACGTGCACCGGCGGGGAAAGGGGATGTGCGGCGTGTACACCTACGATATCGCCGCGACGAAGGTGTCGCAGGTGCACGCCATGGCGCGGGCACGGGAGTTCCCGCTCAAATGCAGCATGGAAGATGCCTGAGGATGGAGCGATGCAGATAAACGACGACCTCAACCAGATGATCATGGCGGCCTTCAACGAGGCGAAGACCCGCCGCCACGAATACCTCACGCCCGAGCATCTATTATACGCCGCGCTCTTCTTCAGCGAGGGGCGCGAGATCGTGGAGGGCTGCGGCGGCGACGCCGAGCGGCTGAAGAAGAGCCTGAAGGGCCACCTCGAGGAGAAGGTCCCCGGCATCGACGCCGTCGCCGGGGAGTACGAGCCCGTGCAGTCGCTCGGCTTTCAGAGCGTTATGGAGCGGGCCATCTGGCACACGGCCTCGGCGCAGAAGGAGGTGCTCGACCTCGGCGACGTGCTCGTGGCGCTCTTCGATGAGAAGGAGTCCTTCGCGGCGTTTTACCTCGGGAGGGAGGGCATGACCCGCTACGACCTCGTGAATTACCTATCGCACGGCGGATACCGCGATCCCGGCGGAGAGGCCGAAGATGAGGCGCCCGGCGGGGAGGCCGACGCCGATTCCGATGCCGATACAAAGACGAATGAAAAGGACAAAGACAAGCTGCTGCGCGCCTTCACCGTCGAGCTCACCGAGCGCGCGAGAAAGGGCGAGCTCGAACCGCTCATCGGGCGGGAGGACATCCTCGAGCGCACCGTGCAGGTGCTCTGCCGGCGCTTCAAGAACAACCCCATTCATGTGGGCGACCCCGGCGTGGGGAAGACGGCCATCACCGAGGGGCTGGCGCAGCTCATAGCGGAGGGGAGAGTGCCGAAGGCGCTCCGCGAGGCCCGCATCTATTCCCTCGACATGGGGGCGATCCTCGCGGGCACCCGTTACCGCGGGGATTTCGAGGAGCGCATGAAACGCGTGCTCGCCGAGCTCGAGAAGCGCAGGAACGTCATCCTCTTCATCGACGAGATCCACACCATCGTCGGCGCCGGGGCAGTGTCCGGCGGATCCATGGACGCCTCGAACATACTCAAGCCCGCGCTCGCCACGGGGAAGCTGCGCTGCGTCGGTTCGACCACGTACGATGAATACCGTAAATACTTTGAAAAGGACGGGGCGCTCTCGCGGCGGTTCCAGAAGATAGAGGTGAACGAGCCGGGCATCGAGGACACGGTGCTCATTCTGAAGGGGCTCAAGACCCGGTACGAGGAATATCATGAAGTCGAGTATGCCGAGGAGGCGATCCGCGCGGCCGTTGAGCTCTCGGCGAAGTACGTGAACGACCGCCACCTTCCCGACAAGGCGATCGACGTCATCGACGAGACGGGGGCCTTCGCGCGCATGAACGGCGCCGATGACACGACGATCCATATCGGGACCGCCGACGTCGAGCGCGTCGTGGCGAAGATGGCGAAGATCCCGGAGAAAAACGTCTCCTCGTCCGAGGTCGAAAAACTGCGCGAGCTCGAGACCGGGCTGAAAAGCCGGATTTTCGGACAGAATACCGCGGTGGAGATGGTGGTCGAGGCCATCAAGCGCTCGCGTGCGGGTTTCCGCGAGCCGAACAAACCGGTGGCCTCGTTCCTCTTCGTCGGCCCCACGGGCGTGGGCAAGACCGAGCTCGCGCGACAGCTCGCCGCGGTGATGGGCATTTCGCTCCACCGCTTCGACATGAGCGAGTACCAGGAGAAACACACGGTGGCCCGTCTCATCGGCGCGCCCCCCGGCTATGTGGGCTACGAGGAAGGGGGGCTCCTCACCGAGGCGATCCGCAAGCACCCCTATGCGGTGCTGCTCCTCGACGAGATCGAGAAGGCGCACGGCGACATTTTCAACACACTCCTCCAGATGATGGATTACGCCACGCTGACCGACAACAGCGGACGCAAGGCCGATTTCCGGAACGTCATCATCATCATGACCTCGAACGCCGGAGCGCGCGAGCTCGCCAGGGCGAAGATCGGTTTCGGGGACGAGGCGGGAAACCCGGGTGCGGTGCAGAGCGCGGTTGAGCGCATCTTCGCTCCCGAATTCCGCAACCGGCTGGACGCCGTCATCACCTTCTCCGGCCTCGACGAGGAGATCGTGCAAAATATCGTGAGGAAGGCCGTGGACGAGTTCGCGCTCCAGCTTGCGGAGAAGAACGTCGAGCTCGTCGTCACCGACGAATGTGTGCGCTGGCTCGCGCACAAAGGCTATTCGCCCGAGTTCGGAGCGCGCGAGATCGCACGGCTGGTGCAGGACCGGATCAAGCATTTCTTCATCGACGAGGTGCTTTTCGGACGGCTCGCCGGAGGCGGGAAGGCCGAGGCGGCCGTCGAAAACGACGAGGTGCAGATACGCATCGTCGAGGGGAAAGATCCCGTCTCCTGAGAGGGGCCCGTGCCGATCTACCGCCTGTGCGAGGACATCATCTTTCCCCCGGCCGAGCTTGCCGCCAGGAGCGGCATCCTCGCAGTGGGCGGCGACCTGTCGTCCCGGCGTCTCGTCGAGGCGTATCGAAACGGCATCTTCCCCTGGTATTCGGACGACGACCCGATCATCTGGTGGTCGCCCGATCCGCGCTACGTCCTCTTTCCAGGGGAACTTCGGGTCTCGCGCAGCATGCGGCAGACCATAAAGCGGGAGATCTTCTCCATCACCTTCGACAGGGATTTTCGCGGCGTGATCGGGGCCTGCCGCTCAAGCCGCCGGCGTAAGGAGAAAGGCACCTGGATCACCGACGAGATGCTCGAGGCCTATACGGAGCTTTTCGAGCTGGGGCTCGCCCACTCGGTCGAGGCATGGAAGGACGATCGGCTTGCCGGCGGCCTTTACGGCGTTTCGCTGGGCGGCTGCTTCTTCGGCGAGTCGATGTTCGCGGCGGTGTCTAACGCCTCGAAGGCGGCGTTCGTCGCGCTCGTGGAGCGGCTCCGCTCGCGTGGCTTCACGCTCATCGACTGCCAGGTGCATACGGCGCACCTGGAGAGCCTCGGGGCGCGGGGAATACCGCGCGCGTATTTCCTGGAGCTTCTCGCGGAGGCGTTGAAGATGCCGACGCTCCGCGGGAACTGGGGCGAGCTTCAGGAGGCGCGTCAGGAGCTTTTATAAAAGACCCTCCCTCAGCGCGCCATCGACTCGAAAACGGCATCGAGGTGCGCCTTGAAGGCCGTATAGCGGTCGCGAGGCGTCAGGCCCGATACCACGATCGCCCCCTCGCCCTCGCCCAGCACGTAGACCTCCATGACGTTTTTCCCTGGGCTCCGGGCGAGCGTCCAGAAATAGTCCATGTTTTCCGTCTTCCCCCATCGCTGCTTGACGATCCCGGCGCCGCGCTCCTTCGCCCAGCGCGCGCTGATCTCGTTCAGCATCCTTCCGCCGGCCTGCACGCGCGCGATCGTGATGCTCGCCGATTTATCGGAGCTCGTGAAGCGCCTGATTACCCCGCCGGCCGCCTCCTCGCCCGCCGGCTCGCTCTCGATCCATCCCGCGGGAACGAGCGGCGAGCCTCCGTGCGCCGGGCGCTCGTTCGACGGCGCCGGTCCGTCGGCCGCGTCGGCAGGTGCACGTTTCGCCTGCCAGAGCATGCGGTGGTACATCCCGGCGAGGCGGTGTGCGGCCTTGCGGTCGATCTCCTCGAAGTTCGAGCCGTTCATCGTCCACGATGCCACCATAACGGAGGGCGGATCATTCAGCGCCGTTTTCTTTTCGGCGAGTTCCTCCGCGGAGGGCGGGTTGTGCAGTTCGATGCCGCGCCGGCGGTAGTGGTTGACGAGCGTGAGGACCCGCGCGATCTCGACGGCTATTTCGCGGCGCAGGTAGGCGGCGGTGGACCGCTCAGCGCGCAGGGCGCCGGAGTCGAAAGGGCCGGCCAGGCCGAGCAGGGTCTTTTTGGCGATCACCTCGTCAAAATGCCCCGGCTTTTCTCCACGGGACAGGGCCGCGTCCATTTCGCCGTACAGCTTCGCGTAGCGTTTAAGCGCGTCGTCCGTGTAGTTCAGGCGGGAGTATACCGCCGAATACTCGTCGATCCTCTTCATCATCTGCATTATTTCGAAATTGGCCGTCCTGCCTTCAGCGGCTTCGGAAACGCCGGCTTCCTTCTTCGCCAGGGATGCGACGTTTTTAGAAAACGCTGAGAGGCGCGCGCCATTAACGCTCCGGGCCGTTTTGAGCTCATCGTTGAAGGCCGCACGCAGGGCGCGGACCTCGCCGTACTGCGCGGCGGTGAGGAAACGGGCCGCATTTTTGTCCAGGCTCATGGAATTGCCCGCGGCTCGGAGCAGCGCCTCGATGTTCCGCGCGGCGATCGCGTAGCGACGCTGCAGTACCGGGTGCCGGAGCGCGGCAAGGCTTTCGCCGTCGGTGGCGAGCTTATCGGCGAAGGCGAGGTATTCGCGGTTCGCCGCCATGCGCGCCTTCAATTCCGCGACGATCGCCCCGCCGTCGAGGCTTTTCCCGTTGGAGAGCCAGCGGAGGAAGCGCATGGAGCGCAGGGCATAGCCCCGGACGAGCGCCATGCGGTCGGCGAAAACGGCCTTTGCCTGCAAAAACTCCTTTTCGTTCGCGACCTCACCGCCCATGCCGTCGTCCCTTATCCTCTGCAGGCGCTCCTCTCCGAGGAGAAAGCCGGCGCTCGTTTCGGCGGTGTATTTATCGATGATCGCCGACAGGTTTTTCCCCGCTGCGGTGAAAAACGCGGCGTCTTCACCGCCGCGCACCGAGGCGGCGGCTGCGCGCCGCGCCTCGTCGAGGTCGCGGAAGAGCATGGTGCCGTCGGGATTCACGGGCATCTTTATAAAGATTCCTGTCCCCGATAGCGCACCGCCCGCGGCCGGGTCGATGTTACGGCGGTCGAAATAGCGCAGCGCCGCCCTGGAGAAGATGAGGCGCTCCGTCCCGGCCGTCTCGTCGAGCAGGGTGCGCAGCTTGACCGGCGCAATGTACTCCCCGCCGGTGTCGGCCATCTCCCTGATCTCTTTCATGAGCGAGAGCCGTCCGCCGATTCTTGCGCGCACCGATTGCCATGAAGGTGAGGAAGCCAGGTCGGCCCGGGTGATGGAAATTTGCGAGGTGGTGATGAGCGCGGAACACTCCGCGAGCGCTTTTTCGATGACGATGCGGCGGACCTCGCCCGGCGAGGCGGTCGGGGCCGCGTCGCGTACCACGCTCCCGGCGGTTGCGGCGACGATGCGCGCGCGGAGGCCGTCGCTGGAACGCATGACCGCGGAGAGAAAGGCCTCGAGTGTGCAGTACTGCCACTCGATCCGCGAGATGTCGCCGGCAAGTATCGCGTCGAGAAGCTCGTCGTCGGCGGTCCCGATGAAGCCTGTCATCATCCACCGGAGCTCGTTAGCGGCCGCCTCCCTGACGGCGCGGTAGTTGTCCCGGTGGCCGGCGGATGCCGTCAGATACTCGAGAAGACAGGCTGAGTAAACGCTCCCAGTGATTTTTCCCGAAGCCGCGCGCACCTCGCTCTCCGTAAGGGTAGCGTTCTCATGGACGGGAGCATTGCCGTCGGCCGGCCCGCCTTCGAACGCGCGGATGAGCTCTTCGGCGCGGGCGATGTCGCTCTGGACGAGTCCGAGCACCGCGGGATCGATCATTGCGTTCTTTTGTAGCAGGGCCTGTTCGCCGCGCAGATTTCTGAGTCGTATTTTCCACCAGTCGCGTCGCTGGCCGCCCGTATAGGCCGACAGGTCGGTCAGCATGAATAGAATAAGCACGACACCGAGGATATGGCGCCTGTTCATTGGGTACGCTCCGGTACGGACGGATTTACAGCCTTCAGGTAATTATCGATAAAAACGGCGGATTGGATTAGCACGCCGTCGCCGTCCCGGCAATTTCGAATTCAGGATCGCCGACGGCATGAAGAAGCTCGATGGTACTTACTACCAGGTCTCCAACGGGGCGCGCGGGCAATGGGTCGGGGAGCGGGAGGAGTAGAGGGCGCGCCGCGATAGATACGGCGCGCCGGTTCGGAAGATTACTCCCCCTTGAATACCGGGGGGCGTTTTTCCATGAATGCGCCGAGACCCTCCGCGGTGTCCTTAGATCCGAAGAGCTTCGCGAGCGACTCGCGCTCGATCTTGAGATGCTGTTCGGGCGAGATGCTCGGGTTCGCCGAAAACAGCTTCAGGACGGCGCTTACCGCGAGCGGCGGACGCAGGGCGAGCTTTTTGGCGAAATCAATCGCCTCGGCGAGCACCCTGTCTTTCGGAAACACGTAGTTCACGAGACCGACCGCAAGCGCCTCGGCCGCGTCGATCTGCTTGGCGAAGCAGATGTACTCCAGCGCCTTCGCCCTGCCGACGAGGCGCGGCATGCGGAGCGATCCGCCGTAGCCGGGCATGATGCCGATGTTGGTCTCGGTGAGGCCTATGCGCCCTTCCTCGCTCATGAAGCGGAAGTGGCAGGCCATGGCGATCTCGCACCCGCCGCCGAAGGCGTGGCCGTTCAGCGCGGCAACGACCGGCCGCGGGAAGCCCTCGATCTTGTTGCAGAGGTCCTGGCCACGCTTCAGGAAGTCGACGGGGCCGTAGTCGCCGAAGCCTGCCGAAAGGTCCGCTCCCGCGCTGAAGATCCTGTCGCCCGCTCCGGTGACGACGACCGCGCGAAGCTCACGGTCGGCCTCGCATCCGTCGAGCGCCTTGCGGAACTCCTCGAAGACCTCGCCCGAAAGCTGGTTCGCCTTGGGCCTGTTGATGGTGATGATGCCGATATTCTCCCTTTTCTCGTAAAGAATCACGTCTGACATGCTGAACACTCCTTTAAAAAATGATGGAACGCCTTGTTGATAATCTCTGAAGATAGCCGATTCCCCGCTGTACACCGCGAAGCGGAAATACACAATAACTTTTTATCGCTGCATTTCGCGGATTTAAATGGCGGCGCTCATTTTTTCGGGCATGAGGTGAAGGCCTGTGGCGGCCCCGTTCTCAACCCTTCACGGCCTTTCCGCGCGTTTCGATCAACAGCGGAATGAAGCGCGTGAGGTCCTCGACGACGCCGACGTGGGCGACGTTGAAGATCGGCGCGCCGGCGTCGGTGTTGATGGCGACGATGGTCTGAGAATTTTTCATGCCGGCGAGGTGCTGGGCCGTGCCCGATATGCCGCAGGCGATGTAGAGGCGCGGCGAAACGGTCTTTCCCGTAACGCCGACCTGCCGCGCGTACTCGAGCCAGCCCGCGTCGCAGACCGCGCGCGAGCCCGCGAGGGCCGAGCGCGGAAAAAGCGCGGCAAGCGCGCGGATGAGCTCGAGGTTCTCCTTTTTGCCGATGCCCCTGCCCGCGGCGACGATGACCTCGGCCTCGTTGAGCGAAGCGGTTTCGGGGCCGGAGGCCGTGCGTCCGAGCGGGCGGGAGCGCTCCGGAGCAGCCGTGCTTCGTGTCAGCGTGACCGTGCCGGGCGCGGCGGGAGCGGGTGCTTCCGCGGGGAAGGCGCCCGGCTGTACGGTGAGCACGGAGCGGCCCCGCGGCGGAACGATGTCCATGAGTGCCTTCCCGCCGAACGCGAGGCGGGTGAATTCGAGCACGCCTTCGCGCTCGCTGAGGGCCTCGATCGCGGTGACACAGCCGGCGCCAAGCCGTACGGCGAGGCCCGGCGCGAAGTCGTAGCCGCGGGCGCTGTGGGGTATAACGACGAAGCGCGGCGCGAGCGGCGCGATCGACGCGGCAAGCGTCTTCTTCCAGGTCTCGCCGGTGTACTCGGCCATGTGCTCGTTTTCGACCGCGATGACGTCGATGCCGGTTGCCGCTGCGAGGCCGTCGGCGGCCATGCGCACGTCGCGGCCGGCCGCGATGATGACGAGCGGTCCGGGCGCGAGCCGCGAAAGGGCGCGCGCGAAGCACACGGCCTCGAGGCTTGCCGGGTGCGCGGTGCCGTTATCGAGTTCGGCGGCGATGACGATCGGTTCCATACGGCCGCCTATATGAGCGATTTCGCGGCAAGGAGCGCGAGGAGTTTTTCGGCCTTCTCGGCGGAACTTCCCTCGAGCATCTCGCAGCGGGAGGAGCGCTCGGGGAGGCGAAGCCGCGCGAGGCGCTCGATGCCGTTCGCGCTCTCGTCCGCGGCGTGCGGCTCCTCCGGAACCGGCTGCCCCTTTGCGCGAAGCACGTTGGAGAGCGAGGGATAGCGCGGGCGGTTGATGCCGGGCTGTACGGCGACGAGCGCGGGAAGCGAAAGCTCGAGAATCTCGCGCGAGCCGCCCTCGATCTCGCGCTCGACGCGGACGGCGGACGCGTCGTCGGCGGTTTTCAGGGCGATTGCCGAGCTGGCCGAGGGGATGCCGAGCATCTCGGCGAGGAGCGGCCCCACCTGCGCGTGCATATCGTCTTCGGCCATAGCGCCGCAGAGGATGAGGTCGTAGCCCTCGTCGCGCGCGTGCGCGGCGGCGAGCGAGGCGACCGCCATAGGGCTCGCGTAGCCACCCTCCCCGAGCGGAACGCGCACGCCGCGGTCGGCCCCCATCTCGATGGCGCGCCGCACGGTGCTTTCAACGCGCGCCGGCCCGACGGAGAGGGCCGTCACCACGGAGCCCGGAAATGTATCGCGTATAACGAGAGATTCCTCGACGGCGTACTCGTCGAAGCGGTTCATGCGGAAGACGAGCCCCTCCTCGGCGATCCATGAGCCGGAAGGGGCGATCGCGATCACCGACTCGGAGTCCACCACCTGTTTAACGCAGACCAGTATCTTCATCGTTCCGAAACCGCAGGCGCCGGGGCCGCGCCGGGCGCAGCCATCACCCCTTTATTTTAAAGATGTTCCGCACCGAGTCGATGAGGTCGGCCGGGAGGATCACCATCTTGCTGTTCTGCGATTCCCCGAGCCGTACGAGGCCCTTAACGTACTCCTGGCCCAGGAGGTACATGAGCGGGTCGCCGCCCGTGGACTTGAGCGCCCCGGCGACCGAGGTGATGGCGTTCGCCTCGGCCTCGGCCAGCCGCTCGCGGGCCTCCGCGTCGCGCAACGCCGACTCCTTCCTCGCCTCGGCCTCGAGTATCTGGGCGCGTTTGAATCCCTCGGCTTTTTTTTCCTGCGCCTCCTTCTGCGCCTCGGCCTCGAGCACGGTGGCGCGCCGCTCGCGCTCTGCCTTCATCTGGAGCGTCATCGCCTGCTGGAGGTCCTGAGGCGGCGTGATGTCCTTGATCTCTACGCGCGTGATCTTGGTGCCCCAGGAATCAGTCGCCTCGTCGAGAATTTTGAGGAGCTCGGCGTTGATCTTCTCGCGAAGCGAGAGCGAGGCGTCGAGCGTCATGCGGCCCATTATGGAACGAAGCGAGGTGAGCGCCAGGTTGGAGATGGCGAACTCGAGGTGCTCGATGCCGTAAAAGGCCTTGTACGGGTCGAGAATTTTATAGAAGAGCACGCCGTCAACCTTCACCGCGGCGTTGTCCTCGGTGATGATGCCCTGCGGCTGAAGGTCGAGCACCTGTTCGCGGATGTCGATCTTCGCGGACACGCGAGAGAACACGGGATTGATGAGGTTGAGCCCCGGCGAGAGCGTCGCGGCGTATTTACCGAAGCGCTCGACGAGCCAGTTCTGGGCCTGCGGCACGATGCGAACCCCTTTGAATATGAGAAAAAGTGTGAGTACTGCCACGGCAAGGATCAATACGGTCATGATGATTCCTCCTGTTATCGTGTTTGTGAAACGATGAGCTTGATACCCTTCGCGTCGTTTACGGTCACCTCGTCCCCCTCTTCGATCGTTTCCGGCGATTCCGCCTGCCATATCCGCAGGCCGTGGAAATTCTCGTAGAGCTCCACCTCGCCGGGGACCGTCGGCGTTATGCGGCGCGTGCACCTGCCGCGCAGGCCCGTGATGGTCGGGTCGCGCGAGCCCGCGGGCTCATCGGGGCGGAAGCGCTTTTTTAGCACGCCGAACCAGAGACCGACGAGCGTGACCGAGGATATGAAAAAGAAGAGCCACTGTGCCTCGGCCGACGGAAGGACGCCGATACGGACGAAGAGCGCGGTGAGTACGCCACCGATGCCGAACCAGAAGACGACGAACCCGGGCGCGAGTATCTCGAGCGCCGCGAGGATGAGTCCGATGGAAAGCCACACGAGGGGGGAAAGCTCCATGTCGATGCTCCTGTAGTGCGATGAACCGCCCCACGATGCTACGCGGGGTCGGCGACGCCGTCAATACAAATTGGCGATGCACGTGGCGATTATAGAGTTGCCATTTTCAACGGCGCGGCCTACGATACGGCATGGCGGGCGAGGGAGCCCCGCCCGGTGAGGCATAGCGGCACCGGTCGCATCGCACGCATCATGAATGGAGGGATTCAATGAAACTGTCCAGCGTGACCGCCGCTGCGGTACTCGTCGCCGTCGGCGTCTCGTGCGCCGGTGATTCCAGGAAGGCGGAGCATGCCATGAAAAACTATTATCGTGCGCTCGCGGCGACGGATCCCGCGAAGGCCGGCGTTCTGAAGGCCGGGTCGAAGGCGGAGCGCGAGGCCATACAGCTCTTCGTCGACTTCTACCGCGTCTATGCGGCCGAGGTCATCAAAAAGGATGTGCGGAAGCTCTACGCGCCGAGCGCCTTCTTCCGCGATCCGTTTCGCGAGGTCGAGGGTATCGACGCCATCGAGCCGTATTTTCTCAGCGCGGTCGAACCGATCCACGAATGCACCTTCGACATTCAGGACGTCGCCGTGCACGGTGGAGAGTATTATTTCCGCTGGGTGATGCATCTGCGGCTCAAGCGCGATAAGGATTCCGAAATACGGACCGTCGGGATGTCGCACGTCCGCTTCGACGCGGAGGGCAGGGTCGTCTTTCAGCAGGACTACTGGGACGCCGGCGCCGTCTACGAGCGGCTGCCGGTCATCGGCGGCGTGATACGCTGGATCAAGCGCAGGATATAGGCGGTGTCGGGAATTGTTGAAGATCGGGGTGATGGACCGGCGTCCGCCCGGCCTTCAGGCCGGTCCGCGGACAAACAGCAGTGACCGGTACCCTCTGTTCCGGTACTCGAAGAGGCCCTCGCGCGTGACGAGTTCGACGATGCGCCGGCCCCTCATGAAGTGGGACGCGACCGAGAGTGTGCCGCCGGGCGCGAGCACGCGATGCAGCTCGCGCAGAACGGCGTGCGGGTCCTCGACGAGGTGGATCGTGTCATAGAAGAGAATCACGTCGACGCTTTTCCCGTCAAGCCCGGTTTCGCCGTCCGAGATGATGGTGCTCACGGTGGCAAGGCCCTCGCGCGCGGCCGCCGCGGCGACGCGTTCGGCGGCGAGCGGATGGAGGTCGAGCGCATAGACGCTCCCGCCGGGGCCCGCGATTCGGGCCGCCTCGATCGAATAGGTGCCGGGACCGCAGCCGAAGTCGAGTACGGTTGAGCCCTCCCGCACCCCCGCGGCGGCGAGCCTTTTGCGCGGGCGTATATAAAGATCGCGCAGAGCGAGCACGAACTCCATGAAGCGAAACATGCAGGCGGGCATGGGGCCTTTCATCGAAACCTCCCGTCGTGTCGGTCGATACGTCGTACAGCCGCCCTTTGATGTACACCGGGCCGGCGGTCCTTTCAAGAATAAAATCGCGCGCTTTGGAATGAAACGGGCGGTCCCTCATGAAGCCGCGCGCCGCCGCATATCACGGTTATGCGAAATATCACAGAAGCCACTCCTGCCCGGCCGCGGAAATTTTATTAAAAAACCTTGACTCAATCGCGCTGCGGTGGAAAAATGAGTGCAATGATTCTTTCAATCGGCGAAATACTCTTTGATATCTTTCCATCGTACAGACGTCCCGGCGGTGCCCCCTTCAACGTTGCGTTCCATCTGCGTTCCCTCGGCTTCGACGCCGCCTTCGCTTCCCGCGTGGGAGCCGACGATCTCGGTGCCGAGATGCTTCTCTATCTGCAGTCCGTCGGCTTTCCGTCGGACCTGGTGCAGAAAGACCGGCATCATCCGACCGGGCGGGTTATGGTGGATCTGGACGCGTCCGGAAACGCCGAATTTACGATTCTTCCCGATGCCGCCTACGATTATCTCGAATTGAGTGAAGAAATCGCAGCGGCGCTCTCCCGTTCGCGGATCGTGTATTTCGGTTCGCTCGTACAACGAACGGAACGCGGGCGGGATTTCGTGAAATCGCTGGTAGCGCAAAAGCCTTCCGGGGCGCTCTGCTTTTACGATGTCAACCTTCGGCCCGGCTGCCGGCTGAAGGAGATCGTCGTACCCTCGCTGGAATACGCGGACATCGTGAAGATGAACGACGACGAGCTGGACGAGATACGACGAATGCACGACTTCGCCGGCGACGAGCGGGCGTTTGCCGATTTTTTAATCGTTACCTACGGCCTCCGGATGCTCGCGCTCACCAGGGGGCGCAACGGCAGCGCGCTCTTCGCCGGAGGTGAGCCAGCCGGGATCGCGGAGAACGGCGGCGTCGCCATCGTCGATACCGTGGGTGCCGGCGACGGATACAGCGCGATGCTCATCGCGGGACTGTTGAGCGGATGGACCCCCGAAAGGCTCGTCCAGGCCTCGGCAGGCTTCGCACGAAGCATCTGCGCGATCGAGGGGGCCATACCGGTTTACGATAACTTTTACGCTCCGTTCAGGAGCCTCTTCACGGAGAGCGGAAGATGAACGATGGAAAGCTGTATATACAGATGTTCAGCCTGCACGGCCTGGTACGGCATGCAAACATGGAACTCGGCAGGGACGCCGATACGGGCGGGCAGATCAATTATGTCGTCGAGCTGGCCAACCAGCTCGGCATGGACGAGCGCGTCGGCCGTGTCGACCTGTTCACGAGGCTTATCGCGGACAAAACGGTTTCGGCCGATTATTCAAATCCCATCGAGGTTGTAAACGAGCGGTTTCGGATCGTGCGCATCCAGTGCGGCGGCAGAAAATATCTCAGGAAGGAACTGCTGTGGGACCATCTCGACGAATACATCGACAAAACCATAAAGTTCATTAAAAGGGAGGGGGCCGTTCCGGACATCGTTCACGGCCATTACGCCGACGCCGGGTACGTTGCGCTCAGGCTTTCGGAGTTTCTGGGCGTTCCCTTCGTCTTCACGGGCCATTCGCTCGGGCGCTCCAAGCTCGCGAAACTCCTCGAGGAGGGCATGAAGGAGGCCGATATCGTCCGCAAATACCGGATCGACCACCGGATCGACGTCGAGGAGGAGGTTTTGCAGAACGCCGAGCTCGTGGTCACGAGCACCGGCCAGGAGGTCGAGAAACAGTACGGATTATACGCCGGCGGGCGCCTGCCCGTCTTCGCCGTCATCCCCCCCGGCGTGGACCTCGAAAAATTCTATCCCTACCAGCACGCGCTCATGCCGGAATATCAGCGCAACGAGCGCGAAATACTCGCCCATGTCTCGGTGCTCGGGGAGCTGAACAGGTTTTTCCTGAACACCGAGAAGCCCCTTGTCCTGGCGCTCTGCAGGCCCGACAAACGGAAGAATATCACGGGCCTCATCAAGGCCTTCGGCGAGGACCTCGAGCTTCAGGCCATGGCCAACCTCGCCGTTTACGCGGGCATACGCAAGGACATCTCCGTGATGGAGGAAAACGAGCGCTCGGTGCTGACGGAAATGCTTCTGATGCTCGATAAATACGATCTGTACGGCAAGATGGCCATTCCGAAGAAGCACGAATTTGAGTACGAGGTCCCGGAGCTCTACAAGATCGCGGCGGGAAAGGGGGGCGTTTTCGTCAATGCGGCTCTTACGGAGCCGTTCGGGCTCACCCTCATAGAGGCCTCCGCGAGCGGCCTGCCGATCGTCGCGACGAACGACGGCGGCCCCAGGGATATTATGAAAAACTGCGAGAACGGCATCCTCGTCGACGCCATGAACAGCCGCGAGATCGCCGGCGCAATAAAAAAGATCGTTTCGGACACCGAGCTCTGGAAGACCTACTCGCGCAACGGAATCATCAACGTGCGCGAGCATTATTCCTGGCCGGCCCATGTCAAGGCATATCTCGAGAGGGTCGGGGAACTGTGCACGGCGGCGAACTCGACCGATTTTTCCGCCGATCACGGGGACACGGCAACGGGCAAGCGCCTGACCGGCATCAACTACTTCATTATCAGCGACATCGACCATACGCTCATCGGCGGGGACAACGACCGGCTCGAGGAGCTGCTGCGCGTCGTCGAGGAAAACAGGGACAGGATCGGTTTCGGAATCGCGACGGGGAGGACCATCGATTCGGCGCTCGCCTATCTCGCGGAATACGGGGTGCGGACCCCGGATGTAATGATATCCTCGGTCGGCTCGGAGATCTACTACGGTCGGGAGCTCGTCTACGACCGGGGCTGGCACGCGCACATCTCGGAAAAATGGGACCGCGAAAAAATAACCGGCCTGCTCTCGCGGCTTGATTTTCTCACTCCGCAGGAGGCCTCCTCCCAGCGGAAATTCAAGATAAGCTATTTTATGGAAGACTCCGACGAGCGCCTGCCGATTATTCACGACCTGCTGACAAAAAACCACTGCAGTTATAATCTCGTCTACTCCCAGAAAAAACACCTCGACATCCTTCCAGCGCGGGCCTCGAAGGGGAAGGCGATACGGTATATCAGCTACAAGTGGGAGGTGCCGCTCGAGAACATGCTCGTCGCAGGCGACTCGGGCAACGACGAGGAAATGCTGCGGGGCGATTTGCTGGGCGTCGTGGTCGGCAACTACAGTCCCGAGCTCGAGAAGCTGAAGGGGCAGAGGAACATTTACTTCGCGGACGAAACGTGCGCCGGCGGCATTCTCGAGGGTATGGCGCGGTATCGTTTTGTCGAAAAATCGAGAGGGGAGGCGGTGTGATGAGAAACGCACTCGACCTGCTGATAGGCGAAGCCGGCCGCCCCCTGTTCAGGGATTTTGTCCGCATACTCATTGAAGGCGGCAGGCGTTTCCTGCTCCGCAACGACCTGCTGCTGCTCTACGAGGAGTTCCGCCTGAGCGCCGGCGATGAGGCGGATTCCGGCGGCAAATTGTCGATCGCGGGCTTTCTCTCCCGCGTTCAGGAGCTCGTGGTGCGGGAGAGCTCGATCGTGGCGGTGCATCGCTACGCGATAGCGAAGTACCGCTTTTACGTGATCCATCGCGATGGCATCGACGCCGACGAGATATCCGTCGGAGAGTACCTCGACATCAAGGACGCGTTCGTGCTGGGTACGGAGCGATCGGGGGACGGCCTGCGGATCGACTTCCTTCCGTTCTATGATTATTCCCCGATCATAAAGGACACGAAGAGCATCGGCAACGGCATACGCTTTCTGAGCAGATATCTTTCGAGCAATATATTCCAGAACCCGGCCGACTGGAATGAGAAGCTCTTCCGCTTCATCAAGCTCCATTCCTATCGCGGGCAGCAGCTGCTCGCAAACGGAAACATCATCGAGGACTTCCAGTCCTTCTACTCGAAGCTGCAGGCCATGCTCGAACGAATCTCCTCCTTCACCCCGGATACGCCGTCAGGGGAATTGATGCGCGAGATGAGAATGGAGGGCTTCGAGCCCGGATGGGGGAACACGGCCGGAAGGATCGCGGCAAGCATGCAGATCCTCTACGATCTGCTTAACGAACCCGACGATACCCTCCTCGAGTCGTTCATCCAGCGGGTGCCGATGCCGCTCATTTCGAGAATAGCGATCATTTCGCCGCACGGGTGGTTCGCGCAGGATAACGTGCTCGGACGGCCCGATACCGGGGGACAGGTGATCTATATCCTCGACCAGGTGCGCGCGCTCGAAAAGCACCTGATCGAGGCGATCCGCCTGACCGGGATCGACGTCGCGCCTCAGATCGTCGTCATAACGCGGCTTATCCCCGAGGCGGAAAACACCACCTGCGGCATGAGGCGCGAAAAGATATTCCACACCGAGAACGCGTGGATACTCCGGATTCCCTTCCGAACGGAAGACCTCTCGGTCGTGCCGCACTGGATCTCCCGTTTTCACGTCTGGCCGTATCTCGAGCGCTTCGCCGACGACGCGATCACCGAGATGACCGGAGAGTTCGAGGGGAAGCCCGACCTCATCATCGGCAACTACTCCGACGGGAACATCGTCGCGACGAGGATGTCCGACCGGCTCGGCGTCATCCAGTGCAATATCGCGCACGCGCTCGAGAAGACCAAGTACCTCTTTTCCGACCTGTACTGGCGGGAAATGGAGGGCGACTATAATTTCTCGCTGCAGTTCACCGCCGACATGATCGCGATGAACAAATGCGATTTCATCGTCTCGAGCACGCGCCAGGAGATAACCGGAACGGAATATGCCATGGGGCAGTATGAATCCTATCAGTTCTTCTCGCTGCCGGGGCTTTACCAGGCGACCGGCGGCATAAATCTCTTCACTCCGAAGTTCAACGTCATTCCGCCGGGCGTCGATGAAGAGGTGTACTTCCCCTATTACGAAACGGGCGATTCGGTTTCGGGCGACTACGAAACGTGGGAGCGCAGAGTTTTCGAGGATGCCGCGCACAACATCCACGGCACCCTCGACGACCCGGGCAAGCCGCCCGTGTTCACGATGGCGCGGCTCGACAAGATCAAGAATATTACCGGCCTCATCGAGGCCTTTGGCGCAAGCGAGACGCTCAGGCGGCGATACAACCTGATCATCGCCGCGGGAAGCCCGAACCTCGAGGACTCAAACGATGCCGAGGAGAAGGAGCAGATCGAGGTTGCCCATTCGCTCATCGCGAAGTACGATCTGCACGGGAGCATCCGCTGGCTGCCGGGAATCGAGAAGGCGCATACGGGGGTGGTGTACCGCGTGATGGCCGCACGCCGGGGGGTTTTCGTACAGCCGGCGCTCTTCGAGGCCTTCGGGCTCACCATCCTCGAGGCCATGCTCTCGGGGCTCCCGACCTTCGCCACCAAATTCGGCGGGCCGATCGAGATAATCGAGGACGGGCTGAGCGGCTTCCTTATAAACACCAGCAGGCCCGAGCTGATCGCCGGGGCCATCGAGAACTTTTCCGATGGCGTGGAGCGCGACGAGGCGTTATGGGAGAAGATATCGCGCGGCGGGGTCGAGCGGGTACGAAAGCACTTCAACTGGACGAATTACAGCGAGCGGCTCGTAAACCTCGCCAAGCTCTATGGTTTCTGGCGCTACTCGGTCACCGGCACCGGCAAGATAAGGATGAATCTCTACTCCGATTCGATCAGTCACTTTCTCTTCAGGGAACGGGCGGCAAGCCGGCGATAGCCCGGGCGGGGGCTGTGCGACGGTGCCGCTTCAGCTCGCGCCGTTCTCCGGTAAAAAGCGCGGGGGAAAACGGCACGACCTCCCCCGCCGTTTTTCCCCTCGACCGTACTACTTTCCCTTTTCCGCCTCTTTTTCGCAGTCCGCCTCGCACTTCTTATAGGCCTGGTTGCAGGCCATCTCCTTCATCCTGCCGCCATTCGCTTCCTTGACGCATTTGTCTTTGCTCGCCATGCACGCCGCCTTGCAGACCGATTCCTTCACTTCGCCCGCGTAGAGCGACGAGGCGGCGAAAATCGCCATAAAGGCTACAGCCATAAATTTGTACATGATCCCTCCTCGGTTACTGGAATAAAAGTCCCGTTCCGGCGGCTCAGGCCGGAAACAACATCGTCCACAGGGTCCCGTTAGCGCGGACGAGCGCGAGCTTTCCGCCCAACTGTTCGGCGAGCGTGTGCACGAGCACGAGGCCGAAGCCCTGCGCCCCGGCTGGCTCCGGCATGCCGACGCCGTCGTCGCGTACCGTGAGCTCGATTGAGGCATCGACGCGCGTCATCTCGATCGCAATGTGCCCTGCCCTCCCGTCGGGGAAGGCGTGGCGGAGCGCGTTGGTGAGCAGCTCGTTGACGATCAAACCTATGGGAAAGAGCACGCGCGCGTCGAGGAGGAAATCGTCGATCTTCGTTTCGACGCGGACGGCGGTACCGGGCGAATGGGTGAGCCTGATGTTTTCGATGAGCCGGCCCAGGTAATCGCGCGCGCCGGTCGAGCGGTAGTCGGTCGAGCGGTACAGCCTGTCGTAGATTTCCATCATCGTGGTGATGCGCGAGCGCGCGTCGGTGAGCGCCTCGGCGGCCGGCCTGGATTTGAGCCCCCGCGCCTGGAGCGCGAGCAGGCTCGCGATGGTGGCCATGTTGTTCTTTATGCGGTGGTGGACCTCTTTGAGCAGTATCTCCTTTTCCGCGAGGAGCGCCCGGTTCTCTCTCTCGATCCGCGTGCGTTCGGTGATGTCGAGTGCGGCGAAGACGACCCCGGCCGAAAGCTCGGACGAGTCGATCGGTGTTGCCGAAAGGAGGACATCGATAATGCCGCCGTCCTTCTTCAACAGGCGCGTTTCCACGGTCCCGGTGCCCATTTCCGTTATCTGCCGGTACTGCTCAGTCCCCACATAATCGAAGTCCTCCTGCGCGGCATAGAACGCCCGCGCGCTTTGCCCGATAATCTCCTCCCTCGTGTAGCCGGTCATCTCGCAGAGCCGGGGGTTGACGTCGAGGATGATGCGCGCGCGCACGATGCCGATGCCCGTCGGGGTCGCGCGGAAGATGGCCTCCATGCGCTCCTCGCTCTCGTGGAGCGCCCGTTCGGCCCGCACGAGTGAGGACACCTCCTGGTTGACGACAATCGCGCCCTGCACGGCGCCGGCATCGTCGAGGACCGGCGCCGTATAATTGAGTATGGTTTTTTTACTCCCGTCAAAGGCGTCGATCTCGAGGAGCTCGTCGGCGACGGTGACGCCCTCCCTGATGGTGTGCGCGAGCGCCCAGTCGTCGGGGGCGATTTCCTCTCCCGAGGGGAGCCGCCGCGCCCTGAAGACGCCGTATTCCTCGATCGCCACGCACGGCTCGGCCCCCCATATTCTGATGCCGGCGGGATTGCCGCGGAGCAATCTGCCGTCCCTGTCGGTAAACCAGAGCCCGACCGGCAGCATGTCGAATATCCTGTTCAGAAGGTTTTCCCGCCGCCGCAGGTCCTCCTCCATCGTCCTGCGCTCGGTGATGTCGGAGAGGATGCCGGTCATGCCGCCCGGCGCACTCAGGCAGCTCGAGGTGCGGATATAGCGGACGTTCCCGTTTTTGTCGAGTACGCGGTATTCGACGGGCGCCGAATAGCCGTTCAGAACCTGCTCCCGGTTCACGAGGAGTTCCGGAAGATCGTCCGGGTGGATGAAGTCCTGGAAGGGGGCTCCAAGAAAATCCTCGGGCGTATAGCCGCTTATGCGCTCGATGACGGGACTCACATAAGTGAAGCGCCCCCCGGCGTCGAGCGTAAAGATGACGTCGTTGATGTTCTCGACGAGCGAGCGGTAGTTCTCTTCCGACTCCCTGCACCGCGTCTCGCTCTCCCGTAGCTGCCGCTCCATGGCGTGTTTGTAAAGCGCCGAATCGATGTTGGAGTAGAGGTCGCGCGCGTCGACGGGTTTATTGAGGTAGGCGTAGGGCTCGGTGTCGCGCGCCCGCTCTACCGTGGCCTGATCGGCGTTGGCCGTAAGATAGATGACCGGTATGTCGCGGACGCTGCGGATGCTCCTCGCGGCCTCTATGCCGTCCATGCCGCCGACAAGGACGATGTCCATCAGGATGAGGGCTGGCGCGTCCGCGAGCGCCGCCTCGACGGCCCCGGCGCCGGTCGAAACAATCGCGCTCGTCTCGTAGCCGAGGTTTTGCAGTATTCCCGAGAGGTCGAGGGCGATGATGCTCTCGTCCTCAACGATCATTATGCGCGCTTTCATGATGGTCTGCCTGAAGCCAGGAGAATAGTACCACCCGACCATGCCGGGGGGCAAGAAAAATACCGTGCCGCCAATCGTGACGGCCAGCCCCCGGAGAGCTTAATCGCGCCGTGCGCGGGCAGTCCCGCTATGCCTCGAGGGCGATCAGCGCGTCGACGGCGACCGGGTGCGCGCCGCTTATGAGGATCGGGTTGATGTCGATCTCGCGCACCTCCGGATGATTCTGCGCGACGGC
Source organism: Spirochaetota bacterium (assembly GCA_018263175.1). Classification (GTDB taxonomy): domain Bacteria; phylum Spirochaetota; class UBA4802; order UBA4802; family UBA5368; genus MVZN01. The sequence goes on from JADFDB010000012.1 coordinate 30,575, forward strand.
GCCGAGGGCGAGGAGGAGCCGCGCGATTTCGTCAATATCGGCGGCGGGCATGCCGCGGAATTCGCCTAAAATGCCGCTTCCCCGCAGCTCGCGCGTCATCTCGCGCGCGTCGGCCGCGGTAATCGGCGCGACGCGGAAGGTGACGTCGCGCAAAAGCTCGGTGTAGATGCCACCAAGGCCGAACATCACGCAGGGACCGATGCCCTCGTGGCGCGTCATGCCCGCCACGAGCTCGCGGCTCCCCTTCACCATGCGGTAGACGATGGCGGGGACCCTCGTTCCCGCGGCCTTCTGCACGTCCTCGAAGGCGGCGGACACGTCGGCGGCGGACGCAAGGCCGAGCCTTACCAGCCCCTTCTCGGTCTTGTGCAGAATCTCCGACGAGCAGGCCTTGAGCACTGCCGGGTAGCCGAGCGCCTCCGCCGCCGCGGCCGCCTCATCGGCCGAGGCGACCAGGCGCTCCTCGGTTATGGGCGCGCCGTAGGCGGCGAGGATGAGCTTGGCCTCGTGCTCGTCGAGCGCCGCCCGGCCGGCTTTGCGCGCCCTCTCGATGATCGAGGCGGCGTCGGCCGAGCGCCGGACGGGCGGCGGTGCGCCATGCGCCTCGCGTTGCCGCACCAGCCGGTAACGGTTGAGCGTCACCATCGCGCGCGCCGTCTTCTCGGGCGAGTCGAAGACGGGGATGTCGTTATCCTCGTAGAACTCGGTGAGGTTGTCGTCGCGGTCCAGGAAGGACGAGAGGAGCATCGGGATGCCGTATTCACGCGGCAGGCCCGCGGAGCGGCTGAGGTTGAGGTTGGCGTTCAGCTCGTTTACCATGTCCTCGATCGTGACTCCCTGCGCGAGGTCGGCTATATGCGGGTAGAGGGCCTTCACGAAGCCGGAATTCATGGCGCCGTGCAGCACGATGCCGTCGATCTCGCCGCTCTCCATGACGAGGAGCGGTATCTCGGTGGTCAGGGCGTTCATGTCGAAGGAGAAGGTGATGTCGACCGGGTTGCCGCGGGGCGCGTGCGGCAGGACCATGGGACGTATGGACTCCTGCAGCTTTTCCGAAAAGACCGGTATCTCCATGCCGCCGCCCTCGCAGACGTGCGACATGGCGGTGCCGGGGCCGCCCGAATTGGTGATAACGCCAACGCGCCTGCCCCGGAGGAACGGCTGCGTGGCGAGGGCCCAGCCCTGGCCGTAGAGGTCCTCGATGGAATCGACGCGTATGATGCCCGCCTGACGGAAGATGCCGTCGTAGATGTGGTCGGGCCCCGCCATCGCGCCGGTGTGGCTTTTGCCCGAGCGCGCACCGGCCTTCGAGCCGCCGACGTACTGCGCGATGACGGGTTTGTGCGGCGTTATGCGGCGTGCCACATCGAGAAAGCGCGGCACGTCGCGGATGCCCTCGATGTAGAGCGAGATCGCCTTCGTCTGCTCGTCCTCACCGAGGTATTCGAGCGCGTCGATGATGGAGATGTCGGCCTCGTTTCCGACGCTGAGCGCCTTGCTGAACCGTATGCCGCGCTTCCCCAGATACTTGAGCGACTGGGTGATGTAGGTGCCGCTCTGCGAGGCAAACCCGAGGTGCCCTGGTTTGTCGCGAAGCTCCATCACCGTGGTGTTGAGCGATATGGCCGTATTGACGATACCCATGCAGTTGGGCCCGATGAAGCGAATGCCGTGCCGCTCTGCGGTCTCGATGAGCTCGCGCTCCATGCTCCTTCCGCTCTCGCCGGTTTCCTTGAAGCCGGCGGTGATGATGATGGCGTAGCGTGTGCCGCGCTTGCCGAGCGAATCGATCGTCGCTATGACGTGCTCGGAGGGGATGACGATGAGCGCGAGATCCGGCGCCTCCGGAAGCTCCTCCACCGTGCGGTACGCTTTATGGCCGAGCACCGTTGCGTCCTTGGGATGGACCGGATAGAACTTCCCCGCGTAGCCGTCCTTGGTGATGCTGAGGGCGTGCATCGTACCCATTTTCAGGAAGTTATTGCCCGCGCCGAAGGTGGCGATCGAGGCCGGGTTCATGAGTTTATGCAGGGGATTGGTGGTCATCATAGCGCTCCGATACTTCGTTTTCCGGCGGCGACGGCGCCACCCGTGTCCCAGTGTACGGAATGACGGAATTATGCGCAACCAAAAAAACCGAACGATCGTTCTATTTTTTTGTTTGACATTTTCGTGAATATGCACGGACGCTGTTGTATGGGGAAAACTCGATGAGCATACTGTACATGGTGCGGCACGGCCAGGCCTCGTTCGGCAGGGAAAATTACGACAGGCTCTCGAAGCGGGGCGTCGAGCAGGCGGTCATCCTCGCGGAGTATTTTCTTGGGCTCGGCCTTCGCTTCGACGCGGTGTACTCTGGCGCGATCGAGCGGCAGAAGCGCACGGCGCTCGAGATCATCGGGCGGTATCGCGAGCGCGAGACGCCCATGCCGGACCTTGTGGTCATGCCCGAGTTCAACGAGTACGATTCGAAGGCCATCATCAAGTCACAGATGCTCGACCTCCTCGAGGAGGACTGGACCCTCGGCAGGGAGCTCGAGAACATCTACACCGACAGAAAATCCTTTCAGCGCGTATTCGAGAAGGTGATGGTCCGCTGGGTTACCGGCAGGTTCGACAAGCCGGGGGTCGAAAACTGGAAGAGCGTGAAGAAGCGCGTGGCCAAAGGGCTCGAGGCCGTGATGACCGGGAACGGCCGCAACAAGACCGTGCTCGTGGTCGCCTCGGGCGGCACCATTTCGGCGTCGGTGCAGTACGCCATCGACACGCCCGACATTACGACCATGCACATCTGCTGGCAGATCATGAACACCTCGATCACGAAGTTCAGGTACGACGGCGATCGGATCACGCTTTCATCGTTAAACGCGGTTCCGCACCTCGAGGGGAGAGTCGAAAAGGAAATGATTACGTATCGATAGACGCGTGCGGCGCGTGCGGCCTTTCCGCAGCGGCATGACGCGCATCAATTGAACCGGAGGAAGACAATGGATTTCGAAATCACCGAAAAGATGCAGGCCGTCCGCGGGATGATCCGCGAGTTCGTGGACAAAGAGCTCATACCGCTCGAGCCGGAGTTCACCACGAAGGACTTCAGGGAGATGCTGCCGGTCCTCGAGGAGAAGAGGCGCATGGTGAAGAAGATGGAGCTCTGGGCGCCGAACCACCCCGTGGAGTTCGGCGGCATGGGGCTCGACCTCATGGAGCACGCGCTCGTCTCGGAGGAGCTTGGACGCAGCCCCCTGGGACATTTCGTCTTCGGCTGCCAGGCGCCCGACGCCGGGAACATTGAAATCCTGCATAAATACGGGACCGATGAGCAGAAGGAGCGCTACCTCAGACCGCTCGTCGAGGGTACGATTCGAAGCTGTTTCTCGATGACCGAGGTCGAGTTGCCGGGCTCGAACCCCGTCATGCTGGACACGACCGCGGTGAAGGACGGCGGCGACTACGTCATCAACGGACAGAAGTGGTACAGCTCGTCGGCCGACGGCGCCGAGTTCGCGATCGTCATGGCGGTCACCAACCCCGAGGCCGCCCCGTATCTGCGCGCGAGCATGATCATCGTTCCCTGCGACAATCCGGGATTCAACCTGGTGCGGAACATCCCGGTGATGGGCCACGCGGGAAGCGATTACTTCAGCCACGCCGAGATCCTCTATCAGAACTGCCGCGTGCCGCAGAAGAACCTGCTGGGGCCCGAGGGGCACGGCTTCGTGATCGCGCAGGAGCGCCTGGGGCCGGGACGCATCCACCACTGCATGCGCTGGATCGGCATCTGCAACCGCTCCTTCGATCTTATGTGCTCGCGCGCGGCCGGGCGCGTCATCGCGCCCGACGGGAAGACGCTCGCCTCGCGCCAGATTATCCAGCAGTGGGTGGCCGAGAGCGCGGCCGAGATACAGGCGGCACGCCTCATGACGCTCCACGCCGCGTGGAAGATCGAGCGCTTCGGCGCGAAGGAGGCGCGCGACGACATCGGCCTCATCAAGTTCGTGGTCGCCAACACCATGCAGCGCGTGATCGACCGCGCGCTCCAGGTGCACGGCGGGCTCGGCATGACCGACGATACGATCCTCGCCTTCTTCTTCAGGCATGAGCGCGCGGCGCGCATCTACGACGGCGCCGACGAGGTGCACAAGTCCTCGTACGCGAGGCGGCTGCTCAGGACCTATGAAAAGCGCACGGCGCGCTGAAAGGGGCGGACCCGGAGGATGAAGTACCGCGATTTCAAAGAGCTCGTCGACCTCTCGCGTGAGGCGATCTGCGCCGAGATATTCGCAGAGAACCGCGGCACGATCAAGGTCAAGAAGCAGGCGGTCGCGGTGCGGAACCTCGTCAAGATCTTCGACGCGACGCTCGCGCTCTCGAACGCCAGGGGCTTCCACGCGATGAGCCTGCGCGATCTGGGCAAGGCCACGGGCCTCTCGATGGGCGCGTTGTACTCGTACTTCTCCGGCAAGGAGGGCCTTCTCGACATGATCCAGGACCAGGGCGCGCGCATCGTCTCGCGCGTGCTCTCCGAACATATCGACGCGAATGAGACCCCCGCCGAGCGCCTGCGCCAGGCCGTGCGCGCGCACCTGTACCTGAGCGAATCGCTGCAGCCCTGGTTCTACTTCTCCTATATGGAGGCGCGCTACCTCGACCGGGAGCGGCAGAGGAAGGCGATTGCGGGCGAGCTCTTTACCGAGGGGCTCTACGGCGGCATTATCGAGGATGGTGTCGCGGATGGGAGTTTCGCGGCGACGGACTCCGCGCTCGCCGCGGCGTCCGTGAAGGCCCTTCTTCAAGACTGGTATCTCAAGCGCTGGAAGTACTCCTCGCGCGCCGTTACGGTGGAGGACTACTCGGCGTTCATCATCGAATTTATCGAGGCGTA
>JADFDB010000130.1 GCA_018263175.1 Spirochaetota bacterium
GAGGATGGCGCCCTTCGGATTGCCGGTCGTTCCCGAGGTGTAGAGAATAACCGCCGGATCGTCATCGCCGCCGGTAATTTCGGGGTCGTCCGGCGGCATGGCTCCCAGGGCCTCCTCAAAATCGTTCGCGGCTTCCTTTACCCGTGCGCGAAGGTAGAGCCGCGGCGAAATTTCTCCGCGGATTTTATCGAGGATACCGGTGAATTCTTCATCATATACAAGAACGGACGCACCGCAGTTATTGAGTATATAGGAAAGCTCCGGGGCCTGCAGTCGGTAGTTAAGCGGAATAAATATCGCCCCGAGCTTCATCGCGGCGAGCATCGTTGTAGTGACGTGTTCGTTGTTTTTCCCCAGTGCCGCAACCCGGTCGCCTTTCGAAATGCCGTTTTTTTTCAAATAGGCCGCAAAACGATTAACCCTGATGTTTGTTTCGTGAAAACTGTAACGATAGTTTTCACCTACAAAGGCTTCGAGATTCGGTGAAAGCAGAGCCCTGTTCGCGAACATGCTGCCGATATTAACCGCCATGGAAAGCCCCCCTCTATGAATTGTATTATATGAGTAATGCGGTTAGTATGGTAACCAGTGGTTACATAATGTCAATACATTTTTCTTTATTGTCCGGACCCCCGGCCGGGCGGGTGATCGCAGATCGAACCGATGTGCCCGTGTTGGATCGCGGGGATACCGGCCCTGAGTGGAGTTACCTGACCGGACGACGACGAGGAGATCGATGAGTATATCCGATTGCTTACGGCACAGGGGGTGATTCACGCTTCCCCGGGCATGCTAATCGAAGGCAGGTCGGGGAAGCGTTCTCTTTATATGCCGGTTCCTATGCTATTTTACTTTTTCTGTTGACATACTGATATTTTTCGTATTGAGTTAACGAAGGCCATCGGATATGGCTTTTTGTTTGCTAAAATGCTGGTTGGATGGTCAATCAATATGAGTACAATAAAACGAAAATCCCGCAGAGGTCTTCCATGAAATCTCGTTTATCGTCGTTTGTAGACAGGCGTTTCGAAAGCGCCACGGTCATCGTTCGTAAGAGGGCGTACCTGTTGTTTATCATGAACCTGCTTATTCTTGCGGTCGTATTCCCGGTACCTCCGCTGGTATTTCTTATCAGGGGTGACGTAGTGCGTCCAGCGGTGATAGCGCTTCCGGTTATCCTCAGCATGATGGTGAGCCTGATTATACTGATCCGCGGACGATACAACGCCGCGGCGAACATCACCTCGGCGGGGACCACGATTACGATTGTAGTCGGTGTCGCGTACCAGCAGCATGCAACGCCAATGATCGGCTATTCGTCGATGACCTATCTGGTGTGTGCCGGCATTATCTTCGCGGCGCTTTTCTGTACGAGGCGCTGGACGACGATGCTTTCCGCTCTCATCTTCCTCGGAAACATCGCTTTTTACCTGGTGTCGCTGCGCCATCCCGGCATGGATAAATCGATATTGACCACGGGCCTGCTTGACAGCTCCATCACGTTTATTTTCCTTTACGCCCTCGCCATGCTGATTCTGAAGGTGAACCGTGAAACGATGAACGAATTGAAGGGGGAGTCCGCAAAAAATCGGGAGCAGTACCTCGCGTTACGGGACCTGCTTGAATCCACGGCCGCCGTATCGGGTGACCTCGCGTCGCTCTCCGAGAGTATGTCGGAGATGACGAACCGTTTTTCCGATAATTCGCAGAACCAGGCCGCATCGGTCGAGGAGATCACGTCGGCGGTTGAGGAGGTACATGCGGGAATGGAGATGGTGGTGCGTAACGCGGAGAACCAGTATTCAGGCGTGGAGGTACTCCTCGAAAAGATCATGAGCTTGTCCGAATCGATCACTGTGATGCAGCGGAGGATAAGCACGACCGTCGCCGTCTCGCGCGATACAAGCGAGCAATCGGCTGCGGGCGCTTCAACGCTCGAATCCATGAACGCTTCGATGGACTCGCTCATGGAGAGCTCGCGGCAGGTAACCGGAATCGTTGACGTTATACGGGGGATTGCCGATAAGATAAGCCTTCTTTCCCTGAATGCCGCGATCGAAGCGGCACGGGCCGGCGACGCGGGGCGCGGCTTTGCCGTGGTGGCCGACGAAATTTCGAAACTGTCCGAACAGACGGCGGAAAGCCTTGCCGAGATATCCCGCCTCATAGCGAACACCGAGCGGGAGGTGGGGAATGGCATTCTGGGCGTGGAGAACACGGTCAAGCTTTTACGCGCCACCATTGACAACGTCAACCAGATCACGATCGGGATCGAGGAGATCGACCGGCAAATGGGAGAGGAGGTCGGGATCAACGAATCGGTAAATCATCACGCCGTGGAGGTGAAGTCCCGTTCGGAAGAGATACGGATTTCGACGGGTGAACAGATGGTCGCGCTTTCGGAAGTCGCAAAATCGGTGGCGACCATCAACGAATTGACCCAGTCCAACGCCGATGGGGCAGGCGGTCTGGCGGAGGTCTCCCGACAGGTCGAAGGGTCGGCGGAACTGCTGAAGCAAAAGATCGGGTCGTTCGGAGGATGAAGCCGTGCGATGGGCACGGCCGGCGCATCGCCACCGGCATACTCGGATGGGTGATCGGCAATTACCTGGGGATTTCGTATCCGTATCTGTTGAAGAGCTTGTTCTATTGAGGGAATTCAGGCCTTGTTATGATCCGTGGTTTTCTTCTTTTTCCCGGCCGGCCAGCTTTGCCGCTTTGAAGGTTTCTCCGGTCCGGCTTCCGGTATATCTGAAATAACACTCAAAACGCCGAAGATTCGGTTCGTCGAACGATTGTACTCGGCGAGCGAGTGGATCGCTATTACTGCTCCGTCGGTAGGCCGTCGTATTTTAAAGGTGACATCGTATTTTTCATTGTTTTCGATGAGTCCGGCAAGGGCCCTGGCGAGCAAAGGGCGGTACTCCGGCAGGGACAGTTCCCGGATATCGGCGATGGTCAGATCTCCGTTGCCCAATCCGAGAATACGCCGGGACTCCGGCGAACCGGCGGCGGCTCCCTGCGTCAGGTCAAGCTCCCAGTACCCGAGCCCGGCCATGCGCAACGCTCGCTCCAGCAGGCGCTGGTTATCTTTCAATGCCTCCTGGGCTCTTCGGATTTCGGTGATATCGGTAAAGGTGACGAAAACCCTGCATGGCCGGCTTTCGCCATCCTTGAATTGTGGGACGGCGCTTACCGAGATCCAATGATGGCCGTCGGTGATGGGGTGATACACGCCCATTATAAAGTTTTCAACCGGTTTCCCCGTTCGCATCGCCACCTTGTCCGGGTGCTCCTCGCCGAGAAGCGCGGTGCCGTTCGCACGGACGGCATGCCAACGGGGATCCATCGACGTAAGGCCCATCAACTGATCCATGCTCAGCCCCAGCAATCGCGCCGCGGCGGAGTTCGCGCCGATTATCGCGCCCGACGGGTCGTGATACACCACACCCTGCGCCATGGTCTCGAATAGGGTGCGGAATTTCTGTTCCGATTCGGCGCGGCTTCTTTCGAAAGACTTATTTTCGGTTATGTCGTTCAGAAAAACCGCGAACTGCCCGCGCATCGGACTGAATGCGACGATTTCATAATGCCGCCTGAGCTCCTTATGATACGATTCGAAACGCACAGGCTCCATGGAGAGCGCGACCGAACCGTACCGCTTGATCAATTCGTGTTCGGCGCCGGGAAGCACCTCGAGCACGGTTTTCCCGAGTAAATCGGCCGCCCTGAGACCGGTAAGCCTCTCGAACGCGGGATTGACGCGCAGAAACCGGTAATCCACGGGATTGCCCTTCTCGTCGCAGATGATCTCGTGCAGGGCGAAGCCGTTGAGCATCGATTCGAAGATCAACTGATAGTCCCGTTCGCTCCTGGAGAGGGAATCGAGTGTATGATGGAGCTCTTCGTTTACCGCCTCGAATTCCTCGTTCGTGGCCTCGAGCTCCTGATTGGAATGCCGCAGCGCCTCCTCGGCCTTTTTGCTCTCGGTTATGTCCTCGCCAATACGGCTCGTGGCGAAGGGCGTGTGGCTCGCATCGTAGAGGGCGGTGTTATTCCACCGGACGATGCGGGATTCGCCGGATTTCGTCAGCAGCGTCCCCTCGTAGTGCAAGGGGATGCTGTCGCGTTCGATGGCTTCGCGGTGTACCCGCTTCAGCTCGTCGATGGGTTTGTCTCGTTCGAATATTTCGAACCAGTTGCCGCCGATCAATTCATTCAGGGTGTAGCCGGTCAGATTGAGCAGATAATCGTTGCAGAAAAGGATTGTGCCGTTTGCGTCAAGCTGGACGGCGATAAGGAGCATGTTGGCGAGCGCGTCGCGGAACCGGCGCTCGCTCTCCCTGAGTTTGGTCTCGATGCGGTGCTGGGTGCGCGCCGCTTCTATGTTCGAGTACAGGTCACGCTCGTGTATGGGCTTGTTGAGATAGGCATGCGGCTGGGTGTCGCGCGCGCGGTCAACGGTGGCCTGGTCGGCATTCGCGGTAAGGTAAATGATCGGGATGTCGCCGGTTTTGCGGATCGTACGCGCGGCCTCGATGCCGTCCATGCGTCCGGCGAGCAGAATATCCATCAGAATGATATCGGGCTTGAGGCTAACGGCCTTTTCGACGGCGTCCTCACCCGTCACGGCGATGCCCGCGACCTCGTATCCGAGCCCGTTCAGTATGCCCTGAACGTCGAGGGCTATGATGGTTTCGTCTTCGACTATCAGAATGCGCGTCTTTCTCATGGAGCCTCGCCTGTAATAGGCCTGTTTCATATTTGCGGATATCGGGCTTCCTCCCGGTGCGGGCGGGGGGGACGGTTTGATTCCCGGTTATGCAACAACCCTATTGAATGACACTATAAGGATATAAAGCAATAGCGACGAATGCAAGCTGAAATAAGAATTCCGCCCGATGCACCATGCATCATCATCCATCATGACTTTTCGACCAAATCATTATTGACTTTTCATGCCGAGTATCCTTCCCTTACCGAAAGCCTATTGCGCAAATCGCACGCGCTTTGCGCCACGGAGATCGACGATGAAGAGCAGCCGCTTCCAGGTCTTAAGCGAAACTGAAATCAAAAAAATTCAGCAGCACACCCTCGAGATACTAGAGACCGTCGGCATAAAGGTCGAGGTAAAGAAGATGCGGCGGATGCTCGCCGACCTCGGCTGCCGGGTGGACGAGGCCAAAAAGATCGTCTATTTCAAACCGTCGCTCGTGGAATCCCTGGTGAAAAAAGCGCCGCGCGAATATATGCTCTGCGGCGCCGACCCGTCCAGGCAGTGGCCGATCAATCCCGATACGAGGGTCTTCGGCGGCCTCGGGACGGCCATCAACTTTTACGATCTCGAAACGGGCGCCTATCGTCCGACCACGCTCGGGGACCAGACCGACCACATCGTGCTCTTCGATCATCTCGACAACATCGTCTCCAACCAGATGGACATCTGGCCGAACGATATTCCGATGCAGTGCATTCACGTGGAGGCAATCCGCTCCTGGGCGAAAAACTGCTCAAAATCTTTCGGCATGGGCGCGTACGGCGTTCTCGCGACAAAGGACATGATGGAGATGACCTCGATCGTGATGGGCGGAAAAGACCGGATCAAAGACCGGCACCCGTTCATCACGATAGTGAGCATCCAGAGCCCGCTCTCCACGGCGCAGATACAGCTTGAAGGCCTTATGATACTGGCCGAATGGGGACAGCCTGCCCTTGTGTCGCCCGAAGCGATGGCGGGCACAACCGCGCCGGTGACGCTCGCGGGCCTGCTCCTTCAGCAGAACGCCGAGGTGATCGCGCATGTGGTCATGGCGCAGGCAGTGAATCCGGGGACGCCGGTTATGTACGGCACCGTGTCGACCATCGCCGAGATGCGCCGCGGTACGGTCGCGCTCGGCTCAATCGAGACGGGGATGATCAGCGCCGGGGCCGCGCAGTTAGCCCATTCGTACGGCCTGCCATGCAGGGCCGTGGCCGGCGCCACCGAGTCCAAGACGCTCGACATGCAGTGCGGCGTGGAACGCTTTCAGTCCATGCTGCTCGCCGCGCTCGGCGGTGCGAACTACATCACCTGCGTGGGGACGCTCGAATCGACCACGGCGGGTGCGCACGAGCTCGCGGTAATAGACAACGAGCTCATCGGGATGGTGGAGCGCGCCATACGCGGGGTCGAGGTGAGCGACATCTCGCTCGCCATGGACGTCATCAGGCGCGTCGGACCGGACGGCAACTATCTCATGGAAGAGCACACCCAGCGCCATTTTCGCGGTGAGCACTTCATCCCGAGGCTAGCCGACCGCGACAAGCGCGACATCTGGGAAAAGGC
>JADFDB010000131.1 GCA_018263175.1 Spirochaetota bacterium
CGACGGGCTGAGAACGATGTTGCTTGCCCGGACCCGCGAAAAATGCTTCCACCCGAACGCGCCCCAGCGGGTACTTCACGTCGACAGCGGCCTGTTCGTCCTCCTGCGCTCTGCCGTAGACGAATCGGCGCGCCTCGTCGCGGTGACCAACGTCACCGGCCGGCGGCGCGAGCTCCGCCTGAACACCGCCGAGGCGAACCTTCCGAACGCGCAATGGACGGACATACTGGACGGCTCCACGTTTCGCTGTAAAGATGGGATCCTCGCGCTCGCGATCGAACCGTACGGCGTCCGCTGGCTCAGGGCTGTGTGCCGGGCGTAAAGTTATTGCGGAATTCGGGCGCCCGGTCGCTAAATGGAAGAGACGTCAAATCCCCGCACCACGGAGGAGCCACAATGACACCGACGATCCTGCTCGCACTCTTCATCGCCCTCGCGGCGGCGCATGTAATCAGCGAAGGGTTCGCGTTCATGCCGGGACGCTATTTCGTAAAACCCCTGCTCATGCCCGCGCTTGCGCTCTATTATCTGATCGCGGCCGAAACACCGAACGCCTTCATGATCGCGGCCATCACCTTCGGATGGCTGGGCGACATCTGCCTCATGATACCCGATCCCGAAAAAACCCGGCGCTACTTCCGCCCCGGCCTTGTCGCGTTTCTGCTGGGCCACGTCTTCTACATTGTGGTCTTCGCGTCGTACGCGTGCGGGATGGGAATGTTCCCGCCGGCCGCGTGGCTCCTCCTCGTTCCGTATATTGCCACGGGCGCGTTCGGCTACCGCCTCATAGGGCCGCACGCGGGCGCGATGAAAAAGGCGATACTCGCCTACACCGTCATCATAGCCGTGATGGGTACGGCCACGGTGCTCCCGCTCGGAACGGCCTCCCTCGCCGGCGTACTGACGGCGATGGCGGGCGCGTTCGTCTTTATAGTCTCCGACATCACCAACGCCTACAACAAGTTCGCGCGGGAGATCGCGCACGAGCGCGTGTATACCATGAGCACCTACCTCGCCGGCCAGCTTCTGCTCGTGCAGGGATACCTGATGTTTTAGGATTATGCTGAAATTAAATCGCGCGGTCGGTTTCGCTTTACACCACATTAGCGCACGTATGGAATGCACTGCGGCCCGTCGGGGAGCACGGCGACCCTGGCCCGGTTTCCATAGCGCTTGAGGAGCTCGCCGAGCGTCGCGGGGATATCGGCGCAGGGACGCAGCATCGCCCGTTCGACTTCGGATGCCGCAAGCCCTTCGCTGTAAAGATACACGTCATTTTTAAAGAGGATTTTCGCCTGCACCTGCACCTGCCACTGCTCGGCCTCGGAAACGGCGCCGTCCTCGAGCGCCGCGAGAAATGACTCCGGATCGCGAAAGCGCGAAAGCAGGCGGTCGTAACAGCTCCCCGCGGGCAGGCCCTCCTCGCAGGCGGACGCGAGGATTATCGAACCGCCGGGGGCCGTTATCTCGGCGGCGGCGCTCATCCCCTTCACCGCCTGGTAGAGGTTCTGGTCGAGAGGATAGCCGCTGTTCGAGGTGATGACGATATCGTATGGCGCGTCGACGGCGGCCATGGCGTGCGCCCGCACGTGCGAGCGGCCGGCCCGGTGCGCCGTCTCCGGATTTCCCGCAAAGACGCCGGTAATGCGTTTGGCGCTGTCGAGCGTCACATTGACGAGAAAGTCGACGCGGGCGATCTTCGCCGCCTCTGCCATCTCCTCCCACACCGGGTTGCCGTCGGTAAGGCCCCAGGTCGCGCGCGGATGGTCGATGTTCGACGGGCGATGGTTATGAAGTATGTCCGCCTCACCGGCGATGCCGGGCAATACGGCCTTTGGGCCGCCGCTGTATCCGGCGAAGAAGTGCGGCTCGATGAAGCCGGTGGCGATGCGAAAATCGGCGCCCATCCATGCCCGGTTGATGAAGAGCTCGTTCCCCGTCGAGGTGGTCCCCGCCCGGACGAGCGTCGAGCCATCGCGCGCATCGTGCTGCACGGTCCGGTAGCGCGCGACGACGGCGTCCCCCAGCATGGCGCAGAGCTCCGCGTCGGTCTGCGCGCGGTGCATGCCCGTGGCGTTGATGAGCGTTATCCGCGCGTCGGGCACGCCCGAGCGGGCGAGCGCCGCGAGAACGGGCGGCAGCAGCAGGCCGTTCGGCGTGGCGCGGGTGATGTCGGAGTGGACGATCGCCACGCGGAATTCGGGCCTTGCAAGCGAGCGAAGCGGCGCGGAGTCGATCGGCTTTTCGAGCGCGGCGGCAAGCGCCCCGACAGGATCGGCAAGCGCCGGCTCTTCAGCACCCCGTATAACGGCGACGGAATCGGGCAGCTCGAGATCGAGCCCCTTCCGTCCGTACGGCAGGCATAGTTTCACGAGCTCACCCCGATGGCACCGGACCCTAACACATCCCGCGCTTCATGACCGCTGCAAGCTCCATCGCGCGCGCTATTACCGCAAAGCCCGATTCGAGGCCCGCAGGCTTCGTGTTGGCCGCAGAGTGCCGGGGCCGTCGATTACGGCAAAGACATGCAGACTTTACAGCCCGAGCGCCCATACGCAACAACTAAATCCGCGCTATTCCCCTCCGCGAAAAACGATCGTGTAGCGCGTTCCGTTCGTCCGGTCGAGTTCGAGCGTCGCCTTTATCTGACGGACGAGGAGGCCGATGAGGGAAAGGCCCAGGGTATCGGATTCGGCCGCGCCAACTTCGGCGCCATCGGGAATCCCGACACCGTTATCCGATATTTCGAGCTCGATCGAACCGTCGTCGCTTCCGCGCAGCGCGAGAATGATTTCGGCGCCCCCCTCCCACGAAGCGGGAAACGCGTATTTAAGCGAGTTGGAAAGGATCTCGTTTACGATGAGCGAGCAGGGAATGGCGAGGTCGATGGGGATGTTCACCCGCTCCACGTCGAGCCTGCACGCCACCGGATTCGCCGGCGAGGCGTAGAGCGAACAGAGCTCCGAGGTGAGCGCCTCCATGTACGCGGCGAAATCTATGTGCGCAAAATCGTCCGACTGGTAGAGCTTTTCGTGGATGAGGGCCATGGTGCGGATGCGGTTGCGCGAATCGTTGAAATGCCGCAGGAGCTCCTCGTTTTTGATGTTCTTCGAATGCAGATTGAGGAGGCTTATGATGACCTGGAAGTTGTTTTTAACGCGGTGATGGACCTCTTTAAGCAATATCTCCTTCTCGCGCAGGGAGGCCGCCACCTGGCCCTGGTTCTGTATACGGACGATAACATTGCCCAGCGTGGAGGCCATCGATTCGAGGGTATTGCGCGCGGGCTGCGGAATCCGGGAGACGTGTTTCGAGACGATATTGATACAGGCGATGCTTTGCCCGAAGTGCCGGATCGGCACCACCGCGAACGCCCTGAATCCCTCCCGCGCCGCCGGGCCCTCCCGGAGAAGCCCGTAATCGTTGCCCGGAATCTGGTAATTATCGAGATAGACGGGACTGCCCTCCATTACGATGCGCGCGTTCGGGGAATCCGAGGAATATCGTTTCGCGGCAGTGATGAACTCCGGCGAGAGACCGGCGGAGCAGGCCAGGTCCACAGAGCCCGTCTTCTCGTCCACGAGATAGATGCCGCCGCCATCCATCCCCTCGATCCTGAGCGCGGCATCGAGCATGGTTTCAAGCGCCGGAACGAGCTCTGAAGAGACCCCGAGCGCCATGCCGAGATCGCGCTGTATTTTAAGAAGCTCCTCGCTCTCGCGAAGCGCCGCAACCGCCTCACGGATCTGGTCGGACTTGTCGTTGAAGCTGTCATAGAGCGAGGCGATCTCCTCGTACTGTAAAAAGCCGGCGGAGACTTCGGGGGCCGGCGCGTCCGGCTGCCACCGCCGGACGAGGGTGCTGAACCTGCCGAAGGGGCGCATGACGAGCACCGTCTGGCCGACGACCTTGGCGAGTGTGATCAGAGCGAACAGAACGATGAAAAGGCGCGAATAGCGCCCGACACCTTTCAAAAGCGTGTACACGGTGGAGGCCGGAGTCAGGACAGCAATATCCTTGCAGAGCGCGCGGCTGTGTTTGCGCGTATAGAGGTACTCGACGCCGGCGACGCTCATCTCGGATCTTCCCGCCCCGGGCAGAATATGAATGTGCAGCGGGTCTTTCGAGCTCGAAAGAATGTAGCCGTCTTCCGTGGCGATGATCAGGATGCTGCCGCTGTAACCGGCCATCCTCCGGAGCGCCGAATTGAGCGGGTCGGCCCCGATTCTACCCACGAGGTAGCCCGGTCCCGTCCGGGCGAGCACGTAGACGCTCAGCCGCTCGTCCTCGGGCGCGCTGAACATCGCCCAGACGACCTGATTTTCGGCATCGATCGCCACGGCCATTGCCGGGAGATTGCTTTTGCTCAGATCGTAACCGGGGAAGATCGCGCCGGCCGGTTCCTTCCTGACGATACGGGTGACAACAAAACGCGCATCGCAGAAATATATTTCGGTAAAGCTCGGAAGGAGGGCCGCGGACGCGTCTTTGCCGGGCAGGCCTCCGAAGATCTCGAATAGATTCCGGCTCCGCTCGATGAAGCTCTGTATCGTCGTCTCGACCCTGGCGGCCTCGAGCGCCTGACTTCTGAAAAAGGATTTTTTAATCTCTCTCCCGATAAGGGTGAAGAGGACCACCACGAAGAGGATCGCGACAAACAGGGTGCTCACCTCGAGCGCCGCGAAGACGGTTCGCATGGAGTGCAGCGGCTTAGAATTCATCTTCGAGACCTGTGATGAAGTGCAACGGTTTTACGACATCGCCGTGCTCGTCGAACACCACCTCGCCGAACCTGGTTTCGAACCGTTTCTTTTTCAGGAGGCAGGCCTTTATTGCGTCGGGCGAGGTGTTCCCCTCCGCGATCGCGGCCGAAAGTATTTCGAGGGCGGTATAGACGTTCAGGCTGATGAATGTTGGCGCGTAGCCGAAGCGCCGCTTGAAAGCGGCGACATACGCATCGACCGCGGCGGATTCGCGGCGGGGCGGATAATGCGACGGCATGACCGCGTCCCGTACCGCGCCGCCGAGCGTCATCAGCAGGGCAGGCGTTTTCATCCAGGGCGTGAAGACGATCCCGGCGCGGGGACTCGCCTTTTTTGCCATCTGGGCGATTGTTCCAGCCACGACCCTGTATCCGCCTATGAGCAGGTAAACGTTATCGAACGGACGTTTCCGTATCTCCGCGTCGAGCGCCGCCATATCGAGCTCCGAGAGCGAAATGTCGATTACACGGACCGAGGGCTTTTTCAGCACCTCCCGAAAATACCTGAGCGCCGGTGCAGTATAGGAATGATTGTCGGTATCGCGGATAACGAGGAGGCTCCCGCCGGGCATGCGGTTGACGTATTCGGCAATGCTCTTCTGCTCAATGGAAACGTCCGGAACATTGCGAAAGATGTAATCATCGCTCCCCGAGAGCTCGTCCGTGGCCGAACCGGTGACCATGGCGAGCACCCGGTCCCTGTTTATCGAATCGCGCAGGGCGAGCGCGCAGGTGGAGACATGGCTGGTTATGAGGATCCGTATTCCCTGTGAACGCATCTGTGCATAGGCTTCGACCGCCCGCTCCGGCCCCCAGTCGTCGTTAAAAGGCACTATTTCAATATTGCCTGCGCCGCTCTCTTCCAGAAAGAGCCTGGAGGCATTGACCTCGCTCGAACCGATGATGGACCCCGACTGGAGCCTGGTCATGACGGCAATCCGGACCTTCTTCGTGCGCGAACAGCCGGCAATGGACATTAAGCAGACAAAGGCCAGCGCCGCCATCAGCATAATTTTCAGTTTTCCATTCACCACAACACCCGCAGCGTACGGAGAGTATATGATTGCGAAGTAATATGGCAAACAGTATTTTAAGACCGGCGACTCGTCACGGGCCGGAAGCGCCCCCATCCCATAAGAGCGTCACTGCATAATTGGAAATTAAACCGGCCCCCGCTCCGGGCGGGAGGAACCGGATATCCGCAAGAGGTATGGAACAAGTCGAATAAATAATTGACATAATCAGCATTAAGTTATATGTGTACATCATAGCATCTCCATACATAATACAATTTTTGCACATTCGAATCGGCGGACACGCCTTCCGTCGCGGCGGAAGGCGGCCGACAGTGCCGTTTTTACACACATCACTTTCGATCCGGGGACAAC
This sequence comes from Spirochaetota bacterium, assembly GCA_018263175.1. GTDB lineage: Bacteria > Spirochaetota > UBA4802 > UBA4802 > UBA5368 > MVZN01. The sequence goes on from JADFDB010000131.1 coordinate 6,151, forward strand.
CGGCGTCTGGCACTTTGCCTCCATCGCGGCCTGCCGCGAGCTGGAGACGCATAGATAAAAACAACAGGGGGTTGGACAATGAAGCAGACCGGTC
>JADFDB010000132.1 GCA_018263175.1 Spirochaetota bacterium
AACATAGATCATGGCACCGGCGGCAAAGGCAAGCGCGTAAGGCAGTATTGACTGGGCCATCAGCACTATCGATGCTCCGAGCACCCCCGCCATCGGTTCGACGATTCCCGATATCTGTCCATAGAAAAAGCTCTTAGCGCGCCCCATGCCCTCGCGACGAAGCGGAAGCGACACCGCCATGCCCTCCGGGAAATTCTGAATGCCGATGCCGACCGCAAGCGCTATCGCCGAGGCCAGGGTGGCCGAGGGGAGGCCGGCCGCGACGGCGCCAAAGGCGACACCCACGGCGAGGCCCTCGGGTATGTTGTGCAGGGTGATGGCGAGTACGAGGAGCGTGCTCCGCTGCCAGGATGTTTTGACCCCCTCGGCCTCGCTTGCCGGAAGAAAGCGGTGCAGGTGCGGCAGCACGAAGTCGATCATGCGCAGGAATACTCCCCCGAGCATGAAGCCGGCGGCCGGAGGTACCCAGACGGGCAGCGGCCCCGCCTCGGACATCTCGATGGCCGGCGCGAGGAGCGACCAGTAGCTCGCTGCGATCATCACGCCGCCGGCGAAGGCGAGGGCGAAGTCGAGCACTTTGCGATTTGCCTCCCTGCCGAAAAATACGAGCGATGCGCCGAGGGCCGTTACGCCCCAGGTGAAGCAGGTCGCCAGGAGGGCCTGCGTTACGGGTCCCTGCGAGGTGAAGCATTCCATCATTGGTCGGTTTCTCCGTTCTTTTGTCGTAAGCGCAATTGAGTCCCGCCGCATTATGCGAATATGACCGGCCCCCTGTGCGGTTTCCGCCACGGTGAGGCCGGCAATACCGGGCGGCGGGGATGAGCATACGAAAGGATGTGCGGTACTTCAACCATAATTTGACGCGCTTGTGCCGGTTGATAAAATGTGGTTGCATAATTCGCCCGGCGCGGGGAGTCTTTGCGGGTTACGGTATATTGATGCGTTGAGGGAGCCGACCGATGAAGGATCTTGTCATAGTGGGCGCGGGCCCCGCGGGGCTTTCCGCGGCGATCTACGGGATGCGCGCGGGGATCGACCTCGTGGTGATCGAGAAGCTCGCGCCGGGCGGACAGGTGATGACCACCTACGAGGTGGAGAACTATCCAGGTTTCGTCGACCCCGTCCCCGGCTGGGAGCTCATGAGCTTCATGGAAAACCAGGCCCGCCGGCTCGGCGCTGAAATCGTGAGCGTGGAGCTTTCATCGCTTCGTCGCGATGAGGCGAACAATTGTTACGAGATTTCAATCGCCGGCGGGGAGCCGCTCCGGGCACGCGCGGTGATCTGCGCTACGGGCGCCTCGCTCCAGAAGCTCGGCGTTCCGGGCGAGGCCGAGTTCACCGGCAGGGGGGTGTCGTACTGTGCCACCTGCGACGCCGCGTTTTTTAAAGGCAGGGTGACCGCGGTGGTTGGCGGGGGCGACACCGCGCTCGAGGAGGCGTTGCACCTCACGCGCTTTGCCTCGAAGGTGTACCTCGTGCACAGGCGCGACGCCTTTCGCGGGGTGAAACTCCTGCAGAAGCGCGTGCTCGAAAACGGCGCGATCGAACCGGTCTACGATTCGATCGTGCGCTCCATCAACGGAAGCGGCAAGGTGGAATCGATCAGCCTCGAGAACAAAAAGAGCGGCGCAAAGAGCGACCTGCCGGTGGATGGCGTGTTCATCTTCGTCGGCTACCGGTCGAACACCGAGTACATTCCGGCCGAGATCCTGAACGACTATGGCGAGGTGATGGTCGATATGCGCATGCGCACGTCCATTCCGGGCCTGTTTGCCGCGGGCGACCTTCGAAACGAATCGATCCGACAGATCGTCGCGGCCGCGTCGGACGGCGCGACCGCAGCGCTCGCCGCCTACGACTACCTCGAGGGGCTCGCGCGCGCCTAAAACCGGATTCCCATCACCTGGTGATAGGCCTCGCCGCTCATCTCAACGCGCTTGTACACGAACTTGAGTATCGAGAACTTCTTGAATCCCGTTTCGCTCTCCGACTCGGTCTCCCATAAAAGTCCCCAGAGGCTCCCCGTCGAGCTGTAGCCGCGCTCCGGTTTTTCCAGATGATAGTAGGGGATGCCGAGGAGCAGCATCCGTCGCTCATAGCGCTCGGCCGGTTTAAGATTGCGGTACCACAGCGCGCCGAGACCCAGCAACTGGAACCGGTCTCCGTCGCTTTCGGCGCTTATATAGCTCAGGACCGGCGGGATGCAGAGCACCCATTCATCCGGATCGCTGCCATAGTACCAGAACGGAATGAAGCTGTGGCGGAAGTAGTCACCCTCGCGCCTCAGGTTGTAGATGAACCAGAGCAGGCTGAAGTCGTACCCGCCGCCTGTGCGCGACCATTCGTGGTCCAGCAGCAGGCCGTAGGCGAGTCGCCAGGCGCGTATCTCGGGCGACACCTCGTAACTCAAAAGATTCAGCGCAAGGCCGTAACGCTCGTGCCCCGTGTCGGTCCAGCGGCGGTGATCGTACAGTCCCAGAAAATTCTGTCTGACGTACGAAGGAGACGAGTGCAGGTAGAGCCCCACGATGAAACGGCTGGAAGCGGTCTCCGAGCGCCAGGAGTAATAGAGCGGCAGTACGTGCAGTGAGCGTGCGCCCGTGCCGGTTTCCTCGCTTTGCCAGAGGAGGAGCGTGAGCGAGCGCTCAGTCCGCGGCGTCGACGATGAATAGAACAACGGGAACACATACCGGTAGCTGCGCCGGGGCGATGTCCGGGAAAGATACAAGGGCAGCAGCCAGAAGCGCGAGTCCGCCCCGTCGGCGCTGTGGGCATGGTCGATGAACCAGAGCACATTGGTGTGTGTATCGCCGCCGTCGGTCGAGCGGTAGAAGAGCGGAATGATCGGGAAGAAGTAAAATCCCGCCGTGCGGCCCTCCACGGTCGTGCTCTTCGCGCAGTGCAGCAGGCTGATCGAAAACGAGCCCGCGAATTTTGTCCGGTCTTCGGCCGCTGCTGACGCGCCGTAATAGAGCGGGCTTATGGTGCTCATGGACAGAAGACCGTCCTCCCGCCGCTCGCGGTGCAGGATGAGCGGGAATATCCGCCAGCCGCTCTTTTTCGGCGACGAGTACCAGTTGGCGATTGGCCAGAGCACCGTCCGCTCGCGCAGACCAGCCGGCTCGTCGTACTCGTCCCAGTACAGGTTGAGCACGTAGCCGCGTTTAAACGAGCGGCCGTCGCGCTGCATTCCATATAATGGGAAAAATACGAGGTACTCCACCTCGCCCGATTTGTACGAAAGGTAATTGAGCACCCACTTCATCCGGTCGTCCGAGTCCCTGTCCCAGGTGAGCCAGGACAGCGGAAGCAGGCGGAAGTGCCGCTTCGAGTCGGCCATCTCGAAGGCCGTAAGGCCGAACAGCAGACGGAATCCCCAGAAGTACTCGGCGTTCTCGCGTGATACCGTCTTCTTCTCCTGCAGGCTGACTCCGGCCGCAGGCTCCACGGAAGCGGCCGATTCAAGCGGCGCCTCTCCGGCGGGGACGGCGGCCCCATCGGCTCTGGCCGGACGCTTCAGCGTTATTCGCGTCGAGACGCTCACGACGTCATAAAGCCAGGAGAGATCGGTGTCGACATGCCATCCCCTTTCCCCCCTGCCCAGTCCGAGGCTCACGCCGGGGCCGGGCCCGGCGGCGACACTCCTTGAAAGGCCCAGGATATTTACATGCACGCTCCTGTTCGCGCTCTCGTAATCGAAGTACAGCGGCAGGAAGAGTGTGATGTCCCTCTCCGGGGTCCTGTCGTGAAAATAAAGCGGCATCCAGTATGCGGCCTCCTCGCCCTTCGCCGTGGCGCTGCGGCCGTAGTAGAGCAGTACCCAGCGCACCGACTCGTCCGTCGTGTGCCTGTTGTAATGAAAGAGGCCGTACGAAGTTCCCTCGTCCTTCTTCGAGCCGGAAGGCCGCATGTAGAAGGGGAAATAGTAACGATAGCCCGACTCGCCCGTTTCATGAAAGACGAATGGAATAAACCAGAAGCGCTTGATTCCTCCCTCCGGAGCAGTGCGCCAGTCGAAGACCCAGAAAAGATTGCGATGCGCGCCCTCGAGTGCGTCAGAGCTCTGGTAGTAGAGCGGTATGATCGGAAACCAGAGGCTCGAGCGCATGAGCGTGCCCGACCACCGGTCCTCCCCGTAGCGCGCGGTAGTTCGGCCGAAGAGTGGGGTGAGGAGGCCGCCGGTGTACAGCGTTTCGTATGTCCTCCCGCCGGGGACGAGGCAGTAATCCACGCCCTTCCAGCGGCTGAACAGCGGCAGCAGGTGCGTGTAGTGCGCGCCGTCCGAATGGCGGTTGTTGAGGAAGAGGGGCGGGAGGACATGCGTATAGCCGTCCGCCCCGGGCCGGTGAAAGAGGAGCGGCGCGAGCCACAGGCGCGACAGCCGGTCGCTCCCGGCCTCGCTTCGCCACGAATAGTCGATGAGCCACAGGATGTTCCGGTGCCCGTACAACGGTGTGGTATGGTGATAGGTGAGCGGGATGAGCGGCGCCCACCAGGTCGTTTTTTTCGCCCTGCCGTCCGCCTCGCGGGACGACCAGTACGCGTGCAGGGGAGAGATGTTCCAGCGCTCGGTCGAACCGGGCGCGTGCGTTCCGCGGTGAACGGAGAGATGACTGCCGAGGAGCGGCGAATAGAAGTATGAATAATCCGCGTAGGGCCCCTGTTCGCGGCCCCACCAGAAGAGGTAGAGTATGGCCCTGCCGGCCTCGCTTTTGCCGATGTTCGAATAATACAGCGGGTTCGCGATCATGCTCGAGTCCGCATCCCGCTCGCCGTAATGCAGCAGCAGGGGGATGAAGTACCTGCTGCGGTCGTCGATCTTGCTGTTCAGCCCGTACCAGAAGGGCAGTACGCGAAGCGAGCTATACCGCGGATAATCCGTGTGCTTGAAGAGCCACAGGGCCATCAGGGAATAATGGTCGTCCCAGTTTTCCTTTTCGATAATGAACGCGTTGATGCTGAATTTCTTTTCTTTTTCACTGCCGAAGACCTTTTGCTCGCCTTCGTCGAGGTCGGACCAGTCGCGTGCCAGGCCGCGCTCCGGTATGGAGAGGATCAGGGTGCAAACGAACGCCAGAACGTACCAGCAGGTTTTTGTACCGCGTATCATCGCGCCGCCCTCCGGCCCATGGTTTGGACATCAGGGGAGGGCTGGAGGACTATTATTTCAAGTAGAAAAAGCGCCGCTATTCGGCGAGCCGCCGTGCGATCTCGTCGAAAAGGGAAAAGATATCGGCGGCCTCGGGGAGCGAGCCGACATCGTGCGGAAGCACGATCGTTTTTATCCCGGTGCGCGACGAGAGATGGGTCGCGGCGGTGGCCGTGTTGAAGACGTCGCGTATGATGAAGGCGATCCGGTCGGGCGGGGTTTCCGCCAGGATGCGGTTGGCCTGCTGAACGGTCGGTGAGACCCCGGGGGCGGGTTCGAGCGAGCCCGCGCAGGTGATCTCGTAGCGCATGAGATAATAATCGAAAAGCGAATGCCGCTGAACGACCGTCGTGCCTTTTTTGTCGAGAAGCAGCGAATCCCACTGCTTCATTTTTACTTTCCATTGTGCGTTGAAGGCCCTGGCGTTTTCGATGTAGATAGACGCGTTCGCGTCATCGAGCTTTCGCAGTCGTTCGGCGATCGCGTCGGCGAAAACGGTGATGTTGGCCGGGTCCAGATGGTGATGAGGGTTTACCCCGTGGTGCGTGAACTGCGGGGTGCGCTGCATCGGCCCGTCATCCTCCCGGATGAGGGTAACGAGCTCTGAAAGGTCGAGGTATCCATCCGAGCCCGCCTGAATGGCCGGCCGGGCGGTGCTCTTCAAGACGCCCTCGAGCCAGACCTCCTCGAGTCCCGCGCCGTTTACGATGAGCAGGTCGGCCTTTTTAAGGGCCCGCACCGCGGCGGCGCTCGCGTTGACGTAGTGCGGATGGCTGCTTCCGGAGGCGATCGACAGCACCTCGACTGCGTCACCCCCGACGATGCGGACGATATCGGCCATATAGGGAAAGGTCGTAACGATCTGAACGCGGGCCTGAAGTGCGGCCGGGGCGAGCAGAATTAACAACAGTGACAGTAGAAATCTCATCGG
>JADFDB010000133.1 GCA_018263175.1 Spirochaetota bacterium
ATGGCGCCGCTCGACTTGATCTCGTCGATTGCGGCGAGGGCTGCGGCGAAGGGGACCCCGGAAAAATAATGTGTGCCGGTAAAGAAGACCTTTTCGGCGGAGGGTTTGAGCTCCGCGCGTCCGGCCGCAACCGCTATCGGATAGCCGTTGGCCATGGCCTTCCCGAATGCCTGCAGGTCGGCATTGAATCCGTAATGCTTCGCACTGCCCTGCAGGTTGAGGCGGAAGCCGCAGCGGATGTCGTCGATGATGATGTCGAACCCCTCGCTCTTCGCGGTGGCGTTGACGGCGTCAACGAACTCCTTCTTCGGAAGATCCTGGTCGCGCAAGGCGTCGTGGCGATGGGGGGTGAGGATGACGGCCGCCACCTTTCCCTTGTTCTCGTCCACGGCGCGCTTGAAGTCGGCAGCGTCGTTGTACTCGAAGTACGCCAGATGCGTCTTCCATTCGGCCGGGACCCCCTCGCCGTGGGCCTGGCACCAGAAATGCGAGCCGTGGTACGAGCCGTTGGCGATGAGGATGACGCTTTTACCGGTATGCACGCGCGCGACCGTTATCGCGTACGAGGTAACGTCCGAACCGTTTTTACCGAAGACGCACCATTCGGCACCGTGTATGGTTTCGACCATTTTCTTCGCGAGCGGCAGCCAGAGGTCCGAGGGCAGGGTAAAGCAGTCGGCGTTCTCCTGCTGCTTGCGGGCGGCGGCATCGATTTTGGGGTGTTTGAGGCCGAGCAGGTTCGTTCCGAACGAACACATATAGTCGATATATTCATTGCCGTCGACGTCCCAGATGCGGCATCCTTCGCCGCGCTTGAGGAAGGCCGGGTACGAGCCGAAGGTGAGAAACATCGGGCTCCTCGGGCCGTAGATGCCGTTGGGAACGTATTTTTTCGCCTCTTCGAACATCTCGTACGATTTAGTGAATTCATAAAGCTTCATAATGACAACCTCCACGGGATAAATGCCCCACCGCCGTGCTCCTCGCGCGCGCCACCTGTGGTTGGTGCGCGCGCAGGGCATGATGCAGATGAGGCGCTTTAAATAAATAGGTGCTGTTTATTAAATGAACAGCATTCATGCCGTATGTCAAGAGTTTTTTCCGGGCCTTTGTGCCCGCGGCGTAAAGCGTTTGAGGAGGAGAGAGAAGCTGACCACGGTTACGGAACTTGCCGCCATGGCGAGTCCGGCGAGCTCCGGTTTGAAGGTGATGCCGTAGGCGGGGTGCAGGAGTCCGGCCGCGACCGGTACGAGGAGCATGTTATAGGCGAAGGCCCAGAAGATGTTCTGTCTGATGCGCGTCATCACGGCGCGGCTGAGCTGGATGGCGGCGGGGACGCCGAGCAATCCTTCGTTCATAAGTACGATCCGCCCGCTCTCAACGGCGATGTCGGTGCCGCCGCCCGCCGCTATGCCGACATCGGCGGCCGCAAGGGCCGGGGCGTCGTTTATCCCGTCGCCGGCGAAGGCGACCGCATGCCCCTCCTTCTGCATACGGCGCACCTCTTCGGCCTTGCGCTCGGGAAGCACCCCCGCGATAACATGGTCGATGCCCACCTCGCGCGCGACCGCTTCGGCGGTGCGGCGGTTGTCTCCGGTGATCATGGTGACCCTGATTCCCATGCGGGCAAGCTCGCCGATGGCGCGCGACGCGTCGGTGCGCGGGGAATCCGAGATGCCGACAATACCGATGATGCGCCCGTTTAGGGCGCAGGCTACGACCGTCCTGCCGGCCTCTTCGAGCTTCTCGATGGTGGAGCGTGCCTCGTCGCCGATGGCGATCCCCTTTTCGATGAGGAAGTCCACGCTCCCCGCGAGGACCGTTAGCCCCTCCATGAGGCCGCTCACACCGCGTCCGGCGTGCGTGTCGAAGAACGTGAGCTCCCGTGCCTCGGTCCCGCGGCTCCGTGCCTCGGCGACGATTGCCGAGGCGAGCGGATGGAGCGAGTCTTTTTCGACGCCCGCCAGTATTTCGAGCAGTTCGCGCTCGCCCATACCGAGCGGGACAAGATCGGTGACGGACGGCCTTCCCCGCGTTATGGTACCGGTTTTGTCGAGGAGGACGCCGCTTACGCGCGCGGCGATTTCGAGCGCCTCACCGTCGCGTATGAGGATGCCGAGCTCGGCTCCCCTGCCGATGCCCACGGTGACGGCCGTCGGCGTGGCGAGTCCGAGCGCGCAGGGGCAGGCGATGACGAGGATCGACACCAGCGTGGTGAAGGCGAAGAGGAGCGATTCGCCGGCGATGAAATACCAGCCGGCGAAGGAGAGCACCGCGACCGTGAGGATGACGGGAATGAACCATCCGACGACGGCGTCGGCGATGCGCTGAACGGGCGGGTGCGAGCCCTGCGCCTCCCTGACCAGGCGAATGATGCCGGCGACGACGGTGGCGCTCCCGGTCCGGACCGCCTTTATGCGCAGTACGCTGTTCAGGTTGAGCGTGCCCCCCGTAACCGGGTCCCCCTGTTTGCGGAACACGGGAATGGGTTCGCCCGTAAGCATGGATTCGTCGACGGAGCTCCCGCCCGAGAGCACCTCGCCGTCCACCGGTACGCGCTCTCCGGGACGCACGAGGAGCGTGTCGCCCGGCACGACCGTGTCGAGCGGCACCTCGGTTTCGCGGCCGTCGCGGACCAGGACCGCCGTATCCGGATTGAGCGCCATGAGTTTTTTTATGGTGTCCGAGGTGCGGCCGCGGGCGCGGCCCTCGAGATAGCGTCCCAGCATGAGGAAGCCGGCGAGCATGAGCGCCGTTTCGTAAAACATGAAGTCGTGCGGCAGCACCCCGAAGGTGCCGAGGAGGCTCGCGCCGTAGGCCGCGCCGATTCCCATCGAGTACATGACGTCCATGGTCAGATTGCGGTTTCGCAGCGCGTGCCATGCCGCGGAGAAGATCGGTGCGCTCACGTAGATGAAGAGCGGGGTCGCGACGAACAGCATGATCCATGAAAGCGGAAGCGCGCGCAGGGCGGGAATATACATCATGCCCATCAAAACGAATCCCGACAAAAGGCCGACTATGAACCTTGTCCGTTTGGCTGCGAGGTCGCGTTCGCGCCATTCATCCCCGCGCTGTCGGTCTTCGCCGGAATCCGTGCCGAGGAACTCGTACCCGGACTCCCTGATCGCCTTTTCCATGAGATCGAGGCGCGCACTTTCCGCGGCGCTCACGCGCGCAAGCCCCGTCGCGTGATTGACCGAGACGCCGCTGACGCCGTCCACCCTCGAAAGCGCGTTTTCGACGGTGCGCGAACACATCACGCAGCTCATTCCGCCGATCTGAAGGTCAATGGTTTTCTTCTCGTTCATCGGGCCAACCTCCATTATGGCCAATTGAACAATATAATCCGGCCTGGCGGAAAAGGCAAGCGGCGCGCCGGAATTCTGAAACGCCGCCGCCAAAGCGCCATTTTTTTATACAGTGGTTGATTTTTTATCCGTATTCCTGTATGCGGAGAGTGGACGGGCGCCGGGGCGTTCGTCCTGAATGCCGGGAGACGGGAGGTCGTACGATGAAAATGACGAACGAGATCAGAGTGGGCCTTGTCATCACCGTGAGCTTCACCATCTTTCTCCTGCTCGTGGGGATACTCGCCAAGATCAACATCGCCCAGAGCGGTTACCGCCTCAGGGTCTATTACGGTTTTTTGAACGACCTGCGCATCGGCGCGCCGGTGAAGATTGCCGGCGGGATCCGGATCGGCCAGGTCGAGTCGATCCGGCAGTCTTCCGAAAAGACCGAGGTCATGGTCTGGATCGATAAAAAATACCGTCTGATCCGGCCCAGCCAGTTCGCCATCTTCACGACCGGTATCATCGGCGAAAAATACATCAACGTCTTCGTGCCGCCCTCGCGCGACATGGAGGATTTTCTTAAAGATGGGGACAGGGTGTACGGAATCGACCCGCCGAGCTTCGATCAGATGATGCTGACGTTCCAGGGCTTCATGCAGGACAAGAGCGGAGGGCAGATACTTGCCGAAATATTCCAGAATTCCAACAGCTTCGTCGCCAACCTCAACAAGATGGTCGAAGAGAACCGTTACGACGTGCGCCAGACCGTTGCGGTGAGCCGCGCGACCATCGGCACGCTCTCGGTCCAGAGCAGGATACTGGTCGACCAGCTCAACCTGCTCACGAAAAACCTCGCCCAGATCTCCGAGACCAACAAGGAGGACGTCAGCATCACGCTTAAAAACCTCTCCGAGGTGTCGAGCCAGCTCAACAAGGTCATGTTCAGGCTCGAGAACGGACGGGGCACGCTCGGCAAGCTCTTGAACGACGAGGAGGTGTACAACAACATCCGGGACGCCTCGATCCTCGCCAGGGACCTTTTCTATACGCTGAAGATGGACCCGTCCAAGCTCCTCTTCAGGCCGAAGCAGTAATGGCGCGCAAGCCGAGCCCCTTCGTCTGTTCCTCGTGCGGCGCCCCCACGCACAAGTGGGCCGGGCGCTGCGGTGCCTGCGGGGAGTGGAACACGATCATGACCGCGCGGCCCGCCGCGGGCGAAAGGCGAGAGGCCGCACCGGTCATCGCGCTTTCGGATGTGGGCGAGGATGAGTTCAGCCGCATCGCCACGGGCATCGCGGAGTTCGACATGGTGACCGGCGGCGGGATCGTTCCCGGCTCGGTCATCCTCGTGGGCGGCGATCCGGGTATCGGCAAATCGACCCTCGCGCTCCAGGTCGCGAACTCGTTTCGGACCTTCTACTTCTCGGGAGAAGAGTCGCCCGCGCAGATCCGCCACCGCGCCGAGCGCCTCGGGGTGGACACGGGAAGGATTTCGGTTTCCACCGTCACCTCGGTGGAGGAGATCATCGCGGCGGCGGAGTCGGCCAGGCCCGACTGCGTGGTCGTGGATTCGGTGCAGACGCTCTATTTCTCCGAGGTGCCCGGTTACGCCGGTTCGGTCAGCCAGATCCGCGAGGCCACCTCGCGCCTGGTGGACATGGCCAAGCGCTCGGGTATCCCCGTCATACTGATCGGCCATATCACGAAAGACGGGGCCATCGCCGGGCCGAAGCTCCTCGAACACCTTGTGGACACGGTACTGTATTTCGAAGGTGATTTTTCCAAAGACTACCGGGTGCTTCGCGCCTTCAAAAACCGCTACGGCTCGGTAAACGAGATCGGTCTCTTTCGCATGGAGGAGAAGGGCCTGGTCGAGGTGAAGGACAAAAACAGCCTGTTCCTCAACCCCTATCTGTCCTCCTCTCCCGGCAATGCCGTCTCGGCATCGCTCGAGGGCAGCCGTATCATCCTCTTCGAGGTGCAGTCACTCGTCAGCTTTACGAGCTTCTCGAACCCGCGCCGGATGGCCGACGGGTTCGACCTCAACCGGCTCATCCTGCTCGTGGCGGTGCTTGAAAAGCACGGCCTGCTCAAGCTCGGCACCTTCGATGTTTTCATAAACGTGGCCGGAGGTTTCCGCATAACGGAAACGGCCTCGGACCTCGCCGTGGCGATGTCGATCGCCTCGAGCCTCAAGAGCAGGGAAATACCGCCTTCCACGGGATTCGTCGGCGAGATCGCCCTCTCGGGCGAGGTACGCCACGTGGCGCAGGGCCACCGGAGGATACAGGAGTTCGCGCGCTCGGGCTTCGAGAGGATCGTGCTGCCCAGGGGCGGGATGGACGAGGCGCGCCGCGCGGGGTTTGCCGGCGAGGTCGTCGAGGTCGGCACTATTGCCCAGGCGATGGATCGTCTTTTTTAAAGGCCCCTCCGGCGATGAACTCGTCCATCATGATGGTGAGCACGCCGTTCACCTCGAGCGAGGGGTCCACCTTGGTGGCTATCTTCTGCGCGAGCATCCGGAAAAGCTTTTCGGCATCGGTGAGCAGGGGGAGCTCGGCGACATTGCGGACCGGCCGTTTGCAGTGTTCGGGGTCCTCGAGCGAATGATAGATGCGGCACGAGAGCGGTCTTCCCTCATACACACTGCAGATGTCGTTTTCGAGAAAGGGGCAGGGGATGTTCTTCGCGAACCAGACGGCGTTTTCATCGCTCCGGTCGCTTCGTTCGTCGAGGAAGCTCCTCAAAAGCGCGGCATGTTCCGAAAG
>JADFDB010000134.1 GCA_018263175.1 Spirochaetota bacterium
GGTGCTGTTTCGCGGCAGGCCGATCGGCTCAATCGGCGTTTCCGCGCTCGCCCGCGAGCTCGCCGTCGTTCACCAGCTTATGGAAAACATCCCACCCTTTTCGGTGTACGAATTCGTGCGCCTCGGGCGATTTCCCTACCGCGCGTTCTGGAGCCTGGACTCCCCCGGAGACGACGCGAGGATCGATGAGGCGCTTTCGGCCGTCGGGGCCGCTCATCTTCGGGACAGGAGCGTCACCGGTCTTTCGGGCGGGGAGCGCCAGTTGGTTTACGTGGCGCGCGCCCTGGCGCAGAGTGAGCGCGTCATCATCCTCGACGAGCCGGTGTCGCACCTCGACATAAGGCACGCGGTCAGGATTATGGACGTGCTCCACGGGCTTAATGACGCCGGTACGACCATCATCACGGTGCTGCACGACATCAACCTGGCCTCCGATTACTGCTCGCGCATCATCGCGCTCAAAGACGGTGCCGTCTTCGCCGACGGGGGACCGGATCAGGTTATACGCTATCAGGTCGTAGAGCCCCTGTTCAACACGGTCTGCGTGGTTTTCGAGAACCCCATCACGAAAAGACCGTACACCTTCCCGGTTCCCCGCCATGCAAAGGGCTGATGCGCTGGGATGTCGGTCATTGGTCGCCGACCAGCGTTTGTCCCGTCGTTTGCGGAGGACAAGGAATTAATGACTGGACATTGTTGCGGATTTTAATTATATAATGACACCTATAAATATTCGGGCTATATTGGAGTTGTTGCATAACCGGCGATTAAACCGGTTTCCCGCACCTGTGGCGGGGGAAGTCCGATATCCGCAAGCTATTAAGCAAGTTTATGTATGGATCAGTGAAACCCGCGCCGGCGGCGTGGGGGATATCAGGCCGATCGGAGGGGCGTTATGAGCAAGCGTTATCAGTCGGGGATGTTTTGCATCGATATCAATTGTCCGCGGCACGGGCAGCTTGAGGGGCTCGAAGGGGACGCGTACCTGAATAAAAAAGCGGAGCATTGCAAAGAATGCTATGCGTGGAAGTTCTTGGGCTGGCTGCACGACAAGAACTACCGTATCGTGCTCACGATACCCGAGATGGCATCCAAGGAGCTCGTCGCGCGCATAAAGGGAATCGACCCAGTCCGGGTGGAGGACCTGACCGAAGACGAGATCCTCTGTCTCTGAAAAGAGAGCCTGTCCAGATCATCGATTCGGCAGGCGGCGCCCGGATCCACAGCCGTGCGGTTTTGCGGCAAATTTTAATTGAAAAGCCGCGCGTGGGATGAACCAATAGGGGAAAATCGAGGACGGGGGTATCCCATGAAACGACGCCTTTCGATCTTTCTTTCCATATCGCTTATTATCGCGGCCGCGGCGGTGATGGTCCGCGTTTCCGCGGCGCCTTCCGCCGGGAAGGCCGCCGCCGAGCGGCTCGGGATCGTTTATCCGACGGTGATCGCCCACCGTGGCGCCTCCTATCTCGCGCCCGAGGCCACCGCTCCGGCGTATATACTCGCGAGGGACCTCGGGGCCGATTTCCTCGAGACCGACGTGCAGCGCACATCCGACGGCGTGCTCATCGCCTACCACGACGAAACCTTCGAGCGGACTACCGACGTTGCCGTGCGCTTTCCGGCCCGCGCAAAAAATCCCGTCGCCGATTTCAGCCTGGCCGAGGTGAAGTCGCTGGACGCAGGCTCGTGGTTCAACGCGCGAAATCCCGAAAGGGCGCGTGCGTCGTACAGGGGACTTCAAATCCTCACCTTCGAGGAGGTGATCGCCATCGCTTCGGCATCCCGCAGGCCGGTCGGCCTCTACATCGAAAGCAAGAGCCCCGAATTGTATCCGGGCATCGAGTACGACATCGTAAAGGTCCTTGCCGCCAGGGGCCGTCTCGACGCCAGGAGGACCATCTTCCAGTCCTTCAGCGGGGAGAGCCTCGGCGTCTTCGCCAAAGCGGCCCCTGCAATACCGCGCGTCTATCTGATCGACGAGAAAATGGAAAAGGAAACCGGATGGAAGAACCTTGTGCGCGCGGCCGCCGGGTCCGGGGCGGGGATCGGTCCGGTGGGCTATGTGGCCTACCCCTGGAACCTTGGGGCCGCCCATCGCGCGGGACTCATCGTACATGTGTATACCGTCGATGCCCCATGGCAGTTTTCGGCATTGAATTTTTTCGGGTCCGACGGTTTTTTCACCAACCGATGCGATCTGTTGATGGAATACTACGGCAGGCGGCCAGGCATGGCACCGGGTGACATCCTTGAAAAATTTAAATATTAGTGGTGTTTCGCCGGTCGCGACAGTCCGATAAAAAAGACAGCGGGCCTTTGTGGAGCCGGCGATGGCATATTTTTCTTGACGGAGCCCCGCCATTCTCATAAAATTTTACGGGGTCATCCCGTCCCGGCCGTTCGGGGCGTTCGGATGGAGGAACGGCTTCCGAAACTCAAGCTTCGTGGGGATGCCGTCCCGGCGGAATTGCGTTCCGGCCGCATGGAAGGGTCCGCGGCCGTTTTGATTGCGCACAACCAGCATGCAGGAAGGAATGCAGAATGAAAGAGTGGGCCATAGGCGGAGTCACCATCCTGACTCCCGAGGATATCGCTAAAAGCGGCGGTCTGGAGATAAAAGACGGCAAAATCGAAAAAATCATTAGGGAAAAACCCAAAGCCGCGCTCACCCTCGAGATCGAGAACGGCGTACTCACACCGGGGCTCATAAACGCCCACGATCACCTTCTCGGCAACTATTTCCCCAAGGTCGGCAACGGCCCCTATGAGAACTGGCTCCCCTGGGACAATGATCTTAAAAGCGCCGACGTATACCAGGAGCGCCAGCAGATCGAAAACAGGGACCTGTACCTGATTGCCGGATACCGCAATCTGATCGCGGCGACCACCACCGTTTCCGACCACATACCCCATTTTGTCAACGAGCCTTTTCTGGATATGCTGCCGATGCGGGCGATACGGAATTACGCGCTGGCCCATTCCGTAAGCTCATTCGCCCTTTCCTGGGGCGACGGCATCGAAGCGGAGTACCAGAAGGCCGTGAAGAACGACATTCCCTTCATCACCCATATTGCGGAGGGTTTCGATCCCGAAACCGCGCGCGACCTTAAAACTCTTGACGGCAAGGGCGCGCTGGGCGAGTATTCGGTGCTGATTCACGGCATCGCGTTCTCGGAGGAAGATATACGGCTTATAAAGAAAAAGGGCGCGTCGGTCGTGTGGTGCGGCGACTCCAATGTCTTTATGTTTAACCGGACCGCCAACGTCGGCAAAATGCTCGAGGAGGGCGTGAACCTCTGCATCGGCACCGACTCGCCGATGTCCGGCGGGCTCAACCTTCTGTATGAGATGAAATTCGACAAGGCGTATTACCGGAAGACCTATGGCAAAAACCTGCCCGACGAGCAGATCCTGAGAATGGTTACGCTGAACCCGGCCAAGGCCTTTCGTCTGAAGAAGTTCGGGCAGATAAAGCCAGGATTTGTCGCGGATCTCGCCGTTTTCGCCGACAACGGGAAAACGCCCTATGAGTCGGTGGTGTCGGCGGAGTTGCGCGACGTTATGCTGGTGGTTATAGATGGCAAGCCGGCGTATGGCAACGCGGAGTACGCATGGCTCTTCGACGCCCTCAGACTGAAGTACCAGCGGGTGGTCATCGACGGCGCGGAGAAGCTTATCATCGGCGACCTGCTCGGGCTCATGAAAAGGATCAGCAGGGCAGTGGGCTTTAAAAAAGAGCTGCCGTTTCTGCCGGTAGAGTTCGATGTATAGTATCGCGGGGGAGTAGCAATGTCCAACGGGGCGATGGGTCAGACATCGGGAATCGTAACGCGGCGCTACAAGCACGGTTCCATCGTCTATTTCGAAAACGACAAGAGCGAATATATCTATATCCTCAAGGGAGGCAGGGTCATCCTGACCTCGGTAAAGGTCGACACCGGCGAGGAGGTCAAGGAGGAGATCAAGCCCGGCGAGTTCTTCGGCGTGAAGTCGTCGCTCGGCAAGTACCCGCGCGAGGAGACGGCCCAGACGATAGGGGAAACCGTGCTCCTGGTGCTCACGCTCGCGGACTTCGAGCGGCTCGTTTTGCAGAATGTGAACGTGGTGCGCAAGATGCTCCGCATTTTCAGCAACCAGCTCAGGCGCATCGGGAAGAGCCAGCGAGAGGTGCTGGGCGAAAGCGAATCCATCAACCCGGCCGAGGAGCTCTTCAAGATCGGCGAATACTATTTCAAGGTCGGCAGGGTGCAGCAGGCGCAATACGCGTATAAACGCTATATGGAATACTATCCCGACGGAAAGTATTCGGGACCGTCGATGCAGCGCATACGGGCCATAGAGTCCGGGAGCGCGGGGGGCGGTGATGATTTTCCACCCGCCGGCCCGCCGGTGCCGCCCTCCGGACCGGTTCGCAGCGACGAGAACGTTGACTTTACCGATTTCAGCATCGACGACGAAAAGCCGGCCGCCCCGGCCCCATCCCCATCACGCTCTCCGCTCGACGATTTCGGCGGCGAGGCGGCGTCATCATCTCCCCTCGCCAGCGAGATGGACGATTTTTTCTCGGAAGGTAAATCGGTCGACTTCGGCGACGATCCTTTCAGCGGGGGCGATATGAACGTAACTAACGGAAAGAACGGAAAGGGTGTGGCCGAGAACTTCTACGCGGCGATGAGCAAGTTCTCGCAGGAGGATTATGCCGGCGCCCTCGCGCTCTATGCCGGAATTCTCGAGGTGCGCAACCTCAAGAACGAATCCGAGGCTAAAATCTTCGAGAAGGCGCATTTCGAGATCGGCAGGTGCCATCTGAAGCTCGGCAAATTCACCGAAGCGCTCACCGCCTTCTCCAACATGATCAAAAAGTTCCCCGGCTCGGAGAACGTCAAGAACGCGCTCTTCCACATGGGTGTCGTCTACGAGAGCGTCAAAAAGGCCGACAAGGCCGCGGCATATTACAACAGGGTCATTCCGATGGAGCCGAAGGATTCCATCAATAAATTAGCCGCCAAGCGGCTCAAAGCGATGGAGAATGGAAAGGTGCCATGAGTATGTTCCTTGACGGCCAGCTTTTCGACAAGTTCGGGGTCGAGTATTCCCCGAGCGACATCATCTTCTGCGAGTACGAACCGGGCAACGAGTTCTATTTCATCCAGAACGGCAGGGTGAAGATCGTAAAAATCATCAACAACACCGAAAAAACGCTTGATATACTCGAAGTCGGTGATGTCTTTGGCGAGATGGCGATCCTCGAGGAGCAACCGCGCTCGGCGTCGGCGATCGCGATGGATCATGTAAAGCTACTGCGGTTTCGAAGGGAAAACTTCGACGCCCTGCTCCAGGGGAATCCGCAGCTTGCCTACAAGCTCCTCATCATCTTTTCCAAGAGGATCTACGACGCCAAGCGGCGGCTCATGATCCTTCTGCTGGAGGAGCCGCAGGTCAAGGTGATGGACGTGATGTGCATGCTCTCCGAGCAGGACCCGCACCTGGATCTCCAGGAGGCCATAACGCTCAGGGTGACCATCCAGGAGGTCGCGAACTGGGCGGGCATGCAGATTGCGGACGTGCAGAAAATACTTTCGCACCTCAACCAGCTCGGCAAGATAGAGCTTTTCAACGACAAGATCGTCGTCAAAAACATCCGCGACTTCCAGCGCATCGTGAGTTCGCGGCGCAAGAATATGTTTTCGTAAGCACAGGCTCCCGTAGCTCAGGCGGATAGAGCAGTAGTTTCCTAAACTATGTGCCGGAGGTTCGAGTCCTCCCGGGAGCGCACTTCCTCAGTTACCCGCCGGTTCGCCGTTCTCCCATCGTCCCGTCACCGGTTTTGCCTTCGGGGACGTGAGCGTGCCCGTTCCGTGCATTTCGCCGTTTTGCCATTCTCCCCGGTACCGGCTTCCGTCGCGATAGTTCATGGTTCCGACTCCGTGCATTTCGCCGTTTTTCCAGGCACCGGTGTAGACGCGCCCGTCGGGCCATCGCATGCTCCCGGTCCCGTTGATGCCGTCATCGGTGAATT
>JADFDB010000135.1 GCA_018263175.1 Spirochaetota bacterium
GAACGTTCAGTGGTTTTTCTTCGGCGGTGCACCGGTAGATGCGGGCGTTCCGGTCTGGCGGCACGCATCAATCAGAAGACGCCGGATTCACGGCGGGGAGGAAGCATGAACATCCATCTGGAAGAAAAAGAACTCGAGATGATCGTCGATCTGCTTTCCCGGGAGCTGAAGGAGCTGCCTACCGAGATTCGGCACACCAGCGTCAGTGAGTACCGGGAGATGCTGAAGGAGCGTGAAGAGCGCCTTGAAAAGCTCGTTGCGCGCCTAAGGTCGGCATCGCCGGGCGAGAATGGCCGGGAAACCTCGGAATGGGCGACGATGATGTAAGGGCACGGCCGCCGTAATGGCGGCGACGGCAGGCCTGTTTTGATAAATGCGTTATCGGAAAAACGGACTTCCGGAAGGGATCTATTTCGATGTGCCCGCACGCGCCGAGCGGGCACATCTTCAAATCCTGCTGGACAGATTTCCCGTCCTGATGTCATTTGTCTGGTGTTTTTTTATTGCACCTCGGGGATAACAATCATGCCTGCCGACAAACCATACCTCGAACACCGTTTTCTGGGCGTACGCCCCTTTACCGACTACCTTTCCGACGCGGGTGTGGCCTACGCCCTCTTCGACGATCCGGCCATCGAATCCCTTTTCTCCGCGAAGAGCGAGCTTCTTAATCGAGGGCGCGACTCGATCGTTATCGGCGCGTGCACCGACGAAGGCCTCGGCGTTTATTTCGCCCAGTTCGGCATACGGATCACGGAGAGCTTCCTTTCGCATGTCGTCTTCGTTTTCGACCATCATCCGCGTCCGGACGAGCTCGCGACGGCGGCCGACGATATGGAAGGGCTCATTCTGCAACAGCTCGACGGCGTTGATATGGGCGATATTCTGAAGCGTGGAAGCCATTGAGCGGTAAGCCCAATGCCGTCCCGCTGAAACCTCTTGACATTCCCGGCATAATATTGTAATACAGCCGTGACGCTCGCGAAGCGCGATCGCAGTTCCGGCAGTGTGCATGATGATTCCTGCATCGGCGGCCTGTTTCTATTACATCATTTTCTTTTCAGCGGGGCTCGCGCTCCTGTTCTCGCTCGTTCACCTGCTCGTGCGCAAGCGGCGCACGGAAAACCTCAATCTCTCCGCGCTGCTCTTTACCGTCGGGCTGCTCCTCTTTCAGGTCGGTTTTCTTCTAAACGGCGCCGCGTTCGAACGCCCATGGCTGCTCTCGTTTCACTGTTCCCTGCTTTTTCTCGCCGGGCCGCTGTCATACCACGCCTACGCCCTGGTTGTGCGTCCGGACGGGACAACGCACCGCATACACCCGGCCACATTCCTTCCGGTACTCGCCGCACTTCCCGCGGACATTCTCTATTTCTTCGCTTCATCGGAGGCGAAAATCCCGCTCCTCGTCCGGATCGCCACGGGAGACGAGCTTCGGAGTTTCTACTGGGCCCGCCTTGTACCGCTTGCCGCGGGGATCCTTTACGCCGGGCTGCTTGGCCCCCTCGCCTTCGGCTGTATTCGCGCAATGGTGCGCGCGCGGCCATCACCGCTGCTTCTCGTCAACACACTCTATGTCGTCCTCACCCTCACGGCCGCGTCCTCGGCGACCGCGGGACTCGCACTGGGTTCGCCCGATATCGCACGGGCCGGCGCGGCGGGCATCGGCATGCTGTTCGTCTGTTCGTACATCGTCGGCATACGCCACCCGCGCCTCATCCAGCTCCTCATCGTCGAAGCCGGCAGGAGCCGGCCGTGCAGGGGCCCGTCCCTTCCGGCTGATGTCGATGATATCCTTCGCCGGACGAATGAGCTGATGAACGGGCGCAGGGTCTACCGGGACGATTCGCTTTCGCTCGGCTCCCTGTCGGCCATGCTCGAAATCACCCCGCACGCGCTTTCATGGGTGCTCAACAACACGCTCGGCACAAATTTCAACTCCTTCGTCAACCGCTTCCGCGTCGACGAGGCCAAACGGCTACTCGACGAAAGCGATTCGATGAATGTGCTCGAAATCTCCTTCAGCGTCGGCTTTAACTCAAAGTCCGCCTTCAACGAAGCCTTCCGTCAGTTTGCCGGAACCAGTCCGCGGAACTACCGAAAAAATTCCCGCCGCGCCGTATAGTTTTTATAAATGGAATTATAAATCCGGTCGATTTCACCGGTCCATTCGGCTATTATATGACCGCCACGTCCACGGCGCGGCATACCTGTTCGGGAGGTGTGATGCATGAAGTCTCTCAAAAACAAAAATGTTCTCATTACAGGCGCGGGAAGCGGCATCGGCAGGCTCATGGCACTGCGATTCGCCGCCGAATCGTCGAACCTGGCGCTGATCGACATCAACACGGCGGCGCTTAAAGCGCTGAAGGAAGAGATCGGAAAGAAGGCCGGCGGAATATCGCTCAATACCTACGCCTGCGATATCTCTGACGCGGGCGCGGTATCGAAGACGACCGCCGCTATCCTTCGCGATTTTTCGCAGGTCGATGTGCTGATCAACAACGCGGGAGTGGTTATCGGTAAATCGTTCCTGGATCTTTCACTCGAGGAGTTTCACCGGACGATGAACGTCAACTTCTGGGGCCATTTGTATTTCACGAAGGCCATCCTGCCCGGCATGACCGAACGCAACAGCGGTAACATCGTCAATGTGGCCTCGTCCAGCGGGCTTCTGGGAATGCCGCTTCTTTCCGATTACGCGGCGAGCAAATTCGCGGAGGTCGGTTTTTCCGAGGCGCTCAGACGCGAATTGAAAAAATTCGGCAATACCGGCGTCAAGATCACCTGCGTATGCCCGTACATCATCGACACCGGGATGTTCAGCGGTTTCAAGCCTATGCTCCTCAGCCCTTTCGTGAAGCCCGATCATGCCGCCGCGCGCATTGTACACGCCGTAAAAAAGGACCGCCCCTACGTGATGCTTCCGGCGCACAGCATTCGCGGGATGATGTTCCTGAAGCTGCTGCCCACGGCCCTTTTCGACTGGATGCTGAAAATGTCTGGTGGTGACGGCGCCATGGACGGATTTACCGGGCGTTCGTGAAAGCAATCGCCTGAGCGTATGGATATTCGTTATCAAGGTTTTTCGGGCCCGAAGCGCGGGAGGCCCTGAAAAATAATCCGCGCATCAGCCTGCGTGATATAAGGAGGAAATAAAATGAAACCCGTTAAAATCATCGCCTGCGTCATCGGCGCGTCGCTCGTCATCACCCTTGCGCTTACAACCGTCAACGTGCTTCAGAACGGTCCCGGTTATCGCGGAAACACGGCGGCCGACATACTCGGGAAGGACCCGGCACTCGCGACAGTGGACGATATCACAAAGCTCTCGAAGTCCGAGTTTCGCCAGCTCTTTCACGCGATTGAAGCGCCCGCCTTCCCCGATCTGAAGGGTGAGTACCGGGCGATAAACCTTCCGCGCGGCATCATGGCCGCCATGGTGGATTTCTACACAGGGCATTTTTTTGGGCCCGGCAGGTGGGTCGGCAAGGCCTTCTTCCCTTTCAGCGGGTCCAGCGGATGGGGATATAACCTCTTCGAGCAGGCCGGGCCGAACGGCGTACCATCGATCAACCGTACCCGGAAAATGGACACGCTGGTGGGACCATCGGCCTATGATGCAAAAAATGCGTTTCTGATCAATTATGGTCCTCACAACGGCGGCATTGTCCACACCATGCGCGACGAGCTCCGGCGGGTGAACAATGGGCTGTATATTGGCTATGGTTCGCTCGGCATAGGAGGCGGCAGCCTCAATCCATCACCGTTCATTG
The DNA here is from genome assembly GCA_018263175.1 of Spirochaetota bacterium. Taxonomy (GTDB): domain Bacteria; phylum Spirochaetota; class UBA4802; order UBA4802; family UBA5368; genus MVZN01. The sequence continues at coordinate 3,774 of JADFDB010000135.1, forward strand.
TTTATGGAAAGCCCACTCCCTGGGTTGGCATGCAGTAAATGCCGGTATCAACGGAGGGGGCTTCGGCCCCCTCCGCGCTCACTATTCTATTTTAAAAGCCCTTCGCTCTTCAGCGCGGCCTTCAGCTCCTTCTTTAAAGTCTTTCCAAGGATGTTCTTCGGCAATTGCGTACGGATGCTGACGTACTTCGGCACCTTGTACGAGGCCATATTCTCTTTGCACCAGATGCGGAACTCTTCGGTATCGATCGTCTCGCCCGGCCTCGGAACCAGGCATGCCATCACCTCCTCGCCGTAGATCTCGTCCTTTACCCCGACCACCGCCACTTCCTGTATCTTTGGATGCCCGTAGATGATCTCCTCGAGCTCCTTGGGATAGATGTTCTCTCCGCCGCGGATGATCATCTCCTTTTTTCGGTCGACGATGAACAGGTAGCCGTCATCGTCGGCGTACGCCATATCGCCGGTGTGCAGCCATCCGCCGCGCAGGGTTTTTTCGGTTTCCTCGGGCTTGTTGAAATATCCTTTCATTACGTTACCGCCGCGGATCACGATCTCGCCCACCTCACCCTGCGGCACCTCCCTGTCGTCGTCATCGAAGAGCCGTATCTCGCTGTCGGCGAAGGGAATTCCGATCGAGCCGATCTTTCGCACGCCGTCGATTGGATTCGCCGAGGCCCCGGCAGTGGCCTCGGTAAGACCATATCCCTCGACGATGATCATGTTGAATTGTTCCTCGAACTTTCTTATGGTCTCCACGGGCATGGGGGCCGCGCCGCACACCCCGTAACGCAGGGAGCTCACGTCGGCCTTTTCGCTTCCGGGCGTATTGAGGAGAATCTGGTAAACGGTCGGAACGCCGCTGAAGATGCTTACCCTGTATTTTGACACGCAGTCCCAGAATTCTCCGGCGGAAAATCCCTTTCTGAGCACGATCTGGGCCCCGGCGCACATCGGCGCGGTGCCGGTTATTACCAGGCCGTTGACGTGAAACAGCGGAAGGAAACACATGACCACGTCATTGCTGCGGATGTTGGCCAGCTTCCCCGCCTGGAACGAGTTTGTCATGATATTGCCGTGTGTGAGCAGAACCCCCTTGGGGTTTCCCGTTGTCCCCGAGGTGTAAACGATCGTGGAGACGTCATCCATGCCGATCTCAACGGCGGGTGGGACCGCTTTCTTCCCGGCCATCTCCTCGAACGACAAAAACGTACCGTCGCCGCCTCGTTCGATAACATGCTTCAGGGCCGGAGCTTTTCCTCTGACCGCCTCGATGTGCGCACGGTATGCCGTATCAACGATCGCGGCCACCGCCCCGGAATCGTTGAAAAGGTACTCGATCTCCCTGGTTTGCCACCAGCAGTTCACCGGGCCGGCAATGGCCCCGAGCCGTATAATCCCGAAATAGGCGAAGTAATACTCCGGCGAGTTCTCCATGAGGAGGCAAACCCTGTCGCCCTTTTTAACCCCCAGGCTCTCGAGGCCCGCCGCGATTGCGGCGCTTTTTTCCTCCATCTCGCGATAGCTGATGTCGCGCTCATAATATCGGATCATCGGTTTGTCACCCATCGTGCGCGCCTGTTTGACGATCATGTCGCTTATGCTGCTGAATGCGATATCCATATTCCCTCCCGGCCCGTATTGAATAGACTTGTTTCATATCTTGCGAATATCTGGTTTCCCCCCGCCGCAGGCGGGGGGAAACCAGATATTATTCCCAGTTATGCAACACCTCTAATGTATAGCCGTTTCGCCCTCGTGCGTTCCTGGTGGGTACGATAGGCGAAGCGCGATCAGACGTAATTGGTTGGACGTCTAACCAATTACCGGTCGGCTGTCAATCATTAAATCCTCCTGTCCGTACGAAAACTAATTCTTCTTGAACCGATCAGTCCGTCGGTGTAGTATAGAGCCGTTGCGCGCGCCCGGCCCGTTACGCCGATTCGAACCTGCCGACCCTCCACGCCGAATAGTCGGGACGCGCCGAAACGGCATGGCGCTGTCCGGTCTGCGGCCACGTTCACTATGTCGACGAGCCGCCCGAGGAATGTCCCTGCTGTTGTGTCGGCGGGAAGAGATTCAAAAAGCTCTGGCCGAAGTGACGGGCGCCACATCGAAAGCGCGGATTCGAATCCGCGCTTTCGATGTGGCGCACCGGGCGCAGCCCGGTGCGAACTCAGTTCTTCTTCCCCAGCATCTCGTCGGCGATGCGGACATCGTACTCCTGCATCATCCGCTTC
>JADFDB010000136.1 GCA_018263175.1 Spirochaetota bacterium
CTGCGCGACCGCCTTCATTTCCGATGAAACCTGTCCTTTCTGTGCATATTCGATCTGTGTCATGAGCTGTACCTCCTCTTAAACTCCAGGATGGCCGCGGCAACGTCGGTTTTCGTAACGACCGCCGAGATCGCGCACACCATATCGGCGCCCGCGGCGACAATCTCGTCGACATTGGAGTGGTCTATCCCGCCTATGGCAACGACGGGAATACGGCAGTTCGCCTTGATCGTGCTTATGAGCCCGGTCCCGCAGGGCGCGCCGGCATCGTCCTTGGTGCCCGTCGCGAAGATGGGGCTGAGCCCCAGGTAGTCGGCGCCGGCGGCTTCGGCCTCGAGCGCCTCGTCGAGATCGTGCACCGTTACACCGATGATTTTGCCCTCCCCCAGCAGGCGGCGCGCCTGAGCGTACGGCATGTCCTCCAGGCCTATGTGGGCGCCGTCGGCATCGACCGCGAGCGCGATATCGATGCGGTCGTTGATGATGAATTTCGCGTTCTCGCCGCACGCGCTCTTGAGGAGCAGGGCCTCCTCGTACATGTCGCGCGTGATGTTCGTCTTGTTGCGGTACTGCACAATCTTCACTCCGGCGGCGACCGCCGTGCGCACGTCGGCGAGATTGCCGGCGAGGCTTAAGAGTGCATCGGTGATGAAATAGTATCCCCTCATCACGACACCTTTTGCATTGCCGCGACGTCCCTCCCGGCAAGCGACGCGGCGCGATCGAATAAGAGCTCCCTGAACGTCCCCGGGCCCGTGGCGTCCCTTGCCGCAAGCTCGGCCGCCACCTCGAAGCACACCAGTCCTGCGACCGCCGCGCGCGGCAGGTCGTCCGGGCACACGCCCGCGAAGGTGCCGATCGCCGACGCGGCCATACAGCCGGTCCCGACCACGCGCGACATCAACTCGTGACCGTTTTTGACCACATACCGCGCGCCTCTCCCGGCGACTATGTCTTCCTTCCCGGTAATCACGACCACGCAGTCGCGCGCAGCGGCGAGCGCTCCGGCGATGCCGGCGAGGTCCGCCTCGACACTGCCCGCGTCGACTCCTTTGGTCTTCACCTGCTCGCCGGCGACGCGCGCTATCTCCGAGGCATTGCCCTTGATGATGTCGATTCGCGCCGCGTCGAGGAGAGCGGCGACCATCCTGTCGCGAAACGGCGTTGCCCCGGCCCCGCAGGCGTCGAGCACCACGGGGGCGCCTTTTGCGTTTGCCGCGCGCGCGGCGAGCTTCATGCTCTCCATGAAGTCAGTGGTGAGCGTGCCGATGTTGAGCACCAGCGCGGATGCGATAGAGGCCATGTCGGCGGCCTCCTCCGCGGCATGTGCCATCACCGGCGATGCTCCGAACGATTTGACGAGCTGGGCGCAGTCATAGATCGTGACCCAGTTCGTAAGATGGTGTACGAGCGGCTGTTTCTCCCTGACGGCCGATAATAACGATGCGTTGTCCATCGTTCCTCCTCATATTAGCGCGCCGCTAACGGCGTCTCCCGACAGCGCTTCCGGCAATGGAAGCCGGCGCCATAAAATGGCGGGACCGTACGCGATGCGTCAAAATCGGTATGAGGTGATCGTTACAACGGGAGAGATGATTATGCGGTTGGCATCCCTACGCCGGCATTATCCGGATCAGGTTCAACGGGTATAATCTCAGGCTCCGCCATGGAACCACCCCAACATGATTAATTTACTGAACGACGTTCATTTTGTCAACAAAAAGATTAAACCTGTTGCGAATCCTCGGAATGCCGGCCCTGACCCAAGTCTATTTTATTCATCGCACAGGCCGCTCTGTAAATTCAGGGATAAAGCACAAATAAGTTGACATATTCCGCATTTCGAACAATATTCATTATGGCCGTGCAATTCACGACCCAGGTCGAGGGCCCTATGATACGTCGAGTCCTGCGTGAATTCATCATCTCCTGTTTTCATCTGGCATCCATCATGATGCGGCAGCATCCGCATCTGAAGGGAGGGGAGCACCTGCGCAGGATACCCACTCCGTTCATCATCTCGCCGACGCACGACAGCTATTTCGAGATCCCGTCGCTCTCACGGGTCTATTATTCACTCAAGCCAAGGCCCGACTTCGTGGTGCTCGCCAAGGAGGATTTTCTGAGCGGCAAATACCTGGCGCTCAATTTCGGGAAAAAGAACTTTTTTCTGAAATGCGTGTTCACCTTCCTCGACAAGACGGCCCTCCCCTTCATCGTTTTCAAGATCTTGCGGCTCACCACGATCCACCGCCCGTTCATCGACACCTGCGCGAAAAAGCGCGAGCAGATCCGAACCGAGATCGGCAACCAGCTTGGCCGCGCGAGGGAGGGCATATCGAGGGGCCTGTCCACGCTGGTGTTCCCGGAAGGGACCACGTGGGGCTTCGGAGGACTTAAAAAAATCCGAAGCGCCGTTTACCAGCTCGTCGAGAACACCTTCCAGAGCGCACACCAGAAAGTCCACATCCTCCCGATAAACGTGAAGGTGGACCGCCTCGTCGGGGGCGGAAAGGACATCTTCATCAACATCGGAAACCCGGTCTTCTTCAGATGCCCCAAGGATGAGTTCAACGAACGCCTGGCGAAGATACTGAGACAGCTCCACACGATCACCTTCAGCCAGATCGCGGCGTATTATGTGAGACGACTCGCCGAAAGCAACGCCGGCGCAAGAGAGAACCTGATACTGGCTAAGGAAAAATTCGTCGCGTCGATGGAGCGCATAACGGCGGAGATCGGCGAGATGGTGCGGCGTAAAAAGCTCCCCGATATCGACATCGGGCTCCTGAACAGGGAGTATCTTCTCAAAAAGGCGGACGGCTTCCTCGGGTATTGCCGGAAGAAGCACTATCTCCGTGACTCTCCATCTTCCGGGAAGGAAGAGATTTTTATACTGGACGTGGAATCCATCCTGTCATCATACCCGGACAGGGAATACCGCACGCGAAATCCCATCGGCTTCCACGCGAACGAGCTTACATCCCTCGGAGAAGCGGGAATTCGCCGCATCTACGACTCCCACCTCGGCGCATGAGAACCGGCAAAACCGGAAAATTCATCCTGTTCGCGCGGAACGGAGTGAGACAAAACGCGGTGAAAAAGGCCGGCTTTATCCCCACCGGCGTTTCCCGCTGAGCTTGAATCGCGGAAAGCGCGCCGGTTTTAAAAAACGAGAACTTTCTTCGGCCCGTCCCTGTCAAAAGACCGTAGCAGGCAACTAAACCACGCACAGGAGCATGTCATGAGAACATACGCACGGGCACTCTCTATTATTCTGGCCGCGTTTATCGCATGGAGCCCGGCCGGCCTCCGGGCCGGAACCGACGGCCCCAGGATTCAGCTTGCCATTTTGCTCGACACCTCGAGCAGCATGGACGGCCTGATCGACCAGGCCAAATCGCAGTTGTGGAAGATCGTGAACGAAATGGCGCAGGCGCGCCGCGACGGAAAGGCCCCACGCCTCGAGGTCTCCCTTTACGAATACGGCAAGAGCAGCATCCCCTCGGGTGAGGGCTATCTCCGCATGGTTGTCCCCTTCACCACGGACCTCGACCGTCTCTCCGAGGAACTCTTCGCGCTTTCCACCAACGGCGGCGACGAGTATTGCGGCTGGGTGATCAAGGCCGCGACAAAGGGCCTTGCCTGGAGCGGCGAACCGGCCGACCTCAAGGTAATCTTCATCGCCGGCAACGAACCCTTCTCCCAGGGTGAGGTCGATTTCCGCACGGCGGTCAGGGCGGCCGCGGCGAAGAACATCATCGTCAACACCATATACTGCGGCGATTACGACGAGGGAGTGAGGACCAACTGGCGCGACGGCGCGCTGCTTGCGCAGGGACGTTACATGCATATCAACCACAACGAGCGCATCGCCTACATTGCCGCGCCTCAGGACGCCGAGATCAGCCAGCTCGGAAACGAGCTCAACCTGACCTACATTCCCTACGGTATGCGCGGCGGAGAAAAGAAGGAACGCCAGGCCATGCAGGACAAGAACGCCGCCGCGATGAGCGAGGAGTCCGTCATACAGCGTTCGGTCGCGAAGGCCTCCGGGCTCTACTCAAACGCGGGCTGGGACCTTGTGGACGCCGTCAAAGATGGAAGGGTAAAGGCCGATTCTCTCAAGAAGGATGATCTTCCGTCCGAGATGCAGAAGATGAGCCCCGGAGAGCGGAAGGCCTATATCGACACAAAGACGAAGAAGCGGGCCGAACTGCAGGCCCGAATCAGCAGGCTCAACCAGGAGCGGCGCGTATACATCGAAAACGAAACGAAGAAGCAGGCCGGCAAAAACACGCTGGACACTGCCATCATCAAGACCGTCCGCGAGCAGGCGGGCGGGAAGAATTTCAGGTTCGAGTAGACGCTTACCCCACCCCCGACGAAGGAGCGGAAACCCTTCCGCTCCTTCGCGCGTTTGCAGTATTTTTCTCTTGCGTCCCTTTGGCCTGCCGGGTACGCTCGCCTTCCTGATCACGTCATGAATACACCAGCGGACAAACACACCATACTGCACCTGGCGGCCGATACGGGACGGCTCGTCCTGGAAAACGGCGGAGAGACGCACCGCGTCGAGGAGACGATGAACGCTATCTGCCGCGCGTACGGATATGACGACGTCGACAGCTTCGTCACGCCCACGGGAATTTTTCTCAGCGTCTCGGACGACGCCGGGCATACGCGCTCGGTAATACGGCGCATCAAGCACCGCTCCATAAACCTGAACAGGGTCCTGCTCGTCGGCAGGCTCGCGGAATCCGTCATTTCCACAAAGCATAGTCCCCGGGAAACACGCCGCGAGCTCGTCCGCATCGAGGCGGCGCCCGCGTATCCGGCGTGGCTGACCGTCCCCGCCGCCTCCTTCACCGCGGGCTTCTTCACCCTGCTCTTCGGAGGCGGTACGGGCGACTTCGCCGTGGCCCTGTTTGCCGGAGGCGGCATACGGGCGCTTTCGCTTCTTCTCTCATCGATCCGGCTCAACGAGTTCTTCATCAATGTGGCCGGCGGGGCGCTCGCCTCGCTCCTGGCGCTTGCCTTCGCGTCGCTCGTTCCGGGTGTGCGCTCGAACTTCGTCATCATCGGCTCCATCATGCTCCTCGTTCCTGGGCTCGCCATCACCAACTCGATCCGCGACACCCTGGCCGGTGATCTGCTCTCCGGAATCGCGCGAGCCATGGAATCGTTTTTAGTCGCCGTCGCGATCGCGGCGGGGAGCGGGATCGTCCTCAAGCTCTGGTATCTGCTTGCGGGAAACGTCCCGTGATCGCCCCGGTGGCCTACGCCTTCATCGCGACGTTCGGCTTCGCGATACTCTTCAACATCCGCGGATTCAACGTCGTCCTTGCCGCAGCCGGCGGCGCCGCGGGCTGGCTGGCCTACCTTCTGTCAATGTCGCTTTCCGGAGGGCCGATCTTCTCTTTCTTCATCGCCTCGATCGCGGTGGGGATGTACGCCGAGCTGACGGCGCGTATCCGGAGGGCGCCGGCCACCACCTTCGCCATCTGCGCGGTCATCCCGCTCGTGCCCGGAGGCGGCATGTATTATACGATGTTCGAATCGATCCAGGGCAATACGACGCGCTCGCTCGAGCTGGGGATGGCAACGCTCCTTACCGCCGGCGCCATTGCCACGGGGCTCGTGCTGGTTTCGTCGGTGACGAACCTTATCGTCTACCTTGCCGCGAAGGGTAAAAGCGACCGCATCTCGCTCTGATCAGACGGCGTTCACCGCGCGCTCCAGGCGGCCGAGCCCCTCTTCGAGTATGCTCCGCGGGCATGCGAGGTTGACCCGCGCGAAGCCCTCTCCTCCAGCGCCGAAAATATGCCCCTCGCCCATCGCGACACCGGCCCGGTGCCGCAGAAACTCCTTCAGACCGCGCGAGTCCATCCCGAGTCCGCGGAAGTCGAGCCATGCGAGATAGGTTGCCTCGGGTTCGATGAGGAGTATGCGCGGCAGTTTTGCCGTGATGAAATCCGCGAGAAAACGCAGGTTTGCTTCTATATATGAG
>JADFDB010000137.1 GCA_018263175.1 Spirochaetota bacterium
AAAGAAGATCCTCTCCATTCTCGACAAGGAATCGATAGAGGAACAGCTCGCCAGGGTGGACCTCCAGGCGCCGAAAGTCAGCCGCGTACTGGTCGCCAGGGGAAAGGAGCCCGTTACCGGGTACGACGAATATTTCATTCCGCTGATCAAACTCGAGAAGAAGGCCGGCAAGGTCCTCGAGGACGGGCGCATCGATTTCAAGGAGGTCGACTCGATAATCGAGATCAAGCGCGGGCAGGAAATTTTAAGGAAGGTCCCCGGGGTGAAGCCCGAAGACGGAATGGACATTTACGGCGAAAAAGTCGACGCCGATTTTGAGGTTAAGGAAGGGTTCAACAGGGGCGAGCATGTCGTGGAATCCATGGGCGATTCGTCGATATTCGTTTCGGACATTGACGGCTGCCTCAACGTGGAGGGGAAAAAGATCTCGGTATCGCCGTTTGCGATTATAAAAGGCAATGTTGATTACGATTCGGGCAACATCGATTTCAACGGCTCGGTGCACGTGCTCGGTTCGGTGCTGCCGGGCTTCTCGGTGAAGGCGAAGGGCGACATTATCGTCGACAAGAACGTTGACGACGCCTACATCGAGGCCGAAGGAGACGTTTCGATCAAGCACGGCATTTCGGGAAAAGGCTCCATGCAGGTCGTTGCCGGCGGCAGGGTGCGCTCGAAATACATCCTGAATGCGACGGTGGAGGCCGTAAAGGATATCGAGATAGAGGATTCCATAATCAACAGCAAGGTGTTTTCGAACGACCGCATATCGGTAACCGCGCGAAACGGGAAAATAATCGGCGGCGAGATCATTGCGCGCCACGAAATAGTCGTGAATGTGGCCGGCGTGCCCAAGGAAAACCTGACGAAGCTTACCGTGGGCGAGAGCCTGTTCGTGGAGAGGGAGCTCATCGAGATCCGCCGGGAGATCGACTCGGTCAAGCTGGTCGTTCAGGAGATAATGCGAAAGATCAAGGCCAGCTTCGGCGAGGGTCTATTCGAAGATCCGAAGAAGTTCCTTTCCATCCTTCCTCCCGTCAAGAAGAAGAACTGCCTGCTCATGCTTCAGGAGCTCACGGCACACAACAAGGAGCTCGGCGAGATCAACAAAAAACGCGTCGAGGTCGAGGAGAAATTAAAACTCGAGCGCGATCCGGTGGTGATCATCACCGAAGAGGTGTTTCCCGGCACGGTGATCAGCATCAAGAAGCGCAGGCGCAGAATTGAAGAGAAACTGGTCAACGTCAAGTTTTACGAGGACCCCTCGGACAAGGAAATACACTATACGGCGGCGATCTGAGCCCCGGTGTAGATAACGTCGGAGATACCGCTCGATACCGTTCCCGATCGGTCGTCCTCCGGCAAATGATACTCTCCCGAGCGGTCAATTCATCGTTAAAAAAACGTACACACATCCGCCGGTAATGAGCGGGCTTTCGGTATCCATAGGGCAGGCAGTTACAAGCCCTTGCTCTCTGATGCCGCGACCTTCGCCGAAGAATTTAATTTGACAAAACCACGCGCTGCTGTAAGACGGAGCGCAATCATCCTTATTTATGGAGGTCGCCATGGGAATGCCTGGCATTTGGGAGCTGGTTATAATCTTCCTGATCGTGCTGCTTGTCTTCGGGGCCGGTAAGATACCGAAAATCGCCAAGGATGTGGGCAGCGGCATACGCGAATTCAAGAAGTCGATCACCGGAGAAAACGAAACCGAAGACAAGAAGAAGTAGCTACTGATGCGCGATCATCGAGATTATCTCGACAGGGCATTACAAAACTCCGGCCGTGACGGGCTTTTAAAGAAAGACTCGGTCGAATTCTATCGGTCCATCTACGCGTATCAGGCCGAACGGCTGGATGTATACGGCAGGCTTGCGCTCGACGCCGGCTGGATCAGGCCCGCTGCAATGCCGATCATTGACAGCGAGTCTCTGACGATAGCCCCGGAAGAATATCCTCCGCTCAGCGAGGGGATGGGGATGCTGCTCGATACACTCTCGGAGATGCACGCGGGCATGAACTTCGACCGCCTGCGCGAGTCGTTTTCCGGCGGCTCGGCCCCGATGGAGAGGGCCGTTCGGGCTCTCCTTGCCCGGGATTTCGAAACCTTGTCCGCTCAGGCAGGGGCCTCTGGTCTCGGCGTCGAAGAGTACATCTTCGCGCTGGTCAACTGGCTCAAGCCCTTCTTTATGGCGCTTGCCGAAAAATTCGGCGCGCTCGTGCGCCAGGACGAATGGATGGAGGCACACTGCCCCGTATGCGGCTATTATCCCGATATGGCCAGGATCGTCGGCGCCAAAGACGGGAGGCGCTTTCTTCACTGTGCGCTGTGCGAATATGAATGGCATTATAAACGCATCGGTTGCCCGGTATGCGGCAACGAGAACACCGAAAAACTCGGCTACTTTGCCGTGGAAGGGGAGACGGCGTATCGGGTCGACTACTGCGACGAGTGTAGAGGATATATCAAAACGGTCCAGCTCGGGAAGTTCCATGAACCTGAAAACTGCGATCTGACCGTAGAAAATATTCTCACCGTGGATCTGGACTCGGCCGCGATGAAAAAGGGCTATGCCCGGCCGTAATTTTTTTTGCCGAACCGGTAGCATGAATATTATTTTTGTACCATGCGGTACACACCATGACCGCTGATAGGAATACGGCGCACAGACGTACCGGCAGACACGGGATACACGCGGATTACAACCGTCCGGACGAAGCAATCGAAAAACAGCGCGAGCAATTAACATCCATGCCGTAAGGTGAATATATGCACGACCGTATCGATATAAGCAACCTGCTCCTCGCCGTGGTCTTCAGCGCGCTCGGGATCGCCGTTCCGGTGCTCTTTCACGCGCTCGGCCTCGGTTCGATGCTGCTTCCTATGTACCTTCCGCTCGCCATCGGCGCGTTTTTGCTCAACCGCGTCAACGCCGCGATGATGGGTTTCTTCACACCGCTTATCTCCGCCCTCATGACCGGCATGCCGCCGTTTTATCCGCCGGTGGCGTTCATCATGATGCTGCAGCTTGCCGCATTCTGTCTGACCATTTCCCTGTTTACGCATCGTTTTAAAAGGGGCGTGATCGTTTCGCTCGCGGCCGCGGTGGCGCTCGACAGGATTCTTATGGTAGTGCTCTTCTATCTTGTGTATCCGCTCTTTTCGATCGATGCGCGTGTGATAAGCCTGTATGATCTCGTTAAATCGCTGCCGGGTGTGGCGCTGCTTTTCATCGTGGTGCCGCTTATCCTTCCGCAAGTTGTAAAAATACTGCGCAGGAATTCCCTGCATCTCTTTGAGCACCGGCGCGGTGAAAACCATGAGCACTGACCCGCGCCGCGCGAAGGCCGAATATTTCCATAACCTCGCCCCCGGCTGGGACGAGAAGGTCGGGAACAACGCCGGTCGGAGGGAGAAGCTCAGGCGTGTCTTCGACATGATCTCGATTCACGAAGGCGACCGGGTGCTCGACGTGGGCTGCGGTTCGGGCGTTCTTTTCCCATTTATCGAGGAGAAGACGGGCCCCGGCGGAACCATTACGGCCTTCGATTCCGCCGAGGGCATGATCGAACAGGCCAGGGAGCTTCACCGTGCGTACGACAATATCGAGTACCGGGTGGGCTTTATCGAGGAAGCCGGCCTGTCCGGTGAAGCATTCGACGTGGTGTTATGCTACGCGGTGATTCCGCACCTCGACGACATTCCCAAATCGCTCGGGGTGCTCAACCGGGCCCTCGTGCGCGGCGGACGGCTGTATATCTTCCACCCCGACGACACGCGGACGCTCAATGAATTCCATGCAGCCCTGAGCGCACCGGTAAAAAACGATATGCTGCCCGCCGAGGACGAACTGCGTGCGCTTCTCGTCGACGCGGGATTTCGAGTGCTGCGCTATATCGACGAACCCGGCCTTAATTTCGTCGAGTGCGAAAAATGACCGCGGTCGTCAAATCCGCGCTCGTACTCGTCGTTATGGTCTCCCTCGCGGTATTCCCGCTTTCCCCGCCGGCGATTCCGGCGGTGCTGGTTCTCTACGCGCTCATCATCCGCGCGTCGCGCGTGCGGCCCGCCGAGCTGCTCGCCAGAAACATCCTCGTCGCGTTTTTCGCGGTCTTCTTCATGGTGGTGGCCGCGGTATCGGCCCTGCTCCGGGGCGGCGCGCCGACCATGCACGTTCCTGAACTGGGTGCCCGGATCATCCTCATCTTTAACGCGATATATCTCGGAGGCCGGTGGATCGGCAATTTCGGTGTCCTCAGGCTCCTCGACTCCCTGCCATCGGAACGGCTCAGGCTCTTCATGCTATTACTCATCAAACAAGCCCATGCGCTTCTCGCCGCGAACCGTACGATCATCGACCAGCTCAGGTCGCGCCTCGATATGACGCGGAAGGAACGTCTCCTCGTGGCGCGGTTCTATATTCAGAACATGGTTTACGGAGAGCTTCGGTCATACCAGAGCCTCCAGGCGGCGCTGTACACGCGGCTTCCGGAGAGACTGTGCGTCTATCACCGTCCCATCACTTTCAAAGCGCTTGACGCGCCGATCGCCGCGGCGGCACTCGCATTCGTCGCCCTGGCGTTCTTGGCGCGCTAGTGGGCTCATGAAAGCGCTCGTCGTACGAAACCTGATGTACAGCTATCCCGACGGGCGCAAGGCGCTCGACGGTGTCAATCTCGAACTCGATGAAGGTATGCGGGTGTGTCTGGCCGGTAAAAACGGCAGCGGCAAGACGACGCTCTTCTTGAACATCGACGGCCTGCTCGACGGCGACGGTTTCATCGCGGTGGGAGGCATTGAACGAAGCGCGCGGACGATGACGCGCATACGAAGATACGTGGGCTTCCTCTTCAGCGAGGTGGAACACCAGTTTATCATGACCGATCTGTTAAACGACGTCATTCTGAGCGTCGGAGACGAGGCGCCGGGCGTGGAGGCTAAAAAGGAGTGCGCAATGGAATGGCTCGAACGCTTCGACCTCGAGCGCCATGCCGACCGGAACCCGCTCGACCTCTCCACCGGCGAGATGAAACGCGCGGCCCTCGCCGGGGTGCTCGCCCGGCGGCCCGGCCTTCTGCTGCTTGACGAGCCGCTCGGCGGGCTCGACCGCGAAAACGGCGAAAAGCTCGCGGCGATGCTCTGTACGCTTCCCACCACCATGCTCATCGCGACGCACCGCCGCTTCATGGTGGACGAGGTCGCGACGCACGTTGCGGTGATGGAGGAGGGGAGAATTAACGGGTTTTATGAAAAGAAGAAAGCCCTGCGGCGAAAAGACGTAGTGGATCTGTTATTCTGACCCGCCGGTTTTATCGATTTACCACGACGTACCGGCATCGAACTCACGGGACTCACACGAAACACTACCGCGGCAATCACGGCCGCATTTTATGGCAGGTGAACGGGGTCGTGGGGAAAAGAGCGGAGAAGCCGAGGAATGTTCGAGTCTTCCCCGCATTGTCCGAGTTCCGCAGGCTTCGGAGCCTTTCCCCCACGGTGCCGATACAGCCATGAGGCATGATGAGCACGGTTACAGCGTGACCGAAAGCCCTCCCATCATCGTGAATCCGGGCATAGAGTAGTAGCCGCCGCTGTAATAGGTCGAGTAATCCTTCTCGGTGATATTGTTGAAGTTCACGAAGGCGCGGTAGCGCTCCATAAAGGTGTACGCGAGCTTGGCGTTGAGCACCAGGTAGTTTGAAAGATCGATGGTGCCGGCCGTGTCGTGCCAGACATCGTAGACATACTCGGCGTCGAGCCCTGCGTAGAGGCCGAATCCCTCAAACGACACGCCGCCGAGCAGCTTATGCTTCGGCACGTACGTGAGTTTGACCTTGCGGTACTCGTTGTCGATGTAGGAGTAGCCCGCGCGCAGGCCCACCATGTTTATGATGGTATACTTCGCCGTGGCCTCAAGGCCGTTGTAGTCGAATTTGTCAAGGTTAACCCATGTCGCCGTGGTC
>JADFDB010000138.1 GCA_018263175.1 Spirochaetota bacterium
GAATCCGAGGCGTGCGAACAGAAAGTTGAACATATCGTAGCGCACGTTGATGGCGAAATCGACCGCGGTTAAAGAACCACATGTTTCAAGATCTTTGATCAACCCACGGCTCTTCAGTACTTCGAGGGTGTTCTCGGGGAGAATGACGTCATCATTCGTACCGACCCTTTCAAGACCGTCATTGCTGATCGTGTCGGCGAGCTGACCGGCATTGAATTTTGCGCCAAGGCCCGCACCGACGGTCAGACCGTTTTTCGCCATCGCGTCTGCGCCGAAGCTGAACGCAACCGCAAGGGCCAGAAGAACTACATACAATTTCTTCATGCGTAAATCCTCCTATAAATTTTAAAGCCTTTTTTGTTGTAACCACCCGGAGGCGGCTGTTCCTTATGTATCTGGAAGGGGGCGGGTCGCACCGAAGAAAAACGAGACGCCGCCTTCCAATTTTATATTAGTCTCTCCGGACGATGTTCTCTCCGAAGGCGCGGGTTCGAATCCGCGCCTTCGGGGGCGTCCCCCGGAAAGGATAATATACCTGATAGAAGCATAAAGCCGCGACGAACTGCGTTCGAATGGAAAATCTCCATGTGCCCACTGTACCGGTGAATTTACGCCTGTCAAGCCTTTTTGTATCGGCAACGGGAAAACATTTTCGCTCTGCCGGACGTAACTCGTCGCGATAATACGACAAAGGCTTTTTTGTGTCAAGGGATTTTTTGATGGGTGCGTTTGCGACGCGAAACCCGAAGGCGCGGATTCGAATCCGCGCCTTCGGGTTTCGCGATGCGTCACCCCGTTTCGCACTTGACGGGGGCGGTAAATATCGGTACTATCTTGTCTGAGAAGGTTTGCATACGGGAGTGAATTATTTTAAAACCTTTTCTGTCGGTAGTGAGACAGGGGTGTTATGCCGGCCGGACGGGGTGGACATCGACCCCATAACGCTGTATCATAAAGCCACCGGCGAACCACTGCCCACCTGGGCCGAAGCGCGAACCCAAGGATTCGCCACCTCGATGGAGAGAGCGATATGAACAATGAAATGATTGTCTCGGATCCGGACATTATGATGGGGAAACCGGTAATCGTCGGAACCCGCATAACCGTGGAGTTGATTCTGGAAAAACTTGCCGCCGGAGAGACGGCGGAACAAATTCTTGAATCGTATCCACAGCTTTCGAAGGATTCGATTAACTCCGCTCTCGAATTCGCGGCCAGGGCGCTTCGCGCGGACGTTGTCTATCCCGTAACGGTGTAACCGCGTGCGTCTTCTTGCCGACGAAAACATCGAAAAGCCCCTGGTCGAGCATTTACGGGCGGAGGGTCATGACGTTCTGTACGTTATGGAAATGGGGCGGGGCGTTTCGGATGATCAGGTTTTGGCGCTTGCGAAGCGTGAAAATGCGCTCCTGGTTACGCTCGACAAGGATTTTTGGGAGCTTGTTTTCAGGAAAAAGCTTTTACGCACCGGTGTCGTGCTGTTGCGGTTGATGGGTCTGACGACTTCGGAAAAAGCGGGCATAGTATCGCGTGCCTTGCGGCAGCATGGGGCGGAAATGACCGGATGTTTTACCGTGGTCACTCCCCGGTCGATACGAATACGAAAACCCTGACCGCGTCAGGAAGCGCGGATTCGAATCCGCGCCTTCCTGACGCCGTTTCCCACTTGACGAACGCGCCCGTACCCGGTGAAATCCTCTCCATATCGCGTACGGAAAAGCAATCCAATGAAACCAGACGAAACAGCGCGCATGCTCGAGCTCTTCGCCGCCTCGGGCATCGATCTCGACAAAGGGCGGGCGGAGCTCTTCGCGCGCTTCTACGACCTGCTCGAGCGCTACAACGACGAGCTCGACCTCTCGCGCCTCAAACGCTTCGAGGACATCATCATCAAGCACTTCATCGACTGCGCGCTGGTGGCCTCGCTTGCCGACATCCCGTCGCCGGTCGTGGACATCGGCACCGGGGCGGGCTTTCCCGGCATCCCGCTTAAAATAATGAAGCCGGACCTTCGCATCATCCTCGCCGAGCCGCGCCACAAGCGGGTCGACTTTCTCCGCATGGCGATCGGTGAGCTCGGGTTTGCGGATGTGTCGGTGTACCCGCACCTGGTGGGCCCGCACTCCTTCTTCGAGGCGAACGCGGTCGTCACGCGCGCGCTCGAATCGGCGAGCGACACGATTGGCCGGGTGCGCCACTTCCTGCCGCTCGGCGGGCGGGTCATCCTCATGAAGGGCCCGTCGGCGGACGAGGAGCCGGGCGCCGACTCCATCGCCGGCATGGACGATTTCTGCGAGATCGAGCGCAGGGACTACTCCATCCCCGGAACGCCGCACCGCCGCCGACTGCTCGTCTTCGAGAAGACCTCGGCGGTGCGCGCCGTCACCTACCGCATCCTCACCCGCGCGGAGGGCATGGCCGGCACGGCGATCACCTCGGCCGACAACGCCGCGTTCAAGGCGATGAAAAAGACCGCATCGGGCGCCTCGGTGAAAAAGACCGAGAGGACGATCGTCGGCGGCAGGAAGTTGATTCTGGAAGCGGCGGCGCGGCTTCCGGGTCTCTGCGAGTCGCTCGTGCTCTTCGACGGACTCCGCGAGGACGATGACGCCCGGAACGCGCTCATCGCCTCGTTCGCGGAGCGGGGACGGCTCTACGTGCTCAAAAAATCGCTCTACAACGAGCTCGACGTTTCGGCCACGAAAGGCCCGCTCCTCTTTATGCGCGTGCCCGATCTCGGCGAGTGGGACGGCTCCGTCGATGAGGGATGCACCCTGCTCGTGCCCTTCCAGGACCCGGCGAACGCGGGGGCGGTCATCCGTACGGCCGCGGCCTTCGGCGTGACGCGCATCGTGATGCTTCGGGAGGCGGTGAATCCCTTTCACCCGCGCTGTGTCCGCGCCTCGGGCGGGGCCGTGTTCGGCGCAACGCTCCTGCGGGGTCCGTCCATCGATGAGCTCGCGCGTTTAAGGGAGGAGAAGGGCTTCGAGCTGGTGGCGCTCGACCGAGGCGGCGCTCCGATAGCGGCGTATCGCTTTCCGAAGGGCTTCGCCCTGCTCGCGGGCGTCGAGGGGCCGGGGCTCCCCGACGCGCTCCGGGCGAATGCCGTATCCATCCCGATGGAGGGCGGCGTGGAGTCGCTCAACGCGGCGGTCGCGGCGTCGATCGCGCTGTACGCGTGGCGGAGCTTGGCGGGCCCCTCCGGGCGTCGATCGTAAGTCCGGGCGTCGATCGTAAGTCCGGGCGACGATCGTAAGTCCGGGCGACGATCATGATCGTCGCCTTCTTCCGCCATCATTTAAAAAGCTTCCGTAAATTCCGTATCCTGAAATCGTACGGGTTGAGGCGCGCGGCCGCTTCGGCACAGGCGCGCGATTCGTCGCGGCGGCCGAGAGCGAGGAGGCTCTCGGCGCGCTTGAGCCGGCCTCCGTAATAGTTCGGAACGAGATCGATGACGGAGGCGAAGTCGCGCTCGGCGTCCTCGTAGTTCTCCGACATGAAGTGCGCCTTCCCCATGCGCAGAAAGGGCCAGGGATTGCGGGGATGCCGCCGGGCCGCGGTTTTGTAGAGCTCCAGTGCCCGGCCGAAACTTCCTTCGTCGAGGTGATAGTCGCCCTCGAGGATGTCGGTCACCCAGCAGTCTTCTCCCGTTACGCGCCGGTGCTCGCGAAAGTCCTTTTCGCGGTACCACGAGCGCTCCCGTATGGCGCCGAGCTCGTTGGCGAGCGTGCGGACCCAGCGGCCGACCTCCGCGTCGCCGCGCAGAAAGACGCCAGGCTCCCTGGAACGAAACCACAGCGTGTCGTCGATATCGCCGCGCTCCCTGACGCTCTCGTAGAGGGCCGTGCCGGGATAGAGCGCGACCGGCGAGACGATGCCGTCGCCGGGGAGCGTGCGCCGTATGAGCTCGACGGTCTTTTTAATGTCGGCGGCGCGTTCGTTCTCCATGCCGGCCATCAGGTAGAACGAGAGATAGGCCCCGGCGCGCCGAACGGCCGCCGACGCCTTCTCGATGTCGCCGATGGTCGTCTGCTTGTCGTACATCTTCAATATGCGCTCCGAGCCCGACTCCACGCCGAGCTGAATGTGCTCAAGGCCCGCGCGCTTCATCTCGACGAGCATTTCCTCGTCGAGCGTGTCCACGCGCGACTGACAGTTCCACATAACATAGAGCCTGCGCTCGCGGAGCAGCCGGGAGAATTTCAGCACGCGGTCGCGCCTCTGGGTGAAGTTGTCGTCGCGTATGGAAAAGTAAATGATGCCGTATTTCGCGACGCAGTGCGCGATCTCGTCGACGATGCTTTCGGCGCTTCGAAACGCGGTGGTGCGGCCCCACAGTTGCGGCGAACAGCAGAAAGCGCAGCGGTGCGGGCAGCCGCGGCTCGTGATGATGTATTTGAACTGCTCGTTGGGGTCTATGCCGTGCATTGCGCCGCCGAAGCGTGCCGGGAAGGGGAGCGCGTCGAGGTCCTTTATGCGCTCTCCGGGGATGATGCGCTCCGCGGACGGGGCCTTTTTCGCGCCCCGCTCGAGCAGTCGGATGAACGCAAGCTCGCCCTCTCCGCGCACGACGTAGTCGATGGCTTTTACGCGGCGCAGGATCTCCTCGCCGAGGAAGGAGGCGTGGGGCCCCCCGGCTATGATGAGGGTTTTCGGAAGACGCTTCTTGATCGCGACGGCGAGCCTCAGCGAGTCGGTCCGGTTGTGCGTGTAGACCGAAAGGCCCACCGCGTCCGGTTTCATGGCCTGTATGCGGGCGGCCGCGGAGCGGACGCCGTCCTTCGAGTAATTCGCGAGCGTTACGTCGAACCCCCGCTCCTCGAGCGCGGCGGCGATGGATACGGCCCCGACCGGCATCATGGAGAGAAAGTAGTCGTTTCGGTCCCGGTAATCGCTGAGATATGCGACGAGTGTCTTCATCCTCCCCCTTGTTAAAAATTTCGGGCCCGCCGCACATACTTCTTGATTAAATTATGGCTTTTTTCGTACAATCCTTCCAAAATATCGGGTTTGTTGCAGTTCCCCGTTGTTGTTGTGGAGCGTTCAACAGACCGGCGCGCGGTTTCAAGGCGGCATCGCGGTTTCAACACGAGGGGACGAGTACGATAAAAATGAGCTTACGCATAACCCGCTTAACGCGGTGGATTATGGTCCTGCTTCCGCTCCTCGCGCTGTTCGCCCTTCATGCGGTCGCACGCGCCGACATGGAAATGGGGCCAAGCGTGCCCACGATTGAGGATTCGCCCGCCGGCTCGCGGCCCAAGGACGAGCTGAACAGGGATCTGGCGGTGGTGAAGAAGGACGATTTTCTGCTGATCCCCCACGCGTACTACAAACCCGAAACGCAGATTGCCGGCGGGCTCGCCTTTTTAAGCTATTTCCGGATCGGCTCGGATTTTCCGCTCCATATCCGCCCGTCGACGCTCGCGACCACCCTTACGTACACCCAGCAGAAACAGTTCATCTGGCAGCTTTTCCCCGAGTTCTACCTCGACGACGAAAAGTATCACCTGGTGGGCGAGCTCGAGTACTATTACTATCCGAACTACTTTTTCGGCATAGGCAACGATACAGCCGAGGACGCGCGCGAGGGATACACCTCCTCGACGATACGCTTCCGTTCCGACCTCCAGCGCGAGATCGCCAACCGGCTGTACCTGGGCTTCGTCTACCAGTACGAGAAGACGAAGATCGAGGAGAGCGAGGAGGGCGGCAACCTCGAATCGGGGGGGGTGCCGGGGAGCTCGTCGAGCCTCGCCTCGGGCATAGGGCTTTCGATCAACCTCGACACGCGCGACAACTC
>JADFDB010000139.1 GCA_018263175.1 Spirochaetota bacterium
GCCGAACATGGAGTATCTTCTCTGCGAATCGACCGCGCTTCCGCTCTCCGACGGGAGGATCGACCTGACGCTCATGGCGCTGATGCTGCATGAGGTCGACGACCGGGCCGGCCAGCTCGCGGAAGTCGCCCGCGTGTTAAAGAAAGGGGGAAGACTCGCCATCATCGAATGGAGGATGAAGGAGCCTCCCCCCGGCCCGCCGAGCGCCGAGCGCATCGCGCCGGACGAGGTGCTCAACCTGGCCGCCTCGGCCGGCCTCGCGCCCGTGCGGCACCGGGATCTCAACGCGCACCACTACCTCGTACTCTGCGAAAAGCAGTAAAAATGGACATCCGACGCCTCATGGTGCGCCGCCTCCGTTTTTATGCCTGAGCCTGTTTTTTCCATACCACAGGCCCGGTTATATTGACGATTTCCGCCATTTACCCTATATTTAGACGATTCAGAGCCGGGTGCCGGAGCTACCGCTCCGGGAAACGGATACCAAACCCGTGCAAAGGGAGCATCTAATGAAGAAATATGTAACGCTCGTCCTCGTACTTGTGGTGATGGCCGCGCTGCCGCTTTCGGCGGAGGTCATGAAGGAGCCGGAGGGATACATCGACGAGGGCAAAATGCCCATAATCGAGGACAGGCCGACGGTCGAAAACATTCCCGTGGTCGACGCGGTTACCGACCGCGAGGCCCGCAGGGCGGCGCCCTCGACGAGCGGCACATTGATAAAGCGATACTTCAAAGACGACACTACCTACGTCATCATCTGCAAGGGCTATCCGAAGCCCGGCACGCGCTCCGGCGAGGCCATCGGCACCGCGCGCGAGGCCGCGCTCATCAACGCGCAGGTGCTGGCAGGCGAGGTCTTTAAATCCGGTATCGACGTGGTGACCGCCGGTTCACCGGAACGCTACATCGATGAAAAGGGTTACGCGATGATCTACTATATCGTGCGGCACCCCGATTTACGGAAGTTCGCGAAGTAAGCCCCGCAACGCCGGCCCCGCTAGCGCACGGCGGGGCTGTCGCTCTCCGTTTTTCCGGCAAGATAATACAGCCGGTAGATGCCGATAAGCTCGTACGAAAGCTCTCCATTAAACCGCTCGAAGACCGGTTTGAGGTATTCCGCGCCAAGCTCGTCGAAGGCGCTCATAACGGCCTTCCCGCGCTCCGCCTCGAGGCAAAGCAGGGTGGCTATACCCCCGCTTCGCAGAGGATTCCCCTCGCGGAGAAAATGGAAGAGGTTGTTCAGGATGGTCTGCGTCTTCACCCCGTACTCGGCCGCGAGGTCGTCGATGGATTTGCCGGCGTTATACGCCTCTCCGACCGTCATGAAGCGCGGTGTCTTCAGCGGATCGTGCCGCGGCGGCTCCCCGACGCTCCGGTCGCCGATTCCCTTTTCCCGGCAATACTCCGCAACGACGCCGAGGAACGCGTCGCCGTAACGCGCGAGCTTCCGCGCCCCGACGCCGTGAACGGCGAGCATGCTCTCGCGGCCCTGCGGATAGCGCGAGGCCATGTCGGCGAGCGTTTTATCCGAAAAGACCACGTAGGGAGGCACGTTCTCGAGCGATGCGATCTCCTTGCGTTTCGCACGCAGAAGCTCGAAGAGCGTCTCGTCGTAATCGACGAGACGGGCGCCGGGCGTCCGGCCCCCGGCCGCCTCGCGGATCGACCCGAAGAAGGCCTCGTCCCCGCGCATGATCGCCTTGCCCTTCTCCGTAATGTCGAGCCCGCCGTGCCGCTCCGGGTCGCGGAAGAGCGCCCCGGCCGCCAGTAGCCGGCGCGAGAGCGCCTGCCATTCGCTTCTTGGCAGCTCCCTCCCTATGCCGTAGGTGGAAAGCCGGTGATGATCGTTGTCGAGGATCTTCTGCGACTCCGAGCCGCGCAGCACGTCGATGATGTGCCCGGCCCCGAAGCGGCACCCCGTGCGCGCGACGCACGAGAGAAACATCCGGGCCTGCGTGGTAATGTCCTCGCCCTGCCCGCGGGGACTCACGCAGTTGTCGCACATGCCGCAGTTCTCCGCGCCGTATTCCTCGCCGAAATGCGCGAGGAGCGGCGCGCGCCTGCACTTGTCGTGCTCCGCGTAGCGCACCAGGGCCTCGAGGTGGAGGCCCGCGACGCGCCGTTCCATCTCGTCCGATTTCTGATCGATGAAGTACCTGATCTTCTGCGTGTCGCCGTAACCGAATAACAGCAGACAGTGCGCCGGAAGCCCGTCGCGCCCTGCCCGGCCGACCTCCTGGTAATAGGACTCGATGCTTTTGGGCAGGTCGAAGTGGATAACGAAGCGCACGTTCGTTTTGTGTATCCCCATCCCGAAAGCGATGGTCGCCACCATTATCTGCACCTCGTCCCGGATGAAGAGCTCCTGGTTCTCCCTGCGCACCTTGTCGTCGAGGCCCGCGTGGTACGGCCGCACGGAGTATCCGGCGCGCGCAAGCCGTCCGGCGAGCAGGTCGACCTGGCTGCGCGAAAAGCAGTAGATGATGCCCGAGTCGCCGCGGTTCTTTTCGAGGAAGTCGAGCGTCTGGGCGAGCGAATCCTGTTTGGGCCTGACCTCGAAATAGAGGTTCTCACGATCGAAGCTCGCGATGAAATCGGCGGAGTTCTCCATGAGCAGGGAGCGCTTTATGTCCTCACGCACGCGCGCGGTGGCTGTCGCCGTGAACGCGGCGCAGGCCGCACCGGGGAAGCGCTTCCGAATGCCGCTGAGCCGGCGGTACTCCGGACGGAAATCGTGGCCCCATTCGGATATGCA
Source organism: Spirochaetota bacterium (assembly GCA_018263175.1). Taxonomy (GTDB): domain Bacteria; phylum Spirochaetota; class UBA4802; order UBA4802; family UBA5368; genus MVZN01. Next base: position 2,759 of record JADFDB010000139.1, read on the forward strand.
GTGCGCCTCGTCGATCGCCAGGCAGTCCACGCGCGCGGAGTCGAGGAGCGAAAGAACCTCGCGCTTCACGAGCGACTCGGGTGCAATGTAGAGGAGCCTCGCCCTGCCCGCTCGCACCAAGTCCGCGTTATGCGCATATTCATCGTCCGAGAGCGTACTGTTGAGGAGCACCGCGTCGACGCCGAGCGCACCGAGCTGGTCCACCTGGTCCTTCATGAGCGATATGAGCGGCGAGACGACCACCGTAAGCCCGTCCGACATGAGCGCCGGCACCTGATAGCACAGCGACTTCCCGCCTCCGGTCGGCATGACGACCAGCGCGTCGCGCCCGGCCGCTATCGCCGCGATGATATCCTCCTGCAGGGGACGGAAGGCGTCGTATCCGAAAACGTCTTTTAAAATTCCGCGTGCGCGCTCAAGCATGCCTCCCCCCTTGCTCCATGATACCGGAAACCGGCCGCCCATCCTCTGAAATATAAACGAATTTCGCAAGGGCGAAAGCGAATATTTTTCGGCCGCCTCCGGAAATTTTGCGGATGAATCATAACGCTAACGGCCGGGCATGATGTAAAGGCCCGTCGGAACGCTCCGCACTGCCGGAGGCCGCCCGTACGCGCATGGCCTTCGCCGCCCCGGGCCCGGAAAGCTGCTTGCTCTTTCCTTCGTCGCGTGCATAGAGTACGTATGGAAGGAAGCTCCGGGCGGCCGGAGGGCGAGGCCGTAAAAAAACACCGGACGGCAATTTTATGGTTGTCGCATTTTTCAGCGTAGTTAAAATTTACATGATCGAAAAACCGGCTTTGCATAGTCGACAATCGTTCGATTCCCCCGCCGCCGGAGGGGACCCGGCCCGCCGGGCATTGATGCAGGTCATACGAGGTAAACATGAATAAAATAATTTACATCCTAATGCTTGGCTTGATTTTGGCAAGCTGTGGAGGAAATACAATAAAGGCAAAAGCAGATAACGAGAATTTACGGGGTAAATGGGAACTTAGCGTACTGGACGGCAAAACCATAACAGGGAAGCAGCAGATTTATATAGAATTAACAAATGACAACAGGGTAACCGGGTTTGCCGGCTGCAATCGCTTAACCGGCACGTATGCTTTAGAAAAAGCAAACCGAATCCGTTTTATACAACTCGCCACTACCCGCATGGCTTGTCCTGAAATGGGATTAGAAGCCAAAGTGTTGGCAATGCTTAATAATGTAGAGAACTTCGTTATTGAAAATGAGAAATTAATGCTCACTATTGATGGCAGAGCGCCATTCGTCATATTCACGAAAATGAACGAGAATGATATCGTAAATAAATATTGGAAATTAAAAGCGCTTGAAGGAAAATCTATTAAAATGGTTAATAACCAGGAAAGAGAACAATATTTTATTTTAAGAAGTGACAATACGATCACGGGTTTTGCGGGATGTAATCACTTTTCGGGAGAGTATCAATTAATAAAGGGAAATCGGATCCGTTTTAATACTATGGCAACTACAATGAGATTATGCCCTGACGTTAATGTCAACGAAACCGATTACTTAAAAGTATTTGGATCAGCCGATAATTATGCTATCAATGGCGACACCTTAGTGCTGAACGCAGGTGGAAGGGCGCCATTAGCCGTTTTTGAATCAGTGGATTTCGATTAAAAGAAGAAAAACGCCATACGACAATCTGTATAAACAATAGCGGGTGTCAGTGCTATTCTGAAACATGAAATCGATAGAGTTATTGCATAACCGGAATTAAACGGGTTTCCGTAAGATATGAAACAAGTCTGATAATCAAACGTGGGTGCTCTATGACAATTTATTGGCTAAAATCCGCTACTGCTCATACACTTCAACGATAACGGCCGAAGGTGCACGAAAACGCTGAAACCGCGCGGCATACGCGATTACACATTACAGGGAGGAGCAACATGCTTAAAAAAAGGATCGAGGACGACATCTATATCCTGACCATCGAGAACGGCAAGACCAACTCTCTCACCGCCGAGTTCTACACCGAACTCCGGGAAGTACTGAACGAGGTCAATACAAAGCCGTCTCCCAAGGGGATCATCTTCACAGGGGAGGGACGTTTCTTCTCGTCGGGATTCGACCTGCCCATGTTCCTTTCGTTCAAGAATTCCAAGGAGGTCGCGAATTTCTTCACCTCGCTCGAGGAGCCGGTGCTGGTCGACCTGTTCATGTGCAAAAAGCCCGTCATCGCCGCGCTCAACGGCCACACCGTCGCCGGCGGGCTCATCATTGCCATGGCCTGCGACTACCGCATCGCCACACCGAACCCAAAGGCCAAGTACGGCATGAGCGAAATCAAGATCGGCCTGCCGCTCGCCGTGGCGCAGGGCGAGATCGTCCGCTTCGGCATGTCGAACGATAGAAACTACCGCGATCTCGTCTACTTCGGCAGCATGATGGACGTCAACCAGGCGCGCGAGAAAAACATCGTCGACGAGGTCGTCGAGGAGGCCGAGCTCATCAACCGCGCCAAGCAGCTGGTCTCGCTCTGGATCGACAACCCCGGCCGCGCGTTCACGCCCATCAAGAACCTCTATCGCAGGCCGCTTGGCGAGCGCATGCTGAAGGGCATCGCCGAGCTCGACTGGGAAGAGAGCCTCAGTTGTTTCTTCAAGGAGGATGTCCGGGCGACCCTGGAGTTCGTACAGGCGAGCATGGCGAAGTAGCCAAAGTCACGATCAATGGACATCAGGAAAGCGGGCGTGAGGCGGATAAACTCGGTCCGCTTGGCCGGGACTCGCCGCCGGCATCATGCCGCGTTTCTTCCGCAAGAACCTGAGCGTGACGGCCGCAGGCTGGTAAAAAAACGCTTGACTGAGCGCGCTTTTGCCGCAGAGCATACTACCCGAATATCGGTTATGCATCGATAGATTCGCTGCCGGCCGGAAAACACGATTATTCCCCGGCTTCGCACCGGTCTGATATTTGATTGTAACAGAGGCGGTAGCGCTCATGAAGATAATAGAAGGTAAACTCGACGCGTCGGGACTCAAATTCGGCATCGTCGTATC
>JADFDB010000013.1 GCA_018263175.1 Spirochaetota bacterium
ATTAATCTTTACAATTTACTATTTTGGTATTTGTATTAACCGGCGGGGTGCGAGAGCGCTCCCGCGCGGGAGCGTTTCCGGGTTTCGCGGGAACTCGAATAGACGTGCCGTAAACAACGGGATTCTTCCGGGCGCTCCCCGCAGGCGGAGGGAAAGCCCGGAGCTTCTCCGGTTTCGCGGCATCTCTAATCATAGATAAAGACAAAGGAGCGTCAAAATGGCGAAGAGAGTGTATCTTTTCGGAGGAAAGAAGGCCGATGGAAAGGCCGAAATGAAAAATCTCCTCGGAGGGAAGGGGGCCAACCTGGCCGAGATGTGCCAGATCGGCATTCCCGTACCCGCGGGCTTTACGATCACGACCGACGTATGCAATGAATACTATGCCAATAAAGGGAAGTATCCCGCGGGACTCGAGAAGGAGGTGCTGGACGCGCTGAAGAGTGTCGAGCGGATTATGGGAGCGAAGTTCGGCGATTCCGAAAATCCGCTCCTGTTGTCGGTGCGCTCGGGCGCGCGGGCGTCGATGCCCGGTATGATGGAGACCGTGCTGAACGTGGGGCTCTGCTCTGCCACCATCCCCGGAATGATTAAAAAAACCGGCAACCCCCGCTTTGTATACGACGCCTACCGGCGCCTCATCATGATGTATTCGGACGTGGTGATGGAAAAGGCGGCGGGTATAGAGCCTGAGGAGGGCAGGGGCATCAGGGTGCAGCTTGACGGGATGCTGCACGATCTCAAGAATCGCAAGTCCTACGCCACCGACGCCGACATCAGCGAGACCGATCTTAAAACGCTCTGCGACGATTTCCGGTCTAGGGTGAAAGAGGTGATCGGCAGGGAATTCCCGGACAATGCCCTCGAACAGATATGGGGGGCGATCGGCGCGGTGTTCGCTTCGTGGAACGGGAAGCGGGCCATCTCGTACCGGCGCATCGAAGGCATTCCGGACGGCTGGGGGACCGCGGTCACCGTACAGGCCATGGTGTTCGGCAATATGGGCGCGAGCTCGGCAACCGGCGTGGCCTTTTCGCGCAACCCCGCCACCGGCGACAACCACTTCTACGGGGAATGGCTCGTGAACGCCCAGGGCGAGGATGTGGTTGCGGGGATACGCACGCCGAACCCGCTCAATGAAGTGACCAAGAACGAACAGAACCGGCACCTGCCATCGCTCGAGACCGCGATGCCCGAGGCGTACCGCGATCTCGATGCCTACCGCACGCGGCTTGAGAGGCATTACAAGGACATGCAGGATATCGAGTTTACGATCCAGGAAGGGCGCCTGTGGATGCTGCAGTGCCGCGTCGGCAAGCGCACCGGCACCGCCGCGCTGAACATGGCTATGGACATGCTCGATGAAAAGCTCATCTCGGCCGACGAGACGGTTATGCGCGTTTCGCCGGCCCAGCTCGATGAGCTGCTGCATCCGATAGTCGACCCGGCGGCCGAGAGGGAATCGACCGTGCTGGCGAAGGGTCTTCCCGCCGGTCCCGGCGGCGCCACGGGCCAGATCGTTTTTACCGCCAATGACGCGGTGGAATGGGCGCGCCAGGGGAAAAAGGTTCTGCTGGTTCGCGAGGAGACCAACCCTGAGGACGTGGAGGGGATGCGCGCGGCGATCGGCATTCTCACCGCGCGCGGCGGGATGACCTCGCACGCGGCGCTGGTGGCCAGGGGCTGGGGCAAATGCTGCATCGTCGGCTGCGGGGCACTGCATGTGGACGTGCATGCGAAAACGATGCGCGTGGGAGACCGGACCTTCGGCGAGGGAGAGTATCTGACGCTGAACGGGACCCGCGGATACGTCTACGGTGGAAAGCTTTCCATGATGGATTCGACCGAGAACCCGCGTTTTGTGAACTTTATGAAACACGTCGATGCCAGCCGCCGGCTCAAGGTGCGGACTAACGCCGATACCCCTGAAGACGCCGCGAAGGCGAGAGGATTTGGAGCGGAGGGAATCGGCCTTTTCAGAACCGAGCACATGTTTTACGGGAAAAATTCGGAGCAGCCCCTCTTCTTCCTGCGACGCATGATTATCTCGAAGGATGAAAAGGAGCGCCGTGCCGCGCTCGCCGAGCTGTATCCGTTTATCAAAAAGGACTTCAAGGCCACTCTCGAGGAGATGGACGGGCTACCCGTCACCATACGCCTGCTCGACCCGCCGCTGCACGAGTTCGTGCCCCACCGCGAGGACGAGCGCGAACGGCTCGCATCGAGTCTCGGCATCACGATCGACGAGCTCAATGAACGCGCCGAGGCGCTCCACGAGTCCAATCCGATGATGGGGCACCGCGGGGTCCGCCTCGGGATCACCTATCCCGAGATCACCGAGACGCAGGTGCGCGCCATTCTCGAGTCGGCCGTAGAGCTGACGCGCGAAGGGAAGAAGGTGGCGCCCGAGATCATGATTCCGGTGGTGAGCACCAGGGCGGAGCTTGACCACCAGAAAGCGATCGTGGAAAAAATTTACGCAGAGGTGTGCAGAAAGTACGGCGTAAGCAAGATCGATTACATGTTCGGCACGATGATCGAGATTCCCCGCGCGGCACTCGCTGCGGGGAAGATCGCGGAGACGGCGGAGTTTTTCTCCTTCGGCACGAACGATCTCACCCAGATGGGATTCGGATTTTCCCGCGACGACATCGGCGGTTTCGTGCCGGATTACCTGGCGAAAAAGGTCCTTCCAAGCGACCCGTTCCAGATCCTGGATCAGGAGGGCATCGGTGAGCTGATAGCCATGGGGATAGAGCGCGGCAGGAAGACGCGCAGAAACCTGAAGGTCGGTATCTGCGGTGAGCACGGCGGCGAGCCGTCCTCGGTCGAGTTCTGCCACAGGGTCGAGATGGACTACGTAAGCTGCTCGCCGTTCAGGGTGCCGATAGCGCGCCTCGCTGCCGCCCAGGCGGCGATTCGCGGCATGGCGGAAAAGACCAAAAAGGAAAAGCCGGCGGTGAAAAAGCCGGTGAAGTCGGCGAAGCCGGCCAAACCGGCGAAGAAGGCGACGGCGGTCAAGAGGGCGAAACCGGCCAAAGCGGTAAAGAAGGCGGCACCGCCCCAAAGCAGGCCGGCGGTAAAGAAGCCGGCGGCGAAAAAAGTGGTGAAGAAACTTGGTAAGAAACCGTTGAAGCCCGTGACAAAGGCGACGGCACGGGCGAAGATGGCCGTAAAGGAAAAGGGCCGAAAAAAGTAGCTTCGGCGCAAAACGGGGGCCGCATGGCCCCCGCTGCGACCGGGCGGGAGCGTGGACGATCATGAAAAAATTGATATGCATTGCGGCGATTCTCCTGATGCCGGTAAGCGCGGTGTACGCCTCGTATGACGAGGCGCTGAAACTCTTTCAGGAAAAAAAATACCGCGAGTCGCTCGAGAAGATCGCTTCCGAACTTTCGGTGGAACGGGACTTCCAGGAGAACTCGCCGAACTACGCCCTGCGCTTTCTCGCGGCGCATAACCACTGGAAGATGGGGAATCACGAGGCCGCGATCGCGCACTTCCGCCGGTGCGCCGATATCCAGAAAGACCTGCCTGATCCTCTCATCGACCTGGGGCTGCTGCTTCTCGACCTCAGGCGTTACAGGGACGCGGAGCCGTTTGCGCAGCGCGCCCTGGCCTTGCAGAAGAATCCGATCGCCTATTATGTGGTCGCCAAATCGGCGTACGGCCTTGGGAATTACTGGAGGGCGAAGGAATTTTTCGAGAAGGCGATTTCTCTTGATCCAGAATTTTTCGCCGCATACAACGGTCTCGGCATGACGCTGATGCGGATGGGAAGGTATACGCAGGCGAGCACCGCGTTCGCCGCCGCCCTGGCCGCGGCGCCGTCATCATCCGAGCTGTTGAACAACATGGGCCTGTGCCTGGAGAAGATGGGAAAGCCGAAGGACGCCCTCGAATATTTTAAAAAGGCCGACCGTTTGAGTCCGGGCAATGCGACGATACGGCAAAACCTCTCCCGGCTGTCAGCCCGCTGACAGGAGCGACGCCGACGCCGCTCCTGTCAAAACAGTGCATGCCGCCAATGCTTTATAAACGCCATGCCCCATTCACCGACGCGTTTCACCGGGCCGGGCTCGCGGTGCTCTGCCTTTTGGTCATGCCGCTCGCACTTTCCGCCATGTCCCCATCGCCTCCCCGGATGCTCAACTGGCCTATCGACCGCCCGGAGCGCATCACCGGCACCTTCTGCGAGCCGAGGGGAACGCGCTTTCACCTCGGACTCGACGTGAGCACCGGGGGCGTAAAGGGGTTCAAGATCGCCGCCGCGGACGATGGATTTATCAGCACGGTGATGTATCAGAAATGGGGAATCGGTTACGCCGTGTTCATCACGCACCAGGATGGGAGGAAGACCTTTTACGGACACCTGGACGGCTTCGCCGACAAGGTGCTCGCGAATGCCGCTGTTGCGAAGTACGGGCCGAAGATACTGGACCGGGAGGATTTCAGGCTGGAGTTCACACGCGATGATATTCCGGTCCGCAGGGGCGAGCATATCGGTTATTCAGGAGACAGCGGAATAGGAAGGGAGCATTTCCACTTCGAGGTGCGCGACGAAAAAGGAGTGCATCTCAATCCGCTTCGCCATGGAGTGACTATCGGCGATACCATCCCCCCCGAATTTTTCGAGCTCAGTCTGATGCCGCTTGACGGGCGGTCCCATATCGACGGCGGCAATGCCGGTCGTGTGACGAGCCCTGTCAAGAAATCGCCCGACGGGATATATCGGCCAGCATGGGGCGGCGCGCCGATCGTCGGCGGTCTCGTGGGGCTCTGTGTCGCGGCCGGCGACCGGGCGGGCTATACCAGCAGGATAGCGGTGTACCGGATCGAGCTCATGATAGACGGAAAGAGGATATACGAAACACGCTTCGACCGTATGAAACGAGAAGAGAGCCACCTCCTGGGGCTCTATTATAATTATTCGGCGACGAGCGGTACCCGGTACACCCACTACCTCTATTCGAGAACGGGAAGCGAGGGCAGGATTGATACGTCGCGGCTCGGGAAGAAGGCGCACGTTGTGATTGCGGCGTACGACGCCAACGACAACAGGGCCCTGCTTGAGTTCGATCTGCGTGCGGGGCCGGTGCTCGAAAAACCGGTGCGGGTGTTTTCGCCGAACCTTGTTAAAGGAAAAGAGCTGCGTCTGTCGAGCGGGGATGGGCGGTTTACCCTGGGCTTCTCGGAAAAGGCCGCATTGTACCCCGAGCGCGTGTGGCTGAAGCAGGACCCGCCGTTGCGTATCGCCGTTCCGGGCCTTTCAGCAAGGGGAGACGTCTATACTGCCTATCCGCCCGATCTCTGCGTCGATCAGCCGATGGAGGTGTCGATCGAGTACACGGGTGATGACCGAGCGAAAGTCGGGATCTATCAGATCAATCCGGCCACGGGACGGTTCCATTATGCGGGGAACCGCTACAACCCTGAAACGAGCTCCTTCGTGCATTCAAGCCACCGCATGGCCGGCTTCTTCCTGCTGCGTGACGACGCTCCTCCCGTTGCACGGTTTAAAGCTCCCGGCAGAGTCTCCCCGGGGAGGCCGCTGTATATCTCCGTGTCCGACATCGGCAGCGGCCTCGACCTGAATTCCATTTCACTCAGGGTTGACGGTAAGCGGGTAAAATGGGATTACGACCCGGATTATTCGCGCATAGAAATACTTCGCCATAATGCGATCTGGTCTAAAGGAGCACACGGCATTGAGCTTGAACTGAGGGATGCGGCCGGTAATGAGATGAAAAAGCTGACCGGCACCTACAGGGTTCAATGAACGTGTACCTGAACGGCAACCCGGTCCCCTGGCTTATGTCCGAATGCGGACCGGAGATTCGTCACCTGTGCGTCCGGGATATTCTGAGACCGATATATGGTGACGACGCCGTTCTGGCCCTGTATACGGAGTTGTGTTCGTCCGAGGTCCGCCGCCGCTTCTTCGCCGCCGCGCGGGGGGGCGTTCTGGGGGACACGAAGCGTTTCGACCTGTTCGGGCGCGGGGCCATGTGGCGTTTTGCGGAGGCAGTGGCCCGCGGCTATGACCGCAGGGACCCGGTTGTGAACGCCACCGCGGAGTTCATTATGTTGAACTGCCGCGGCGGCTCGGACGGGTTCATTATGAACTGGAAGCCCGGCCTCGAGGCCGCGTGCATTACGGGCGCCATGGTGCGTCGCCTGCTCGAGGCGGGCTTCGATGACGAGCGGACGGAACGGGGCGTCGCATGGATACGTTCTCATCAGCGTCATGACGGCGGATGGTTGCACTGTCCGATCGCCGGCTCGATGGACGTGATGCGACTTTTGCTCTTCAGAAAGGCGGGTTCCGGGCTTGAGCGCGAGGGTGACGCATCGGTTTCGAGCTGTGTATTCGCCACTTATGAGTGTCTGATGGCGCTGCTTGAATTCGGGGAGCGACACGGCCGCCTCGAAGACGTGGCGGTTCGCGGGGCGGAATTCCTGCTCGCAAACCGTCTTTTCGCGGAGACCACACGCGGCGGAGCCCCCGTGTGTGCGGCCGGCGGGAGAACGGCGGACTTTGGACGTACGGGGTTCCCGGTTCTATTGCAGTACGATACGCTCGCGGGTCTCGTCGCGGTTGCCCGTGCGGGACGGTTTGGCGACGGCAGGGCGAACGCCGCCTTCAACACGCTGATTGCCGGACAGAATGCCGACGGTTCGTATCCCGCAGAGCGATGGGAGCGCGGGATGCTGCGCGAGGACGGCCGGATGATGGGCCGTGCCCGACGCGATCCATGGGTCACGCTGAACGCGCTTCGCCTGCTCACGCGGGCTGGGCTTGTTTCGGCGGACGAGTTAGTTTGAAAAGGCGTACCCGGCGGTCAGCGTGAACGCGACGGCGTCGATGGTGCCCGAGGTCGCGCCATCGAAATAGACGCGGCTGGTGGGAACATCCTGCGGATTGGTGATGTCGAAGGGCTTTCCGAAGCTGCAATTCATCCGCGTCCAGTCACAGCCAAACGCGACGAACAGGCCCCCGGAGAAATAAATGGTGCAGTTGAGCTCGGCACCGTAGGTGAGGGCGGAGAAGCTTCGCGCGTTATCCCCCGTGACGCGGTCGCCGCTTACGTCCTCAACAAGGATGTTCTTCGCGACGGGCGCGGCATGGTACGTTGCGAATGCGTATCCGATCATGGGCGTTAAGGTGAAATCCCAGCGTTTACGCGTGGTGAGGTGAAAGGACGGTCCCAGGTAGAACGACAGGTCCTTGTAGAGATATCCACGCCAGTTTGCGTACTGAGCGCCGAAATTGGTCTTCTGCACCACGCTGTTCCGCTTCAGTCTGATTTTTGCCCCGACATTATCGAAGGGCATATATTCGAAGGTGAGTCCTATGCTGAAAAATAAATGCGACACCTCGAAGGCCTTTACGGTTTCGTCGCTCAGCCGGTGATAGGAGCCGTCGAGAAAGGACTGCTCGGCGTCCATGCAGTCGCCGAAGGGCATGCCGATGGAAAAAAAAGCGCCAAGGAGCATCTGGCCGCTGTGCGCGCCTTCAGGGGGCTTGTCGAGCTCATCGAAGTCGGCGGCGTATATGGCCGTCGCGGACAGAACGAGCAGTGCCGCAAGCACTGTTTTCAAAAGGTGATGGATCATTAAAGCTTCTTCTTCTTTTCTATTTCATCGATAGCAGCAAGCACCTTATACACGATCTGCCGCGAAATATCGTCGTACCGTGAGCTCTCTATAAGGATGTCGTTCCGGTCCCAGATGAGCGAGAGGCTGCAACAGAATTTGGCGTAATAGCGGCCGGACCACTCCCTTCCGGGCTCCTTCCGGACGATGAACAAAATGTCGCCGGTCTCCACGCTGAGCGCCTTGAGGGTGAAGGTGTCGATGAGATTGGGGACCTCCCTTCCCTTATCACTGGCGCGAAGCGCGCTTCCGCGGCCGACCAGGATGACGTCGGCGCCCAAAAGCTTTCCGACCTTTACGGCGCTTTTATCGTCGATAAGGCCGGTCATCGAGAGGTTTTGCTCTCTGAGGATACGCTCGAGCGCCTCCCGCTCCACAACCTCAACCCGCCCTGTTTTAAAGAAACAGTGACTGATTGCATCGGAGAACTCGTCCCCCCAGCCGGCGCCCTTTACCTCGAAAGGGAATACGGCCACTTTATTGAGTTTTTTGCTGGCATCGACCTTTTTGGTAAGGGCTACGTCGATCGTTGAGCATGCCGATACTCCGATCCAGGCAAGTGCGATTACAAGTGCCAAGCTTTTTTTCATGAGGTCCCGCCGTTTGAATATAGGGATAGAATATTTTTCCGTGCATCATGGACCTCCCGAGCATAAAACGGGGCCTGGAAGGTGTCAATATTAATTACGGACGCTGCCCATCGGGATGCCTTTGCCATGCTGCACGCCGGAATAGCTAAAAGCGCCCGGGGCCAAAAATAACTTTACTATTTCAGAGAAGGCATGATCATTGAGCCTGTGCCGGTATCAATCTGCGGAGATATTCTCTTGAAAATACTCATCATTAATTATGAATTTCCTCCACTCGGCGGCGGAGGGGGGGTGGCGACGATGGACCTTGCCCTGGAATGGGTGAAAACCGCGCAGGTTGACGTGCTGACATCGTGGTTCAAAGGACTTCCCTATTACGAGCGGGTGAACGGAATCAACGTCTACCGGGTGCCGATATTCTTTCGAAAATCGAGAGACGCGGCAAGCTTTCTCTCCATGCTTTCCTATCTCCCTTTCGGATTTAGCCGGGGCCTGCGGCTGTGTCTGCAGAACCGTTACGACGTCATCAACACCCACTTCGCCGTGCCGTCCGGGCCGCTCGGGTACGCGCTGGGGCTTATCTTCCGGATCCCCAACGTGCTTTCGCTCCACGGGGGGGACATCTACGATCCCAGCAAAAAGATGTCGCCGCACCGCAGTTTTTTCTGGCGGAACGTGGTGCGGTTCATCATGAACCGGGCGGACCGCATTATTGCCCAGTCGAGCAATACGCGCGACAACGCACTGCGCTATTATGCGCCGAAGAAGGAGGTCGGCATTATCCCGCTCGCGTTTCATCCCCCGCTTCTTTCGGGGGTTAAACGCACGGCCCTCGGATTGAAAAAAAACGAGTTTCTCCTCATCACCATCGGCAGGCTCATCAAGCGAAAGGCGATCGACCAGATGATCCGGGCGCTTGCCGCGGTCACCGACGTGCGGGTGCGCCTGCTCGTGCTTGGAGACGGGCCTGAACGGGAATATCTCGAATCGCTCGCGGACAAACTCGACATGGGAGAGAGGGTCGTCTTCACCGGGTACGTCACCGAACGCCAGAAGTTCGATTATATAGAAGTTTCGAATGTGTTCATTTCCACGTCACTGCACGAGGGCTTCGGGATAGTATTTATGGAGGCGATGTACTGCGGACTTCCGATCATCTGCAGCAATCACGGTGGGCAGGTCGACTTTCTGAAAAACGGTGAAAACGCGCTGCTCGTCGACGTTGGCGATGTTGAGGGATACGCCTGGTCAGTACGACGGTTTATGGACGATGACGGCCTGTACAAACGGTGTTCCGGGAACAATCGCCGCAAGGTGAGGGATTTTTACGCGGAAAACGTAGCCGCCCGCTACACCGATATTTACCGCGAGGTCTCGGGCAATCGTGAGTGAGGAATCCGAACGCAGCATAGGCCTCCTGTCGGGCAACGGGGAACTGGTCGACGATTTTACGGCGCAGTATGCCGACCACGATGTTCGCGTGTTCCGATCGGTCGATGCGGTCAGGGGCGAGGGCACGATTCTGCTGGCGATCGACGCCGACCTGTTCGAGACGAACGATCTGATACAGTTCCATCTTTCACGGCTTCGGAAAAAGCTCCAGGATGTGCCGGTACTCCTGATCCTGAGGGTCGGGCACCTGGAAGGGCTCGATCACGAGTGGTTTTACGATGAATTCGTGCTCTATCCCTTCAGGAAAAGCGAACTGGGCAGCCGTGTGCGAAGGCTCCTCTGGGACAAAAACCTGCTGGATGACGAGAACACCATCGCGATCGGAAACATCAAAATAAACCTCTCGGAATACGCGATTTATCTTAACGGCGAGAAGCTTGATTTCACCTACAAAGAGTTCGAGCTGTTGAGGCTTCTGGCCCAGAACAGGGGGGTCGTTTTTTCGCGGAAGGATCTCCTGGCCAGAATATGGGGCGTCGAGTATATCGGCGGCACCAGGACCGTCGATGTACATATCCGACGCCTCCGGGGGAAGCTTGGCGATGAGTTCAACAGCATCATCGAGACCGTACGCAATGTCGGCTATCGCTGTCGCGTTCAGGGAGGGGGGTGAGGCGAAAATTGCTTGCTATTTTATATCGGGTGCCGATACTGTCCAAGGTTTTTTCGCATGAGAGGCCGCCTGCCGGGCGCTTCGAACACACTGTCAGAGAAAGTTGCGCTACTGCCATCCCAACGTATATGACCGCCGCCATGTCACAACAGAGCTTCCCGCAGAAGCCGGGTTTCTCCTGGTGAGTGACGATTTTTATGTGAGAGGATTCAATGAATCAGGAGAAGAAAATAGAGAAGGTGCTCGATGTCGCGCTGACGGAAGACCTGACCGAATATGTTAAGCTCGTAAAGCTGTTAAGAAAGCGCCTCCCCTTCTTCGGGGCCACGAAGCGCATCGCTGCGGCACTGTTGAAGGAAAGCCTGGGCGACATTTCCAGGCTCGACCTGTCCACGGATAAATTCACCCGAAAGCAGACGGCGGGCTCGGTCCTCTTCGAGGACATCAAGGACGGCCGCGCGCGGCTGTTTATCAACATAGGCAAAAACCACGGTATCTCTCCGGGCGACCTTATCCGCGAAGTGGTCAAGAGGTCCGGCGTCGACGGCAAGCAGATAGGAAAGATCGATATCCATCCCACATACTCGTTTCTCGAGGTGCCCGAGCAGTACGCGGAGCTCGTGCTGCTCTCGTTCGAAAACGTGAAGATCAAGGGAGTTCCGATCGTCATTGAGCCGGCAAAAAGAAGGAAAAAGAACGGGTAGCACGCCGGCTGTTCCGCCGCCCGGAGGACCGGCGTGCCCTCTCTGCGCCGCGCCCGGCGGGAAACCGGTTTCCGGCCGGGCCTGCCGTTTTTTCAGGTGCCGTCGTTGCGGCATCGTCTTTAATTCCGCGTATCGACCACTGCACTACGACGAACGCTATTTTCTCGACGATTACCGAAACCAGTACGGAAAGACCTATGCCGAGGACAGGGACGCCATCCGTCGCCTCGCGGACGCGCGCCTGAAAAAGATCCTCGCGCTTCACGGCAGGAAGCCGCCGCATAGCGCCCTGGGCCTGCTCGACATCGGTTCGGCGCTCGGCTTCTTCATGGAAAGCGCGAGGGATGCCGGCATAGGCCGGGTGCGTGGCGTGGAGATATCCCGCTATGCCTGTGACTGGTGCAGACGGGAGTCGGGCTTACAGGTGGCGAACACGCCCTTCGAAAACGCTGAATTCGACGAAACCTTCGATATCATATCCGCCTGGTATTTCATTGAGCACTGCGAACATCCGCGCGAGGTCATAGAGCGTATTTACGCGCTCCTCAACCCGGCCGGCATTTTCGCCTTCTCGGCCCCTTCCGTATTCGGCCCCCAGTTCCTGTTCGACAGAAATGGCTGGGTGGAGAGCCACCCGGAAGACCACCGGATCGACTTCTCGCCCGCCTCGGCGGTACGGATTTTAAAAAGGATGGGCTTTCGCGCGGTTATGGTTCGTGCCGCGGGCATGCACCCCGATCGACTTGTGCACAGGGCTTCCCCGTTTTACCGGCCTTTCAGCCTTTTATACGGGCGGGTGGCGCCGCTTCTGCGTTTTTCCGACACAATCGAGGTTTATGCGCGTAAATGAGCCTCTCACCCCGGTAGAAAAAGAATTTGACATTTATTTGATTTAATTTATCGTTTTCCTCTTGACTGAAAATGCTTTTTAGCCGGCTTTTGTACCGGATACCCTGCCCCAGCGCAGGGAGGTCTTGTTGTTCCCGACCGTGAGGATTAATTGCATTCCGATGATATGCAACTATATGATAAATAATAATGAGGTGTAAGCGATGAAGATGACATTTCAGCCAAGCCGAATCAAACGGTACAGGACGCACGGGTTTCGCGCGCGTATGAGCACTCCTGAAGGCAGAGAGGTCTTACGGCGGAGGAGGGCGAAGGGACGGCACAAGCTGACCGTTTCCGACGAGAAGAGGCTGCCCAAATAGAGATATGACCGGGTGAAGAAGATCTATTCCTTGAAGGGAAAAGGGAATTATCAAGAGGTATTCGAGAAGGGGAAGCGGTTCAATAGTGAAGGAATCCAGTTAATCGTGTTAAGATTGAAATCTAACGGGGCTTCATCGACGCAAAGCGGCTCGCAAAAAAGCGGTGAACGCGTGATACGGATAGGCATTTCCATTGGCGCACGATACGGCATTGCGTGCATGCGGAACACGGCGAAGCGAAGAATACGGGCACTATGCAGGGAGATGTTGCCGTCGATGGATGAAGGATATTTTCTTGTGCTGCGCCCGACCGGCGCTTTCGACGGTCTGGAATACCGGAAGGCGCGGGATTCAATGCGGGGACTTTTTCGGATGTCAGGTGTGTTGAAGCGATGAACAGAGTGAGCGCCTTCGCGGTGATGACGTTGGGAAAGCTGATAGGTCTTTACAAGGCGCTTGTTTCTCCGTACCTTCCGCCTTCATGCAGGTTTATTCCGACATGCTCGATGTACGCGATGGAAGCACTCGATAAGCATGGACTGGTGAAAGGGCTTATGCTGACGGTCGCACGCGTGGCTCGCTGCAACCCGTTCTGCAGGGGCGGCTACGACCCCGTTCCATAGAGCCGTCCCGGACTTGTCCGTATAGCCGCGACTTCCACGGGTTTACCCCTCCCATCAAGGAACCGATCCTTGCGCCCTGTTGTACCTCGCGCGTACTTACGGCCTGCGGCGGTTTTCCCGACTATTGCGGTTGGCGGCCGGCAACATCAGTTAAACCTCAGAAGGATGGATAATGGAAAAAAGAACGTTGCTTGCAGTCGTGCTCGCCCTGGGGGTCTGGCTCCTGTGGTCCTACTTTTTCGTGCGGCCTCAAGATCCGCAGGGAGTACAGGCCCCGGTGCCGGAGGAGCGCGTTGAAAAATCGCCGGTTGCCCCGGCCGTTCATGAGATTCCGCGCGCCCCCGCCGGAGGGGTCATTACGGTTCGCGGCGCAGCGAAGGAAGAGTCGATAACAGTTACGACCGACAAGTACAGGATCGTATTGACCAACAAGGGCGCCGCTATGAAGAGCTTCAAGTACAATGCCCGTGGCACCGAGCTTGTGGTCGAGAACAGCGGTTTTCAGGCGAAGGGGAGGTTCGATTTTCCCCTGCACTTGAGCGAGAACGAGTTTCTTGAGGGCGGGGCCCTGGACGAGGTGCTGTGGGGAACGGGAAAGGTCTCGAACGAGGAGGTACGGTTCGTGGCCGCCGTCACGATGCAGGATGTGCCGGTGCGCATCGAGAAGACCTTTCGGTTCGTAAAGGACGCCGACTATTTCACCGTTTCGTACCGGCTGCAAAACGCCGGCAGGAGGAGCGTGGTCTTTCCGGGGGGAGCGGTCATCTTCTCGGCCTCGGATTTTCTGGGGCCCGCGATGAACTTCGACAATACCTACAACCAGGTCCATGGGATCTATTCCGTGGACAACAGCTTCGAGAAGACCTCGAAGGGCGGCGGCTTTTTCTCAAAAGCGGGAATCGTAAAAAAAGAAAACGGCGTTATCCAGTGGGTCGGGACGATGAGCAGGTATTTCCTTCTCATAATGATTCCCGAGGATTTTTCGGGGAGCGGCGTGATAGCGGACAACAGGCCTGGAACCGGCTTCAGGGCGGGGATGTATCTGCCCCTCGATGAGCTCAAGGCAGGGGAAACACTTTCCAGAAACTTCAAGGTGTATGCAGGAGAGAAGGACAAGGACAAGCTTCGGGCCGTTTCGGAGAGCATTATAGACGCGGCCGACGTAAGCAAGTGGATAGAGCCGATACGCGACTTTCTGCTGTGGGCCCTTCTGAAGATTAACATCCTTTTCGGCAACTTCGGCTGGTCACTGGTGGTCTTCTCGATCCTGACAAAAATCGTCCTTCTTCCGCTGACGCAGAAATCCACGGAATCGATGAAGAAGCTCCAGGCGCTCAATCCTCAGATAACCGAGCTCCGCGAGAAGTTCAAGGACAAGCCCGAGGTGCTCAACAAGAAGATCATGGACCTCTACAAGAAGAACAAGGTCAACCCGGCAAGCGGCTGCCTGCCGCTCCTGCTGCAGATGCCCTTCTTCTTCGCGCTCTACAGCGCGCTGATCAATGCGATCGAGCTCTGGCAGGCGCCGTTCATTCTGTGGATCCGGGACCTTTCGCTTCCGGACACCATATTCACGATATCCGGGTTCAACGTAAACATATTGCCGATCATCATGACGGGAACCACCTATCTTCAACAGCGCATGACCACCGGAGAGGCGGTGGGCCAGCAGCAGAAGATGATGATGTTCATGCCGCTCATATTCATTGTCATATTCTGGAACATGCCGTCGGGCCTGGTGCTGTACTGGATCATGCAGAACGCCCTGCAGATGTTGCACCAGCTCTACATTAGCAGAAAGGGGAACAGGAAGAGTGCGGAATGATCTTTTCTCGCACGGCGCGGCCCGCGGGGTATCCGCCGTGCGGCACAGTTGACCTGCCGCGATAATCGGGGATATGCGCCTGCTCTCCCGCAGGCGGTGCGGGAGCCGGTACCCCCGATGCAGGCGGTAACTCTATTATTTCGGTGAGGAGGCGTATATGAAGGTGTTGGAGATTGAGGGTAAGACGGTTGAGGACGCAACACGAAAAATGATGGCCGAACTCAATATCGACGACGTCTCGAAGGTTAAGATGGAGGTGCTCGACCAGGGGAAGAGCGGAATATTCGGGTTCGGCGTCTCCAGGCCCGCCAAGCTGCGCGTGTACTACAACGATAGCGCCGCCGACGTTGGGGAAATTGCGAAAGAGATACTTCTGACAATACTCAAAAAGATGGAAATCGAAGGTACGGTCCGGGACATCAAGGAAGGCGAAAACAAGGTATATGTTGAGATTGAGAGTTCAAAGTCAGGCCTGATAATCGGGAAGAAAGGAAAGACGCTGGAGTCGCTGCAGTTCCTCGTGAACCTGATGGTGAACAACACGACCAGGAGCGACAAGAAGATCATACTCGACATAGAATCGTACAGGGCGAAGCGCGAAAAGGCCCTCAGGAAGCTCTCGAAGGACATAGCGCTCAAGGTTATAAAGACCGGCAAGCCCTGGACGCTCGAGCCGATGAACCCGTTCGAGCGGCGCCTGATACATCTCTCGCTTCAGAACGATTCCCGTGTCACCACCAAAAGCGAGGGTCTGGGAATCTACCGCAAGGTGAAGATATCGCCCAGCAGGTAACACGACCGTGATGTACGAGGACAGCATTTGCGCGCCGGCGACGCCGCCGGTGAACTCGCCGATAGCGATCATACGAGTGAGCGGCCCTGATACATTCAGGGCCGTCGCGTCTTTGTTCAGCCGTCCGGACGCGCTCGCCCACCGCCGGGCCGTGTACGGTTCGATCCTCGACGGGCGGACGATAGTGGACGATGTCGTCCTGCTCGTATACCGCGCGCCTGCCAGCTTCACGGGCGAGGACATGGCCGAGATATTCTGCCACGGGAACCCGCTCATCGTCAACCGGATCATGGCCCTCCTCCTGGCGCGCGGCATGCGGGTGGCCGGTCCGGGCGAGTTCTCGAGCAGGGCTTTTCATAACGGGAAGATCGACCTTACCGAGGCCGAGGCGATCAACCATATCATCACGGCGAGGGGTGAATGGGAGATCGAGGCGTCGGTACGGCAGATGCACGGATCGCTTGCACGGGCGATCGACGAGATACGCGAGCGGCTCATCGCGTTGAAGGCGGACATCGAGTGCGGGATCGATTTTGCCGAGGAGGAGATCGAGTTCGTCAGCAACAGCGCGGCACTCGAGGGACTGAATTACATCCGGGAGCTCGTGGAGGGGGTGCTTCGTCAGTGCCGCATCGGCGAGCGCGTGAGCCGCGGGATCGACCTTCCCATTGTGGGCCGGCCCAACGTCGGGAAATCGAGCGTGCTCAACCTGCTGCTCAACGCGGAGCGCGCAATCGTTTCGGCGGTACCCGGAACCACGCGCGACACCATCAGCGAGAGCATCCGGATTGCGGGCATGCACATCAGGCTCATCGATACCGCCGGGATCGATGTTCCCTCGTGCGAGATCGAGGAGATGGGCATAGGCTTGAGCCTGGCGAAGATCGAGGCCTCCTCACTGCTTGTCGTCGTCGTCGACGCCTCGACCGGCATACTCGAAGAGGATCGCAGGGTACTGGACGCCGCCGAAGGTAAAAAAAGGATCGTGCTCATCAACAAGGCCGACCTGGTCGACGAGGCGGTGCTTGCCGGCCTGCGCGGGGAGCTTGGCGGCGAAGGCATCTCGTTTTCGGCAAAAACCGGCCGCGGTTTGAAAGAGCTCGAGGCGGCGGTAAGGGTGTCGCTTTCGGAGGATTTCGTCGATCAGAAGGATTTTTTCGTGGCGGACGTCCGCATGACCGGCCTGCTCGAAGAGGCGCTCACCTCGATCAGAAGGGCCGAGGGGCTGCTCGCGGACGCCGGGCCCGCGGAGATCGTCGCGTTCGAGCTCCAGTCGCTGCTCGACACCCTGGCGGCACTTACCGGCGAGGTGACACCGGACGACGTGCTCAATTCAATATTCTCCCGCTTCTGCATAGGAAAATAGCCCGGAATCGTCGTTGGCGATGATGTCGCCCATCAGGGGCCGGACGATCGCGCGATAGCCCGTGGGATCCTCGCGGATCGTTTTGAAGTGCGCCGCGTGGCGTTTGAGGAATTCCCGTGCGCCCGCCGCGTCGCCCTGCCGGGCACGCAGGCGAGCGAGCCGGTAGAGCGCCACGCTGCGCTCATTGAACGAGAGGCGCGTTTCGAGCAGGCCGCGAAGCGAGCGCTCGGCCTCCGCGAGCAGGCCCCTGCGTTCGAGCTCTCCTGCTTTCATGATGGCCGGGCGCATGGCGAGGGGCGTATCCCGCAGCTCGTTTTGCCGGGTCTCTTCGATCATCCGCTTTATCCGCCCGGAGGGAGCCCTGCTCATCCCCGCGATCATTTCCAAATATTCGGGTGATCTTCTGACGGTATCGAACAGCGGTTCGCTCAGGACGAGTTCGCGCGAGTTGAATCCGAGTGCGACGGCCTCCTCTAATAGACGAAAGGCTCCGGCCGTGTCTCCGGAGCGTAGATGCGCGAGCGCCCGCTCGTAGGAGAGCCAGCGGTCGGGTTTCGCCGTGGAGAGGCGTGAAAGCATCTCCTCGTCGAACGAGGGTCCGCTTTCAAGCAGGGCGGCATGGAGATAGGGAATCGCGAGCGTTTCGCCGGAATCGAGCGCCGTTCGGTAGGACGAACGAGCCCGTTCGGGGCGCCTTTCCATCTCGTCAATTTTGCCGGCGTTTATAAGGGCGCGGCCGCGAAGGGTACGGTCCTTCAAGAGGGCGGAAAGCATCCGGCGGGCATCGGACCTGCTTTCGGTGTAGTACGTGTAAAAGACCTCGTGGAACGGGTCAACGCGCGCACGGTCGGCGGACGCCGGGATATGCGCGGGCAGAAGGAGGCACGCGGCCGTGGCGCAAAAAAGCAGGTGCAGTCTGACTCCCGTATTCATCGTTCACCGATCCAAAGAAAAACTCTTGAAAAGCGCGTCATAAACGGTACAACTGTTTCTGCGCGGTCGTGGCAGGAACGGGCGCACACCTGTCTGTGTAACCGAATCGAAGCACCGGTTCAAGCGAAATTTGCACGGATCGTACGTTGACTATGCTCACATCGGGAGAGGTCCATGAAGGGAATTGGCGCCGCCGTCGCGGTGTTTTTAATCGCCTGTGCCGCATCGACCGTGAGAAACGGGGCGGACGATATAATCGAGAACAGGCCGGGGCTTCTGCCCCTTGCGCTGCGATTTCCTTCGGACTGCGGGGACGGGTGGAAGGGCGATATCGCGCGGCGAGGGGAGCGTCCGGCAACGGCGGACTGCGAGCGGTGGAACCTCGCCCGGTATTATCATACCGTCGAGCGCGCCCAGGGTAGCGCCCGGCGGGCCATGAAGCACTATGAGGCGATGCCGGCCGCGGGGGCCGGACACCCGGCCATGGCGAAAAACAACATGGCCTGCATTCGGCTGAACGACGGCAAAATCAGGGAGGCGGAGAGCGAACTTCTCGGTCTGATCAGCGGCGCCGACGCGATCATTCCCGCGTACTACAACCTGTACATACTGTACCGCCACGCGGGCCGCCTTGAGGACGGGGCGAAGACCCTAGTGCTGATGAAGGAACGCTATCCGGAGAACAGTTACGCGGACCTTGAACTCGGCGATATCTTTTCCGATCGTGAGGATTATACGACGGCCGAAAATTTTTACCGCGCGGCGCAGAGGGCGGATGCGGACAACCCGGTCCCCGTGCACCGGATGGCGGCGCTCATGGAAAAAATCGGCAGGGACGAGGATGCGGAGGTTTATTACCGCCGGTGCCTGAAGTCCTTCCCGCATTACCGGCAGGCCTACGTCGATTATTCATCGATGCTGCTCCGGCAGAACAGGAAAGACGAAGCCCGGAAGCTGCTGAACAGGGCCGTACGGCTCGTCGATCCGGTGGACGGCGGCGAGGCGCGCTAGCCGTGCGAACGATGCCATACAGGACTCTCGGGGCGGCTGTCGCGGTTATGATCGTGATCGCCCTCGTGGACGCGTTCGCTTTTGCGGAGGCGGCGCAGGACCCGTTTCTGTCGTCGGCAAAACGCTTCTGGCGCGGAGAGTATAGCGGTGAGATCGAAGAGCTTGTTCAGACGGCGGTCGGGCTCGATGATCCGGCGGCAATCGAATACGGCGTGTTCAGGATGGCGGATGCGCTGCGCTATCCCGAACTGATCCCCGCGGGGATTCGGGCATGCGAACGGCTGCTCGCCGAGAACGGGACCGTCGCCCGGAACGAGGAGTTGCGGGCCCGTGTACGAATACTGCACGGATGGCTGGCGCTGCGCGTCGGCGATACCACCACCGCGGAAAGGATGCTCGACGGTCTCGGATTTATCAAGGACTTCAGAGTGATCGGGCCTTTCGATTCCGAGGGCGCGGCGGAATTCGGCGCCGCACTCCTTACGAATAACGGTACCGCCGCGGTTTCCGTATATCCGGGGAAACTCCATCCAGTGCGCTGGCTCGACGCCCGGGCTGATCGCATGGGGATCCTCGATATCGGAGAGAGGGGCCTTGACACGGCGGATGCCGTATATTTTATCACGGCCGAATTCACGACGCCGGCCGGGGAATCGCGGCTGCTCGGTATCGGCAAGACCGGTCAGGCCGAGCTTTGGGTGGACGGGAGGCCCGTGTTCAACAGCGCTTCGAGGCATCGCTTTGTGCACGACCAGTACCGTGTGACGGTACGATGCGCCCCCGGGAAGCACCGCGTTTTCATCAGACTGAGCGACTCGCTCCGGGACGGCGTCAAGCTTTCACTTCGGCAAACGGCACCTGGTGGCAATGAAACCCCGAAGACTGCCGGCGGAACCCTGTTTCCCGCTTTGCGAAGTCTTCTTGCCCGCGCCGGCAGCGGCGGACCGGATGATGCGTTCCGTGCCGGCTACCTGATGTATGCGGCGGGCCTTGACAGTGAGGAAACGGGCGAGGCAGCGGCCCTGTTCCAGGCCGCCCTCACGAGCGAGGTGTACGGGCGCCAGGCGCGCTATTATCTCGCCCTGTGCCGGGACGACGAGGAGAAGCGCGGCATACTGTTGCGGCAGGCGGCGGACGGTGATCGCACGGCGCTCGCGCCGCTAACGAAGATTGCGGAAGGCAGGATAGCTGCTGGCTTTCTTCACGAGGCGCCGCCCCTGATCGCCCGGATACGGGAGATCAACCCGTCCTGTCCCGCCGCGGCGGAGCTCGAGTCGTTGTATTTTACGGAAAGAGGCTGGTACGACGAGGCGCTCAAACGGGCAGACGCCCTGATCGAATCGGGATTTCCTTCGGCCGGCAGGGCCGTCCGGGCCCGCATTCACCGCCTTCGACGGACGTACCCGAGCGCGGCCGCCGAGTACGAGATCCTGTGCGGCATGGACCGGTACAACCGGACGCATGCCCTGTCGCTTGCCGATTCGCTCGAGCACGCCGGCGAGGCCGGAAGGGCCGCGGCGGTCCTCGAGGGGGCCGTACACCTGTTTCCCTGCGATGCCGATGTGCACCGAAGGCTCGCCGCCGCCGTGCGGACGGCCAGAGGAGACGAGGCGGCGCTTCCCTACCTCACGGCGGCGGTCGCGCTTGCCCCGGACGACAGCGGCATACTGTACGATCTTGGATCGCTGTATTATCGGGCGGGAAACACCCCGACCGGTCTGCGCTACATGAGGGAAGCGCTTTCGCGCAATCCCGACAACTTCAGGATGAAAGAGTATCTCGACGCGATCGAGCGCGTTCCCGACCCGCTGGATCGTTTCCGTATTGCGGAAACGCCCGTTCCCGGCGACGGCGCGGGGCCCTATACGGACGAGGCCGCGGTGGTGCTCCTCGACGAGTGCGTGATGAATATTACGGCCGACGGGTCGTACGAGAAGACGGTGCACAGGATCTTCCGGATCAACGCCGAAAGCGCGATAAGGGATTTTTCCACGCAGTATATTATTTTCAATCCGTCCACGGACAGGGTTGAGGACGTGCGCTGCACCGTTGCGCGCGGCGGCGAGGTTGTGGAATCGGCTGAGTCGTATGTGCGCTCGCTCTCGGACCCCGAGAGCCGGACATACTACGACGTGCAGGCGAGGGTGCTCTCGGTACCCTCGCTGGGCAGGGGGAGCGTGGTCGATCTGAGCTACCGGATACGAAGCGGGGAGGCGCGGCTGTACCGCGGCTATGTAGGGCAGCGGATCATGGCGGGGGGGAGATACCGAACGCTGGTTTCGAACATCGTTATCAGCCGTCCCGAGAGCATGCGGCTGCATGTACGCCTGAGCGGGCTTGCGAACGACCGGCTCTCGGTGACGCGCGAGGGCGACCGGCGCATATACCGGTTCGTGCTCAGGAACCTGCGGCCGTACAGGGATGAGGTCGCCATGCCGCATCAGAGCGAGATTATCCCATCGCTCATCGTGGGCTCGCACGGCACCTGGGAGGAGGCCGCCCGCTGGTACTCCTCGCTGATGCGCGGCCGCGCGACGATGAGCGCCGAGATGCAGAAGGATCTCGCCGGCATAATCGGGCCCGGCGATGATGACCTCGAAAAGATGAGAAAGATCTACAACCACGTCAACGCATCGATACGCTATGTCGGTTTCGAGCTCGGACTCGGAGGGCTCCAGCCGCGGAGCGCGGACCTGACCTACGCGACGCGAATGGGGGACTGCAAGGACCTCACGCTGGTGCTCGTAGCGATGCTGCGCAAAGCGGGCATCGACGCGCGCATGGCGCTCGTACGGACCAGGGAGCGCGGGGCGCTGGACCGGTCGATACCCTTTATCGGTCAGTTCAACCACGCCATCTGTTATGTTAATCTGGAGGGAGGAGTCTTCCTGGACGCGACGGCGAAAATGGCGGGATGCCGCGAGCTGCCGACCGAGGACCGGAATATTCAGGCGCTCGTCATCGACGAAAAGGGCCATTCCTTTATCAATACATCGGCCCGATATTACCACGAGAATACCGACGCCGTACTCACCGAGGTTGCGATCGACGCGAGGGGTGGTGCGGCCTTCACGAGGAAATTGACCAAGGGAGGGGCCTTCGCACGCTCCATCCGCCTGGAGCTTCTTGATGAACCCGAAAAGCTGCGGGGGATCGCGTCCTACTGGAATTCCAAATATACCGGCGCGTCCATTGCCGGTCTTACGGTCCATCAGGCGGGGACTGAAAGGCCGGTTGCCTATTCGTACGACGGGCGCATCCCCTCGTTTCTCTCCATGACCGGGGAGTATGCGGCCTTTCCGTCGTTCATCGTGTCGTCGGATTATTACCGGGAATACGGGATGATGAAGTCGCGCGTTTTCCCGGTCAGGATATCGGGGGGATGGACGAGCGAGACGATCGTGCGCTTTCGCATACCCGAGGGATGGGAGGTCGCGGTCCTGCCGCGTCCGGAGCGGCGCGCTCTTTCCCGTTTTACGGCGAGCTTCGATTACGCGATGAGGGGGAAGGCGGAAATCGAGCTCAGGGCGAGCGTCGTGTTCAGGGATTCGTCGGTGGGCCCGGCGGAGTACGGTGAGTTCCGGGACTTTCTGATCTTCATTCACCGGAAGGAGAACGAGCGAATCATCATACGGAGCGTGAGAGATGGCGGGCCGAAGGCTGACCGGTAAAGCGCTCGCGACGGCGCTCGCTGCCTTCCTGCTGTGGTCCGCTCCGGCGGCCGCGGCGGATGAGAGCATCCGCGCGTACGAAAAGCGCGTATTCGAGAGCTTTGCCGGGGGCGATTATTACGCGCTCTATGGTTCCATAGAAGCCATGTTGCTGCGATTTCCCGCGGCGCCCGAGTCGGCGCTCTATTTTTCGGATCTCGTTACGCTGGCCGATCTGCACGGCTTCGCCAGGGTCGACGGCGCCCTTTCGAGCATCGTCGCCGCACTCGAGGCGGGGAAGACGCCGCACGCGGGACTGTACGGTCTTAGCATCACGCTCGAGCGCGAAAGGCTGGCGCGCCGGCTCGCGCCGGGCAAAGCGGCCGAATACCTGGCGCGTCTGCACCCGGTACGGGACTGGAGCGTGTCCGGGCCCTATTACCGGTTCGGCGCCGCCGATCTGGCCCATGCGTTCCTGCCCGAAATAGCGCCGCCGGAGGCGGGGAACGGGGTGCGATGGAAAAAAATAACCGCGGATGAAAAAACCGGGGAGGTCGATTTCAGGCGCCTTCTGTACCCGGAGCGGGGCGTGGCCTATGCGGTCACCACCCTTTCTCCCGGAGCGCCCGTCAGGCTGAGAATGTATTCACCGTGCGAATACCGGCTGTTTATCAATGGACGCCCGGCGGTCGAGAACGTCGACGCGGGTATCCGCCGATCGGTCCGCGTGATCGAGGCGAAGGCTGAAGAACCTGTTACCATACTGGTTAAACTCTATGCCGATGATGACTGGCGCTTCCGATTGATCGTGACCGACATGAACGACAAGCCAATGGCGCTGAATGGGGCGCCGGGAAGACCGGCCGCCGGTCCGTGCGCATTCATGGAGGTGCCGGACTATCCTTATGAGGTGCTGGTGGAGCGCCTGCACGGCGGGGCGGCCGGCGCATCGTTTCACCTTGGAAGCTATTACCGCGAGCGGGACAGCCGCGAGGCGGTCAAATACTTCAGGAAAGGGAGGGCCTCGGAAGGAAACTATCCCTATCGCTATTTTCTCGCGGAATCACTTCTAAATAGCTCGGGAAGCGTTAAGGGCAGCGCGGCCTACGTCGAGGCGGCGCGCATCTATACCGAGCTCGGCGAAACGGACGAGGCCTTCATTCCCGCGCAGTACCGCCGGCTGCAGATCCTTGCGGGCAGAAAGGCGATGGCGGAGGCCCGGGCCGTCGGGAGCTCGCTCGTGCGTCGCGCTCCGCTGTTTCTGCCGTTGAGGGAGGAGTACTCGGCGCTACTTGCGCTCCTCGGCCATGAAAAGGAATTCGAGGAGGATGCAGCGGCCTTCGCGAAGGCGTTCCCGTCTTCGCCGGCCCCCCGAAAGAGCCTGGCGGCGTATCATCGATGGAATGACCCGGCCCTCGCGGCCGGGCTGTACCGCGAGGTCCTCGCTTCCGGTTTCGATAAAACGGCGTTCGAGACGCTTATCGACATCCTCCGGGGGATGGAACGGCACGATGATATCGTAGCCCTTGTAGATGAATACGACCGGTTCGATGCATACGGCAGGGAGCGGATCGACGCGCTCATCGATAAGGGTGATTACGCGCGCGCGTCGCGGCTGCTTCTGGAGCGGGTCGCCCGCAGGGACGATCCGGAGGATTACCTGCGCCTCGGGAGAATCAGTTATCTTGAAGGCGAAGTCCCCGCGCTCAACTGGGGGAGGATGCTCGCGATCGCCCCGTCCTACTACATGATGGGTGACCTGCTGGATTTCCTCGCCGGAGAAGGGCTCGAGCCGCCCATTGTCCGCGAACGGGAGGAGCGGGGAGAGGACTACCTTGCCTCGTGGATGCTTCGTAAAAGAAAGGCCACGGGCGCCCCGTCCGAGGTGCTGTACCGGGGCAGGGTCTACCGGCTCAATGCGGACGGCAGCAGCCGCGCTTTCTGCGAGGATGTCGTCTATGTTCACGACGCCCGGGGCATCGAACGATATGGAGAGTTCAGGCTCGAACATGGGAACAGGGTGTACCCTCTGCGGGCCAGGGTATACCGGGAGGATGGAAGCTACAGCGACGCCGGCCGGATTATTCGCGTGGACGGGGCGTCGTATCTATCGCTTCCATCGCTCGGCGAGCGGTCCGTCATCCATGTGGCCTATTACGCGGACAATCCCTTCGAGCTCCGGGGTTCATCGAGGATTTTTGCGACACCCCTTACGGCGATACACGATTTCGACGAAGCGCTCGGGGTTTTTTCGTGCCGGGTTATTGCACCGGAGGACCTGGAGGTGAAGATTGCCTTCACCGGCGGCACGATAACGCACCGCAGGCGAAACGGCATGATCGAGTACTCGATGAGAAGCGAAAACCGTGCGCCCGTCCGGATCGAACGCGCGATGGGGAACCGGCTGCGCTACCTTCCGCTGTACTCGATCTCCACAATGAGGGACTGGAAAGAATTCGCGATATGGTACAACGGTCTGGCGCGTGAGGCGTCCGGCCTTCAGGAGGACGATATCCGCGCGAGCTTTGCCGGCGGGAGCGTGGACGAGGCGGTCCGGCGGGTCTATGCCTTTGTTTCGCGGGAGATCGATCTCTCGGCCAACGTGCTGTATTATCCCGAAATGGCCGCGACGACGCTGATGAAGCGCAGGGGGACCCCGGAGGACAAGGCGGTGCTTGCCAGGGCGATGCTGGAATGCCTGGGGATACGTTCGTACCTTGCCTTTACGGCCGGGCGGGATTTCCCCGACCTGCGCGGTTTCATCTCGCCGGGAATTTTCTCGCATGAACTGCTGTATGTGCCCATAGATCGGCGCGAGGGGGTCTGGTTGGATTTCTCGGAGGTCCACAACGGCTACGGTGTGGTGGACCCAGGGATTGAGGGGGCCGAGGCGCTAATCATTATCCGCGACAGGGTCGAAACGCGCACCATCACCGCGTCGAGGATGAGCGGGAGCAGGATCGGAATGAATGTTCGGATCGATGACAGGGGAAACGCTTTTTTCGACGGAAGCCTGCGCTTTCACGGCGCCAGGGGGGATGTACGTTCGCTGTTCCAGGACGCCGGGTCCAGGGAGGAGATGGTCAACCGGCTCCTCGCGCACATGTTTCCCGCTTTCAGCCTCGACGATTTCAGGCTCGCCGGACTCGAGGGAACGGATACGCCGCTCGAACTCGCGATAAAGGGGCGCGCATTCGCGATCTGCACGGTCGTCCCGGACCGGATCGTCATAACACCGGTCCTCAACGCAAGCGAGGTGCTGCGCCACGTCGATGACCGTAATAGATCGCATCCCTTCCACATCGTCCGCCCGGTCAACGAATCCGAGCGCTATCGCTTTACACTTCCGGCAGCGTATCGCGGGGCCTCGCTGGAAAGGGAGGACGTGATACAATGCCGCTTCGGCTATGCCATTATTCGGGTATCGAAGCGCCCGGGGTCGCTCGAGCTCGAGGTCGACAAGGAGGTGCACGTTAATGCGGTCAGTATAGATCCATCGGATTACGGCGAATTCGTCGATTTCTCAACCGGCGTTCAGCAGGCCGAACAGCGGCAGGTAATAATAGAAAAACGCGGATAGCGCAACCCCTCACGGACGGACAAGGGCGGAGTTTCAGGCCGCCGATATCTCCCCGATCAGCCGGGGGTCATCGAAAAAATAAACCATAGGAAAAAAACGATGATAAGCATTCCCCACAGGGCGACTATCCCGATGGAAACCTCCGGATGAAGCTTGATCCACTGGAAAAACCGGGACTCCCGGTATTCCATGATGATGGTGAAGATCCTCGAGGAAGCCCCCGACTTTTTGGAGGATCGACGTCTGGGAGGAGAAGCGCTCTGGCCGTTTTTTCCGCTGGTCTGTGTCATAGGGGATATTCCTCGTGATTGTTGGTGATCGGCGAACGGCCTTATCATTAGACTTGTTTCATATCTTGCGGATATCGCTTTTCCCCCCGCCGCAGGCGGGGGGAAATCGGTTTAATACCCGATTATGCAACAACTCCATTATATCTTCAGGTAGACTGCTGCAAGGTTACAGGGCTAAAAACCGGTTGTCAATACTATATGCGTCGTAATATAAAAAATTATATCGGGCGATTTATGCCCGTTCGGTGATTTTCCGATCTGCCGGCGTGCTTGACACCGGCGTTTTCCATGATACACTGCCGCCGGAAAATTCAATAAGGATGGGCCTTCATGAACACCAGGATAACTCGCTTCGGGGTATCGATTGACGACAAGCTCCTCGTCCAGTTCGACGATCTGATCTCGGAGAAGGGCTATGTAAACCGGTCGGAGGCCATCCGCGATCTGATACGGGACGTGCTCGTCCGCGAAGAGGCCTCGTCGCCCGAGGCCGAGGTTATAGGAACGCTCACCCTCGTCTACAGCCACGAGGTGAGGGAGATCGCCGACCGCCTCAATGACATACAGCACGATAATTACCGAAATATCATCTCTACGGTGCACGTCCATCTCGATGCGCACAACTGCCTGGAGGTCCTCATTTTAAAAGGAGTTTCTCACGTGGTTAAAAAGATCGCCGACCATCTGCTCTCCATAAAGAACGTTCGCCACGGGAAGCTCACCATTACGACTACGGGAAACGAATAAACGGGAAGTGCCGGGGTCCCGGGCCATTCGAAAGAACGACCAATCAAACGAAAAAAAAGCTCAACTATAAAGGGCGCAGGGCCGATATTTAGATAAAGGGATACTATGCGTACGTGGCCGCGCTGAGGCAGCGGAAGGGGCTTCTGCGCGCCTGTGGAACGAAGGGAGTTGTTCCGTGAAATCAACAGGGATGTATGTCATCGCCGGGATGGCGCTATTCGTCTTTTTCGGAAGTGGGTACTGTGCGCCGCCGCAGAGCGTGGCGGTGCGCGAAGACCGGCGCGTCTATCCATCGGACGAGGAGATTCGGCCGGCCCGAGGAATGACGATCCTGCATCGCTGGAGCGATGATGAGGCGGCCCATAACGAGGCGGGTTATGAATACGCCGGCTCTTCTGAAGACGATGAAGATCACAACGGGAGACGTTCGAGGTCCACGCTCACTTCGCGTCGCGGAGTCAGGGCGGTACCGGGAAAGGAAGCAGACCGGACCGATGAACGGCCCGGGAAGACCGGAGCGCTAAAAAAATCCGCGGATGCCCGGACGGGTTCCGTGGCAGTGTATATCGTTAAAAAAAACGACACCCTCTACGGCATCGCCAAAAGGCAGGGCTGTGCCCTTGAGGAGCTCTATCGTCTCAATGGCCTTAAAAAAAGCGACACTATTACGGTAGGAAAGAAGCTCAAACTGCCGTCAAAAAGCGCACGCCTGGCGGATTCGCCGCCGGCCCGGGCGAATGTCGGTTTTCGCTGGCCGCTGCCGCGCGTACTCGCCGTACGCAGGGACCCGGCCGAGGGAGTGAAGCCGCTCGGGCTCGAGATTACGAGCCGCCCCGGATCGACCGTTGTGTCGGCCGCACCGGGAGTGGTCAAGCGGATCGGCGATATGCGCGGTTACGGCCGTTATGTAATAATCTCGCACGACGATCGTTTTATTACCGTATATTCCCGCATGGGAGAGATAAGCGTCAGGGAGGGGGAAAAAATTCCCTCGGGGACCGCGATCGGAAAAATAGACGACGGCAGCCGGAGCATCCATTTCCAGATAGGCAGGGCCGGTAAGCCGGTCGATCCGCTGCGCTATCTACCCGACAGAAGCTGAATCGATCAACCCCGGCGGCCCACGGCCTTTTCGGCGATGCCCATGAGATTTTTGGCGTTCTCGAAGATGAGCCGCGATGATTTCGCCATGGCCGTGACCCCGCCGACCATCTCGGACATGAGCTCGTTGATGTGATCGACGGCCTTCGTTGTTGACTCGATGGCGATTTTCTGCTCGCCGGTTGCGGCGCCGATACCCCTGGCGAGGTCAAGATTTTTAACGGTCTGGTCGATGATCACCGAGGTGTAGCGCTCCTCGACGAAAATGCTCTCCCTGAGTATCTTGATCTTGCCTGAGCTGTCCTCCATGTTCCCTATCATCCCCTTTAAAAGGGAGGTCGCCGATTGAACGATCTCCACGCCGCGTCTGGTGGTGTCGGAGTTGGACTTGAGAACGCTCTCTATTTCCCTGATACTGTCGGTCGTCTGCACCGCGAGCTTGCCGACCTCATCGGCAACGACCGCGAAGCCTCTGCCGTGCTCACCGGCTCGCGCCGCCTCGATGCTCGCGTTGAGCGAGAGCATGTTGATCTTGTCGGCGATTTCGATGATTATGGATACGGTCTGTGATATGTGCGAGCCCTGTTCGCTGATGGCGCCGATGAAACGCTCGACCTCCTCGAGGCGCTCCTTGCCCGAGGTGGTCTTGTCCACGACCAGCCCGATGCTCCCGAGTGAGAGGTCGAGGTTGTTCTTGGTCTCGCCCTGGATATTCTTGAACTCGTCGATGATGGTTTCCATCCGTTTGTTCTCGTCTATCTGCTCGCCCGCCGATCCGGAGATATTCTCGGCCGAACCGAGCAGTTCCTCGAGCGTCGCTGAAATCTCCTCGAAGGTCGATGCCTGGCTCTGGATCTTTTCATTGAAATCGACGATCAGCCTGTTCTGTTCCTCGACCTGCTCGAAGAGGGCCGTCATCTTCGCGTCGATTTCGTGTACGATCTCGCTCTGAGTTGCGCTCTGACGTTCGATGATGGCGAGCTGCTCGGCGGTACGGGCGTCGTATTCGTCGATGACGGGGATGTTGCGGTAGGCGATGTAGGTGATGATCGCCATGAGCGTCATGAAGTAGACCTCGCGCAGGATTATGAAGTCGTGCACCGGCCTGCCGTCAATGATCGAGAGCAGATGCATTACGACCCCGTTGTCGGCGGCAACGAACAGAAAGGCGATCCAGTTGATGAAGGTGAACAGAGAGAAAAAGAGGAGGATCCTTTTGTTATAAAGGAACTGGAGCGATACCACGAAAAAAACCGCGATCGTATAGATATGATACGATTCGGTGGCATAGCGCCAGTCCATTACTTTTGCGTAATTGTACTTGGCGAGCAGCGGCAGCGTCACGCTGAGCGATGCGACGATCCAGGACAGCAGGGTCGCTTTTTCCAGGCCTTTTTTCCGGCGGTAGATGAGGTAGGAGAGAAGGCTGACGATGGTGCCGACGACGATGGGCCCGATGATTCCGCGGAAGTCGACCCGTGCGATAAGCTGAAAAACGACCGCGAGCATGGAGGCCACGGTCACGAGGATGAAGTAGATGAAGCCGCCTTTTATTTCAAGAGCCTGTCTCGCGGTGTATTTTATGGTTCCCATCGGGTCCCCTCTGCGGCCTGCGTCCCGTCGTCCGGGCCGCTTGCCGGTGTTGTACGCTCGGACGGTTCGGTCTTCGCCCTGGTCGGGGAGGGTACCCCCCTATCTGCGGGGGCGGGGACGTGATTCCCGGCGCCATTGCCGTGTTTATCGTATCATTTTATTTGCACTTTGCCAAATTAATATTGGCGTTATGCCCGGCGATCAGGTATATACCTGATCGTCGGAGCGGATTTTAGGGCGCCGGTGCTGTTGCATGGCCGGGGAATAAAGCCGGGTTGCCCCGCACAGGGCGGGGGAAACCCGCTCTTCCCGGGAGTTGCGACAGGACTAGCATCAATCTTGGAGGATGCGGATGAACGATGACCGGGGCGTGCTGTTTGGTGTGGATTATTATCCCGAGCAATGGGACCCTTCGCTCTGGGAATCGGATTTCCGGCGGATGAAGGGGATGGGCTTCAAATCGGTGCGGATGATGGAGTTCGCCTGGGCGCTTTTGGAACCCAGGCCCGGAAGGTTCGATTTCTCCCTTTTCGACGACGCCATCGCGCTCGCCGGGGTGCATGGGCTGACGGTGGTGCTGGGCACGCCGACCGCGACCTTCCCCGCCTGGCTTTACCGTAAAGACACCGGGATGGTGCAGATTCATCCCTCCGGCATCTACCGCGACTTCGGCACCCGCCGTCAGGCGTGTTATAATTCGGATAGCTACCGAAAGGCATCGGCCCGGATCGTCGAGGCGATCGCCCGCCGCTACGGGAGGAACCCCGCGGTCATCGGCTGGCAGATCGACAACGAGATCGGCCATGAAGGCTCGGACCGCTGTGTGTGCCCGACCTGCGTGCGCAAATGGCACGGATGGTTGAAGAAAAAATACGGCGGGGTGCATGCGATGAACGCGGAGTGGGGGACGGTCTTCTGGGGGACCGTCTACGACCGCTTCGACCAGGTCCCGGTGCCGAGGAAACAGGTTTCAAGCATTCAGAATCCGGGCCTCGCGCTCGATTACGACCGTTTTTGCTCGGACTCGGCGGTGGCCTTTGTCGACATGCAGATGAAGATCTTGCGGAAGCATATTGAGCGCCGGCAGTGGGTGACGACCAACCTCTATCCGACACCGCAGTACCCGGTCATCGACATGGAACGCCTGTGCCGCGAAATGGAGATGGTCGGGTTCGACAATTACCCGGTATGGGGCGATCAGGACGAGCCGCTCCCCTATTTTTTTACGGCATATATTCTGAGCTATATCCGCGGCCTGAACGAACGGGGACGCTTCGCCGTGTTCGAGCAATTCAGCGGATTCCAGGGCCATACCTGCCTTGGTTATCTGCCTTCCGATGAACAGGTGACACTCTGGACCAACCAGGCGATCGCACACGGCGCCGACCACCTCTATTATTTTCGATGGCGCACGGCCGCCTTCGGCCAGGAGCAGCTCTGCTACGGCCTCTTCGATCCGGACGACACGCCGACTTCGCGAGCGGCGGCCATAGCGGCGAACATGAGCACGCACGCGCCGGAATTCGAGCGATTCGCGTCGGAGCCCGTAAGGTCCGAAGCCTGCGTGGTGTACGACAAGGACAACTCCCGCGTCCTCAGGGAACAGTATCTCTCGAAAGGAATATACCTGACGCCGACCCCCTATATGCAGGTCGGATACGATCTCGAGATGGCGCGCCATTTCGTCCCCTACGCGGTGTTCAATGTGAACGCCGACGTGAGGAGTGCCCGGAGCGTCGATCTGTCGCGGTATAAAATCATCAGTCTTCCGCTCTACGAGATGGCCGATCCTGATTTCGTCGCGCGGCTCGACTCGTGGGTGCGTCGGGGGGGCACGCTGGTGCTCGGCTGGAGGGCCGGCGCGCGCGATATGAAGAATCACGCCGTGCGGGTCGAACTCCCCGGCCTCTTCGCGGAGATGGCCGGCGTGCGGATCAAGCGATTCGAGTCGCTCAACGCGACGAAGGTCGGCATACGCGTCGGGATCGTTCCCGCGAAGGGCGAGGCCTGGGCGGATATCGTCGAACCGGTGACGGCGAAGCCGATCGCCTGGTATCGCGGCCGGAAAAAGCATTACCGGGGCGAGCCGTGCGTGACGGTAAACGAATATGGAAGCGGGCGCGTGTATTATTTCGGCACCTCTCCCGATCCGCTGGCGATATTCCTGCTGTTCAGAAAGATTCTGAAAAGGGCGGGTCTTTCGCCGCGATTCAAGGGGATGGGGCTCGAGGTGGTCACCCGCGCGACCACCGACGGTGGTACCATGGAGGTGGTGCTGAACCACACGGCATCATACCGGTGGTACGGATTTCGGAGGATTGCGCCGTACGGCGTGCGGTTCATCGGGCGCCGGGGCAAATAAAAAGCGAGGGGTTTCCCCTCCCCTCGCCCTGCTATGGTGATTTCCGCCGTTCGGTCGTCTGACTATTTGATGAACTGCTTCGATTTGAGGATGCAGATCACCGACTGTGCGATCGCGTCCGGGCTTATCCGCGCGACGTTGAAGGTGAGGTCGTAGGACGAGGCGTTTTTAGCGTCGAACTTGAGGTACTGGGTCAGAAAGTCGTGGCGCTCGCGGTCCTTGCGCTCCACCAGCTTCTCGGCCTCGAGCCGGTCCTTTATGGCGGCGGTTTCCATTATCTTCTGGATGCGGTAGCTCAGGGGGGCGACCAGCTTGAGGTGAAGGCCGTACCGGAGCGAGCGGGTTATCATTACGCCGGCGCGGCCGATGATGATGGACCTGCCGTGAATGGAGAGGCTGCGGATGGTCTGCACCAGTTTCTGGTAGACCGATACCTGCGGCGGATAGTCGGTGAGCACCGATCTCCAGAATTCGCTGATCTCCTCCCTGCGCCTGGTGTCGATGGTTTCGCAGAGGGCCTCGGCGATGTTGTGGTCCTGGCAGATCCTGTCCATGAGTTCCTTGTCGTAGGACTTCCAGACGTCGGTGCTTTCGTATTTGTTGAGGGCCTCCGCGAGGGCGTCGGCGATCGCCACCGCGTTACAGCCGTATTCCCGCGAGATCGTGATGAAAGGGCGCGCGTCCTGTTTTTCAACAGGTTTCGTCTTCTGAGATTCCCAGAGCTTCAACTGTTTCTGGATGGATTTTTCGAGTGTGGATCCCTTGATGTAGCTGCTCATGTGGCACCTCGTTATGATGGCGGTTGGTGGAACATATCGATCGGCGGATACCGTCCGGCCGGGCCGGCTCAGCAGCGCACGATTCTACTAAAAATTGAATAATGCAGAATAAACATATAAATCCTTGGCCCAAAATTATAATTTCTTTTATATTAATCAATAATTTTCTCAACAAAACAGGTAATAATTTTTAGTATCGCTTTGTTTCATAATCGGAAAAATACATCGGTTTCCCCCGTAGCAGGCGTGAGGAACCTCGATATCGCCGGGATGTGCGACAGGTCCGGTCTGTGCCGGAAGGAGCTCGTGCCCCTCCGCCGGCGAGCGGTTTCACGGAATCGTTACAACGACGGCAAGCCCGAATAAACCGGAAGCTGGTTCCTCGCGGGCGGTCGAAAGGCGTGGGAATTGAAGTGCTCCAGCGCGTCGCCGGGAGCGTTACAGGCCTAAATGAAATTTTTCAGCAGCTCGAGCACCGCCGCGTCGATCGAGCCGAACCGCCGCTTGAGGTCCTCTTTCACGGCCTCGACCCGCCCGTCGGGCGAGAAATCCGAAAGCAGCCGGTATATCCCGAGCCGCCTGCCGATGATGAAGCTTTCGCGGTCGTCGTCGCTCATGCCGAGATAGCGGTCGATCGTTTCGAGCAGGCGCGCGCGGTCGCCGGGAAGGGTCCCCTCGACGTCTTCGAGCAGGTTCATCATGTGGTCGCTCACGATGGTGCCGGTGATATCGCCCAGACGCTCGATGAAGAGGCGGATCTCGCGCACCTTGCCGTCCTCGGAGAGGGGTGTCCATTCATTGCGCGCCATGAGGTCGTAAAGCGGCGTGCCGGGAAGGGGCACCGTGCTGCGAAGCCGTATGAAGGTCGGGTCGATCGCGCTGAGCACGCGCGCGGATTCGACCGCGTTCTCGCGGCTGTGCTCCGTTCCGCCGATGCCCGGCATGTAGTATTCCGAGAGGTCGAAGCCCGCCTCCATGACCTTTCGGCCGGCCAGTATCTGTTCGTCGGGCGTGACACCCTTGGAGATGAGCTCGAGCACGGAGTCGCAGCCGGACTCCATGCCGATATGGAGCCGGCTGAGGCCCGCCTCCCGAAGCTCCCTGAGCTCGTCGCCGGTCTTCTTGCTGACGGTTTTCGCTCGCGCGTACGAGGTGACGCGCTCGATGAACGGAAATCTCGCCCTGAGATGGCGCAGGATCTCCACGAGGTCCGCGGTCTTCATGATGAGCGAATTGGCGTCTTGCAGAAAGGCCGTTTGCATGCCGTAGTTCATCCAGAACGCCACCTGCCGGTAATAGGACTCGGGCGTCGGGTCGTCGTCGCGCGCCTTCGTAAGCGCCTCTTCGCTCATGCGCCCGCCGAGCCCGAGTTCGGTCGAAGCTTCTGCCAGGCGGAGGGCTATGGCATGCATGTTGTCTATATCGCGCCTGACCTCATCAACAGCACGCCGTGAGAACTCGGTGTCGCGGTAGGTCGAACAGAACGCACACCGGTTCCACGGGCAGTTGCGCGTGATGCGCAGCAGGATGCTGTACGCCTCGCTGGGCGGCCTGATGGGCCCCATCTCGAATGCGTGGTTCATGGTGTATCGTTCCCCTGTGGAATCCATTTGCGGGCCTCGTGCCCTTATTACAAGAAAACAAATCCGTACGTATCCGGCTACCATAAAAACGCAGGTGAGCCGCCCGTGTCCGATATCCCGATAAAAAGAATTTGACACGAACGGGGCCGAAGCGCCGTAATAGGCACTACTTTCGGCGGGGGGACGCTTCAGATGAGCGATGAAATCAACGACCTGGTACGCCAGCGGATCGAGAAGATAGAGCAGTATCGGCACAGGGGCGTCAATCCCTACCCGCCGCGCTATCGGCGCACACACGCAGCCGAGGAGGCGAAGGGCGAATTCAGGGAGGATGAAAAAAACAGGGTGAGCGTGGCGGGAAGGCTCCGCTCCAAGCGGGTTATGGGCAAGGCATCGTTCGCCCACCTCGAGGACCAGTCCGGCACCGTCCAGCTCTACGCGCGCAGGGACGATCTCGGAGAGGAGCGCTATGAGCTTTTCAAGTCGCTCGACCTCGGCGACATCGTCGGCATCGAGGGCTTCGTCTTTAAGACCAATCAGGGCGAGATCAGCATCCACCTCGAAAACCTCACCCTGCTCGCCAAGTGCATCCGTCCGCTTCCGTCGGTCAAGGAGAAGGACGGCAAGCTCTTCGACGAGTTCGCCGACCGGGAGATGCGCTACCGGCAGCGCTACGTGGACCTCATCGTAACGCCGAAGACGCGCCAGGACTTTATCATGCGCAGCCGGATCA
>JADFDB010000140.1 GCA_018263175.1 Spirochaetota bacterium
TGCTCGCCGTGCTCGCAGACGAGATCGTGCTCATCGTCGGGAAGATCGAGCTCAATGTAGCGCGTTTCGTCGGTAGCTATGTCGGCTCCATGCCGGTAGTCGACGCGAAGCTCGCCGGGCCGGTCATCATCGCGCTCCTCGCCGTTATGCTGGTCCGCCGCACGGCGGGCATCTATACGAAGTGGCTGGCGATCGTGCTCCTCGGGGCGGCGGTCGCGCTCTTCTACGTGCTCGACCCCGCGCTCATCTCGAAGTTCGTTCAGCCGGCCCTGCGGGAGGGGGTGAGACACATCAAGTAGGTGATTCGGGGGATGGAGACGTACGCCGCATATTTCGCGTTTCTGGCGGGACCGCTCATGTTCGGGGCCCTGTGGTCGTTCGCCCTGTTCGTCTCGTCGGCCCTCGGGGGTTGGTGGAAGCTTTCGAATCGCTTTCGTGCGGACGGCCCCGCGCGCGGCGAGAAGCTCACCATGCTGAACGGCCGTATGAGATGTTTCAATTACAGCTTTGTTCTGAACGCCGTGGTATCGGAACGGGGAGTGCACCTCTCGGTGATGTTTCCCTTCCGGCCGTTCCATCCACCGCTTTTCATCCCCTGGGAGTCTATCCGCAATCTGCGCAGGGAGAGAATCTTCTTTTCGCGCTACGCGGTCTTCGATGTATACGGGCCGGAGAAGCTCCTTACGGTACGGATCTCTGAAAGTGTGCTGGACTTGGCGCACTGGAAAGCGCACTCGATCTGACGCCGGGGGTGTCGGAAAGAAGATATGGCCATTGACATCGGGAGAACAGGGATCCATAATCATGGTACCGGAATACGGTCGCAATTAATCATAAAAAAATAATTCGGGAGGATGTGTGTGAATAGAGTGACCAGGTTGCTCGTGTTACTGATATTCTGTTCGGTAGTGGTCGCGAATGGCACCAATGCGTACGCGAAAAAGAGTTTAATGAAGAAGCTTACGGGCAAGGACGAAAAAGAGGAACGTCAGAAAAAGAAGAAGGCCGCTGCGGAAGCGAAACCGGCCATGCCGGGAACCCCGGCCTACCATGGAACGCCTTCGTATCATGGCACTCCCGGCTATCAGGGGACACCTGGTTACTACGGAACGCCGGGCCTGATGGGAACGCCCCGGTAACGGAAGCGTGAGGGCGGCGAATCGAATCTTCGCCTTCGCTATTTGTACCGTATGAATACCCCTCCGGGGGGGGGGGCGCGGGTCCGTTCCGTGCATGACGAAAACAGAATCTTTCTTGCGAAATCCGCGCCGGAATGCTATACCGCACCGGTACTTCCCTATATAGATAAGAAGCATGTTGGAGGAATATATGCGACGCCTTATTCATGTTCCGGCCCTTCTCGTCATCTGCCTGTCGTGCGTCAGCACGTCCGTCAACCCGCCGCCCATGGCCGCGGACCCATCGAACGTGGGGGTAGCCCTCTCCCTCGATCAGAAAGTGCGCACCTCGCTGAACCTGGGAGGCGACTTCATCCCGGAAACCGTGTTCTTCATCCGCTTCGAGAACTCGGCCTACAAGAACTACAAGAATCCGGTGCTCCTGGCATCCAACTACAAGCACAGCGGTTCCGACGCCGAGGATGGAGTGGTCTTCGCGCTCAACCTGCCGCCCGGCGAATACGCGCCTGTGGCGGCCGAGGGGCGCATGAAGGAATACGAAGTGGACTCCGCGCCGGAGAAGGCCAAGAAGATCATCGTCTTTTTCCCGAGGGCCACGATTGAGAAAACCAGGACCGTGGTGGCGCCCGGCACGATCGGCTACCTGGGCGAGCTGCGCATGGACACCGTCTCGACGATGAAGGGCGCCGATGACGTACAGATGTATTACTACACACTGTTTTCGGGCAACGAGAAGCGCACCGGCGCGTATAAGGAGATGCTGCTCCGTACGCTGGATTCCGATTATACGATTTATGTCGCGCCGAAGCACGAGAAACTGGTGAATTCGAAGGAGCGGCAGACTGCCTTTCTGATCGCCTACCGGAAGTACTTCAAACGCTCCAACTGGGTCGGCCACTTCGACAAACGCCTCTCCGAGCTCAAAAAGTAGCGGGACGAACTGTGCCGGCATGCCCCGGGGCGTGCCGGCGCGAAGGCCCCGAACCGAATCGCGCTCTTCCCTCTTCGATAAACGGTGCAAGGCCCCGATTTCCTTTCCCGTTACTCGTAAGAAGAGGCGGGGGGCGATAATTCCGTTGACAATGATCGTAATTGCCTGGAATACGTTTGCGATGCGCTGCGGCGTGCGCACGGGCCTTATCCCCGCGGACGTGCCGTGCGTCCATCATACCCGGCAGAAGGGAGCGGCGCCATGGACAGTGTGTTCCCCGACAGAATAAGCGCGTCCAGACCTCGTCGCAACCGCGGGAACAGCCTGGCAACGGTTTTGCCGCAAATGGTCATTTTAATATGAAGATGGACGCGCTTATCACCGTAAGAGCGTGCCTTATTGATGTGCAATGATTCAGTACCGCTGCGCCGCGGATAATCTATTCGAAAAAAGTTTGACAGCATTCCGTGAGCTAAGTGGAATAAGCCCGGCGCGGTTTATGGTGATATATTTTTCAATCCCACATGTCGCAAACTTTCCATGCCGCGTTCCCGGGCATCGCTTCCCGGAATCCTTAGCGTTGTGCCGTTCAGGCGCGCGCCTGACGGGGCGCGGCGAGGATTATCGCGGCCGGGCATCCGGTGCGGGTGTCCCCGCGCGGGCCGTTTAATCCATGGAGCATGGAGAGTTCTGACCGGAAACACGGAT
This sequence comes from Spirochaetota bacterium, assembly GCA_018263175.1. Classification (GTDB taxonomy): domain Bacteria; phylum Spirochaetota; class UBA4802; order UBA4802; family UBA5368; genus MVZN01. The sequence continues at coordinate 2,779 of JADFDB010000140.1, forward strand.
CGAACAAACATAATTACCGCGCATACAGGCAGATGTGTCGTACGGACGCGGAATATCGCCGGCTTTCCGTGCCCGGGGCCGGGAAATATCAGACGTAAACGCGATACGCAACGATGCCGCCACTATTATATCAGCACAGGAGAATCCCGCTATGGAGTCGAAATCGTACAATCCGTTTCAGGTGGCCCAGGCCCAGTTCGATAAGGTTGCACAGATGCTGGACCTGGAGGATGGCGTAAAAGAGCTGCTGCGCGAGCCGATGCGCGAATACCATTTCACCATCCCCGTTCGCATGGACGACGGGACGGTAAAGGTGTTCAAGGGCTTCAGGGTCCAGCACAACGACGCGCGCGGACCGGCGAAGGGGGGCATCCGTTTTCATCCCCTGGAGACCATCGATACGGTGCGGGCCCTGTCGATGTGGATGACGTGGAAGTGCTCCGTGGTCGACATTCCCCTGGGCGGCGGCAAGGGCGGCGTGGTGTGCGATCCCCATCATCTGAGCGCCCGCGAGCAGGAACAGATTTGCAGGGGATGGGTGCGGCAGATCGCGAGGAATGTGGGGCCCCTGCAGGACATTCCGGCCCCGGACGTGATGACCAACTCGCAGCACATGCTGTGGATGCTCGATGAATACGAGACCATCCACAACGGAAGGTTCCCCGGCTTCATCACCGGAAAGCCCGTGGGCATGGGTGGATCGCTCGGGAGGACCGAGGCCACCGGCTATGGGTTGATTTATGCGCTCAGGGAGGCGCTCAAGGAGCATGAGATCGACATCTCCCGTACCAGCGCCTGCGTTCAGGGATTCGGCAACGTGGCGCAGTACGCCATCAAGCTGTACGACCATCTCGGCGGCAAGGTGACAGCCATTGCATGCTGGGACCAGGCCGACAAGACGTCGTACACGTTCAGGAAAAAAGGCGGGATCGACCTTAAAGAGCTTCTTGACATAACCGATAAATTCGGTGGAATAGATAAGAACAAGGCGCGCGACTGTAACTACGAAGTGCTGCCGGGAGACGCCTGGGTCGAGCAGGAGGTGGACATCCTCATACCCGCCGCGCTCGAGAACCAGATCAACAGGGACAGCGTCGGAAAAATCCACCAGAAGGTCATATTCATCGCCGAGGGCGCGAACGGTCCCACCACACCGGAAGCGGATGAGGTCATCAAGAAACGCGGCATTTTCGTGATTCCCGATTTTCTGGCAAACGCCGGCGGCGTTACGTGCAGTTATTTCGAGCAGGTCCAGTGCAACATGAACTATTTCTGGGAGAAGCAGGAGGTCCTCGACAAGCTGGATGCGAAGATGACCTCGGCCTTCTCGGCGGTTAGCGAGCTCGCCAAAAAGAAGAAGATCTACATGCGGGACGCGGCGTATGTTATCGCCGTCGACAGGGTGGCGCAGGCGGTGAAAGCGAGAAGCTGGGTGTAAGCCGGGACGCGTCGCCGCACCGGCGGAGGAGTGCAACTATATGGACCCAAAGAACCATTCGGTCGACCAGGTACTGGTGATTCTCCGCGAGCGGGCAAAGGAGCTCAACTGCCTGTACCAGGTCGAGGAAGTCCTTGCCGGTGCCGCGCGTCCGCTTTCCGAAATATTCAACGCGCTGATACGGACGATTCCCTCGGGCTGGCAGTATCCCGATATCTGCCAGGCCCGCATCGTATACCGGGACACCTCCTGTCAGGACGAGTCGTACGTTCCGACAATCTGGAAAGATACCGCCGAGATAAAAGAAGAGGATGAGGTGGTCGGCGTCCTGGAGGTGTCGTACCGCAGGGAGGTCCCCAGCGTTGACGACGGGTATTTCCTGCAGAAGGAGCGCAAGCTCATCAAGACCATCGCGGACCGCATCGGGCAGACCATCTTTCACCGCAAGCTCAAGGGGCTGCTGCACGAATGGGAAACGGCCGGCAGGGAGCTCGCCGAGAAGAAAAACCGGGAATGGATGGTCATAACCGAGCTCGTCAGGCGGACCGACGAGAAGCTGTATCTCCATATCTCGCGGAAAATGATTTACTATCTTTTCTGGAGCGGGGTGGGAGAGGCCAAGCAGCTCCTTAAAAAATTCGGGGTCGAGTTCGTTAAAAGCGACACGAAGACCGAGTTCGACGCCAACAGTCCCAGCTTCAAGCAGTCACGGGAAAACATTCTCGATATAAGTGACCAGGTCTTCACCATAGCCGCGAAGAACCTGAGCGACAACGAGATATTGCAGTGCCTCCAGAAATGGATCCACGAAAACAAGACGAGCTTCCTCATAAAGACCATCGATTCCGGCAACACCACGCTCAGCGCGATAATCGACGCCATCCTGCGTTACCGCGCGATAGCCGGGGACAGCATGGTGCTGGCGCCTTCCACCGAGAAATGGCTGAGGGTGTCGCTGATACGCCGGTTTTTCTCCGAGAACATCGAGTTCATCAACATCGCCAAACAGCACCTCGAGGTGAGCGATTTTTTCGACCTCGTCATCAGGATCATCCACCACTCCGGAAGCAACGGGAAGCTGGGGGGGAAGAGCACGGGGCTGTTCCTGGCGCGGCACATACTGCTCAAACAACCGGACGGGGACGGACTGTTCGCCGGGATAAAGATTCCCAAAACCTGGTACATGACCGCCGATTCGATATCTGACTTCCTCCAGAACAACGACCTCGAGGACATCAACGAGCAGAAATACAAGGACCCCGAGCAGGTCCGCATCGAATACCCCAACATCATACAGCTCTTCAAGAATTCGCACTTCTCCTCCGAGATCGTGAAGGGCCTTTCCATGGCGCTGGACGACTTCGGCGATCAGCCCATCATCGTG
>JADFDB010000141.1 GCA_018263175.1 Spirochaetota bacterium
GTGCCGAAGCCGCTGACGCCATTTCAGTGGGCGCGCCAGATGGACGCGGCATATTGTAATGAGGTCGTGCGGCGTCTCAAGCGGGGAGTGCCGCGCTCGGTGACGATAAAGAACCACAATATCGAATCATCGGTCCTTGAGGGCGTGCTGGCCAGGGGCGATGAGCGCCTCGCGCCGGTGATACTCGGCGCCTATCTTGACGGCGCGCGGCTCGATTCCTGGGGCGAGCATTTCAATTACGGAATGTGGGAGAAGCGGCTGAACGAAACGCTTCCGGAATGGAAGTCTTTCCTCGATCGGCGTCCCGATGGCGAGGTCTTTCCGTGGGACGCGGTCGAAACCGGGTTCGAGCGGCTGATGGAACTGCAGCGTAGAATGCCCGCCGATACGTCCGTGCTCAGGAAAAAATTCCAGCGCCCCGCGGGGATCTTAACGGTGGATGACCGTTCGATCGACGCATTCGAGCGAAAATACGCGGTCGTAAAGAGAGTGCGCCTTCGCCTCTCAAAAACCGGGTTTGTACGCTACATCCCGCACATCGATTTCATCGAGATCGTGAAGCGCTCGCTTCGCATGGCCGAAGTTCCCGTTTCTTTCTCGCAGGGGTTCAACAAGCGGGAGCGCATCGCGGCGGGCTACCCCCTGCCTCTCGGCGTGGAGAGCGTCTGCGAGATGCTCGATGTTGATCTGTATGATAAACTCGACCTCACCGATATGCAGGTAAAGATGAACGATCGTCTTCCCGAAGGCATACGCGTCTGCTCTGCCCACCCGACGACGGAAAAAGAATCGCTGATGGCCGTGACCCGTGCCATGGAATATTCGGCCGAGATGGAAGGGCCGGCGGCGGTCGAAACCATGAAGCGCAATATCGAGGCGCGCATCACCTTTTATAAAGAGACTAAAAAAGGGCACTCGACAATCGGATTCGACGAGGCGGTGCTCGATGCCCGAATTGACGGGACGACCGCAAGCCTGCTGCTTCCGGCGGGGGGCGAGCATTCACTGCGCATCGATCGGGCCGTCATGGCACTCGCGGAAACGGCATTGGAGGACCTGCATCGTATACGGCTGACGCGTCGACGCCAGTTTCGAAGGACGGAGAGTGGGCTCGCCGAGATAGAATAGCGGTCCTCACTGCCTTGACAATCGCGGCATGCTTCTGTACGTTGAATACCGATGGAGGTCCCGGTATGAACCTTGGATTGAAGGATAAAGTTGCGGTTGTAACGGCATCGAGCAGGGGGCTTGGCCGGGCCGTGGCCGAGGCGCTGGCCGCAGAAGGCGCAAAGCTCGCGCTCTGTTCCAGAGATGCCGGTGCCGTTGGCGCTACGGCCGATGAAATAAGGAAAAAATACGGGGTCGAGGTCTATTCGGCCTCCTGCGATGTCGAGGATTGCGGCCGGGTCGAGGGTTTTGCCGCGGAAGTACTGGAGCGCCTCGGCGCCGTGCACGTGCTCTTCGCCAACGCCGGCGGGCCGCCGCCCGGAACGATCGCGGATTTCACACCGGCCGATTTCGAAAAAGCCATAAGGCTCAACCTGCTCAGCGTGATCAGCCTGGTGCACGCCTTTCTCCCCGCCATACGGCGGCAGGGCTGGGGCCGCATCATCGCGTCCACTTCGATTACGGTCAAGCAGCCGGCGGCGAACCTCGCGCTTTCCAACGTGGCGCGCGTGGGTGTGGTGGCCTTCATGAAGACCCTCGCAGGCGAACACGCCGCTTCCAATATAACCTGCAACACCGTGGCGCCCGGCTACATCATGACCGACCGAGTCGAAAGCCTTATACAGAGCAAAAGCATGAAGGATGGGATGGCGTACGACGCGGCCGAGCGCGAGATCACGGCGGGAATCCCGGCGGGGCGCATCGGCCGTCCGGAGGAATTCGGTTCCCTCGTCGCCTTCCTGGCCTCCGAGCGTGCCGCCTACATCACCGGAGAGACCATCCTCATCGACGGCGGAGCCTATCGCGGGCTCATGTGAGATGCCTGTGGCAGAGGAGGAAAACGATTTCGGGAGCCAAATCGACCTGCTCCAACGCCGGTATTTGTATTGACCGTACGTCCATCGTATGCCATAAAAGAGTTGTCCGGCGTAATCGACGAAGCGGCGGCGGGTCGCGGGGCATGAGCCGGAGGAGGAGGGCGAAAGCTTACTATGACCCTTGAGATCGCACTCGTGTTCGGCGTTATCCTGGTCGCGGTGGTCCTCTTCGTAACGGAAAAAGTTTCCGTCGACCTTACGGCGATTTCGGTCATGGGGCTTTTGCTCGTGCTCGGAATCATCACCCCCGAGGAGGGAGTCTCGGGCTTCAGCAACAGCGCGACCGTAACGGTAGCCGCCATGCTGGTTATAAGCGGCGCTCTTGCCAAAACCGGCTCGGTTAACTTCCTCGGCGCGATCTCTTCGAAAATATTCAAATATAATTTCTGGACTGGGCTGTTCGTAACGATGGTCGTGGTGGCCGTGGTCTCCGCCTTTATCAACAACACGCCGGTTATGGCCGTCTTCATCCCCATCCTGCTTGGCGTTGGCCGTGAAAACGCAATCTCTCCCTCGAGACTGTTGATGCCCGTATCGTTCGCGTCGATTTTCGGAGGAGTGTGCACCCTGATCGGCACATCGACGAACATACTCATCGGCTCCATCGCCGTGCAGTACGGACAGCCGGCCTTCGGCATGTTTGAATTCAGCGGGCTCGGCATCATCTTTCTCGCGTTCGGCGTGACCTACATGATGCTGATTGGTGTGCGGATGATTCCATCGAGGCAGGATGCCGGGGGCCTCACCGGCAAATACGACATGGGCAAATACCTGACCGATATCATACTGCTTCCCGAGGCCCCCTCCGTGGGTCAAAAGCTGTACGAATCGCCGCTGTTCAAGGAGATAAAAATCGACGTTCTGAACGTCAAGCGGGACAACAGGAGATTGACCGAGCCGCTTTCGCGGATTGTCCTCAGGGCGAACGATGTGCTGAGGGCCCACTGCAACATCGAGCAGCTTCAGAAGATCAAGGACCGGGTGGGGGTGATGCTTCAGTCGGATTACAAGATGAAAGATTCCGATTTCAGCGATGAAGAGCTTGTGCTGGCGGAGGCCATCGTCGCCCCCAACTCAGGCCTCATACACAAGACGATCAAATCGTCGTGGTTCAGAAACATATACCGGGCGACAGCCCTTGCCATACGGCAGCGGGGCCAGCTTATGCACCACGGGTTTATCAATACCGTGCTCAAGGCCGGTGACGCGATACTGCTCGAGATTTCCAAGGAAAATTATGCCCATTTGAAAAAACACAGGGATTTCGTGATCGTTTCCGATATCGACACACCGGTGTATCGCAGGGACAGAATAATCCAGAGTCTGCTGATCGTAACCGGGGTCATCGTCACGGCCGCAACATCGATTTTGCCGATCATGGTGAGCGCCATTCTGGGCTGCATCCTTTTAATAGTGACGGGCTGCATATCGATCGAGGAGGCCTATGAATCGATTGATTGGAAGATCATATTCCTGCTCGGAGGGATAATCCCCCTGGGCCTGGCGCTGCAAAAATCCGGCGCGGCCCTTCTGATCGCCAACGGCGTTATGGGAGCCCTGGGGGCCTATGGACCGCTCGTGGTGCTTTCGGCGCTGTATTTGCTGACCTCGCTGTTGACCGAAATGATATCGAACAACGCGACGGCGGTACTGCTTGCCCCCATCGCCATCATCATGAGCGAAGCCATGGGCGTGAGTCCGCGCCCGATGCTGATGGCCGTGGCCTTTGCCGCATCGTCGAGTTTCATGACGCCGGTGGGCTACCAGACGAACACGATGATATACGGGGTGGGACGGTACAGGTTTTTCGATTTTGTTAAAGTGGGGACCCCTCTTAATCTCCTGTTCTGGGTGCTCGGGACACTTCTTATACCGCAGTTTTTTCCTTTTTAACGTAAGGGAGCAAGAGAGATGCCTGAATTTATCGCGCCGATACTGAACTTCCTCAAGAAGCCCATGATTTCCTTCGGGGGCTCCAGCATTACGACAATGGTACTCGTCTATCTAACCATCATCTCCATACTCTTTGTATACATCACCGCAAAAATTAAGAACCTCATCATTTACCGTCTGCTTTCCCGAAGCTCAGTAGATCTCGGCGTTCGGATCGCCGTCGCCTCGATCATTCGATACATCATACTCGTAATCGGGTTCATCGTGATTTTGCAGACCGCGGGCATCAACCTCAGCAGCGTTACGGTGCTTTTCGGGGCGCTCGGGGTCGGTATCGGTTTTGGCCTGCAGAACATCACCAACAATTTCGTGAGTGGCCTCATCATTCTCATCGAAAGACCGATCAAGGTCGGCGATCGGATCGAGGTCGGAGGCATTGCGGGCGACGTCGTGAATATCTCGATGAGGGCGACCACGATCATCACGAACGACAACATTTCGATCATCGTGCCCAACTCGGAGTTCGTATCGTCGACCGTGATCAACTGGAGCCATACGGACCGAAGCGTGAGATTCAATTTCGACATCGGGGTATCATATCGGGAGGACCCCGAAAAAGTAAAAGAACTGCTCGTCAAGGTCGCCGATGAAAACGACGGAGTGCTGAAAAATCCGAAGGCCGATGTGCTGTTTAAAGAATTTAGGGAAAGCGCGATGGTCTTTACGCTTCGGGTCTGGACCAGGGCGTACACCGACCGGCCCGGGGTGTTGAAAAGCCAGCTCTATTACGAGATACATGCGATGTTCAGGCGGAACGGGGTCGAAATACCCTATCCTCAGCGGGACGTGCACATAAAGGAAGACTCCCGGGCGGGAAAGTAGCGGCGTTTTCCCGCCCCTTGAAAAACAGCCCGCGCTTTCCGGCTATGCCTCTTCCCGGATAAGCGCCGATTCTTTCATCATAAGGCTCAATACCACGTTGACGACCGCGAGCACGATGAAACCGATCATGAACGGCGTGAGCGTGATGGTGCTTTCCGCCCTGTTCGCGTCGGCCATGGCTTCAATGGTCACATGCCCCAGTATGGCCATGAGCGTGATGAAGATAATGCCCGAAATTTGTCCCGAAAGAACGATCATCCCCTGCGACGTGGATTCCGGGGCCGGATGGCTCACCTCGGCGGCATACTGGTAGCCGATCGGGGCCGCGCCCATGAAGAAGAAGCCGAAAATCCCGCTCGAGATAAGGAGCAAGCCGTAGGATGAAGCAAAGGTCAATCCCACGAGCCCCGGGATAAGACCCAGCATGCAGCTTACCATAAACAGTTTCCGTTTCCTGAATTTGTCCGAAAAAATCGGCACGACTATGGCCCCGAGGACACCGGCCACCATCATGAGGGCGCCGATGTCGCCCGCCTCGTGTCCTCCGGCTTTATAGCCCTTCCCCGCAAGGATCAGGTCGACGAAGGTCGTGATGGCGTTGAACATCCCGAGGCCGATGAAGAAGACCAGGAGCAGGTAAATCATGTCACGCTGGCGGAAAAGGTGCCGCAATCCCTCGAACATGCCGTAGCGGGCTTCGGCCGATTC
>JADFDB010000142.1 GCA_018263175.1 Spirochaetota bacterium
TTAAAACTAAATAAATTTAAGTATTTATTATCTATCCTGCGAACAAAAATATTGACACGCCGGGCGCTCCGGCTACATTGATTCGAAGGCCTTTCCCCTTCAGTTAAAAACACATGCGAGGTGACCATGATTCCATTTAACCCGAAGAAATATGATGGAGCCGATGTTGACCCTAAAACCAGGGCTATTCTTTTAAAGACGATTGATTTTTTCGAGAAAAAGGGCCTGAAGAAAATCAAGGAGGACGACCAGTCGAGCCTCTGGTACGACGATTTTCTGGAATTCGTCAAAAAGGAAAAGGTCTTCGCCACCCTGCTCACCCCCTCGGGCTACGGCGAGAGCGATTCGCGCTGGGACATGTGGCGCATCGCCAAGATGAACGAAATTTTAGGCTTCTACGGCCTCTGCTACTGGTACACCTGGCAGGTATCCATACTCGGCCTCGGGCCCATCTGGATGGGGTCGAACGAGGAGATAAAGCACCGGACGGCGAAGCTCCTGAAAGACGGCGGCATCTTCGCCTTCGGCCTCTCGGAAAAGGAGCACGGCGCGGACATCTACGGCACCGACATGATGCTTTACCCGAAGGGTGACGGGACCTATGTCGCCCGGGGCGACAAGTATTACATCGGCAACGGCAACGAGGCGGCGCTGGTGTCGGTGTTCGCCAAGATGGCCGACACCGGCGAGTATGTATTCTTCGCGGTCGATTCGAAGCACCCAAATTACGAGTGCGTCAAGAAGATCAGCACGTCGGGCGTGCGGCAGGCCTATGTGGCCGAGTTCGCGCTGCACGATTACCCCATAACCGAGGCCGACATCCTCGCGCGCGGACAGCTCGGCTGGGACTCCTCGCTGAACACGGTGAATGTCGGCAAGTACCAGCTCGGCTGGGCGTCGATCGGCATCTGCACCCACGCGTTCTACGAGGCGATCGATCATGCGGCCAACCGGAACCTCTACGGCAAGCTCGTGACCGACTTCCCGCACGTTAAAAAGATATTTACCGAGGCCTACGCGCGCCTGACGGCGATGAGGCTCTTCGGTCTGCGGGCGTGCGACTATATGCGCACCGCGGACGGGAAGGACCGTCGATATCTGCTGTACAACCCCATCCAGAAGATGAAGGTCACCATGGAGGGCGAGAAGGTGGTGGGCCTGCTGCACGAAGTCATCGCCGCAAAGGGCTTCGAGCAGGATACCTACTTCGAGACGGCCATACGCGACATCGGCATGCTCCCGAAGCTCGAAGGCACGACCCACGTCAACATCGCGCTGGTCACCAAGTTTATGAAGAATTTCCTCTTCGCGCCGGCCGAATACGCCGTGGTGGGGAAACGGAACGACGAGGCGAACGACGCCTACCTTTTTAACCAGGGGGCGGCCGCGGGACTGTCGAAGATCACGTTTCACGATTACCGGGCGTCATTCGATGGCATCAAAAGCGCGAACCTCGATATATTCAAGGAACAGATCGACGCCTTCAAGGACTTCCTGGCGAAAGGCACTCCCGACGAAAAGCAGAGCAAGAACATGGACTATATGCTCCAGGTGGGCGAGCTCTTCACGCTCATACCCTACGCCCAGCTCATCTGCGAGAACAAGAAGATCTACGGGGTGGACGAGGTCATCATCGACGAGATCTTCAATTTCATCGTCCGCGATTTCTCGTCCTATGCCCTGAGGCTCTATACGGGCCAGGATAACAGCGACACTCAGAGCGCGCTGATCCTCAAGATGCTCCGCAAACCGTCACAGGACCAGACGAGCTTCAACGCCGTGTGGGAAAAGTACGTGTACTCCCTGCGGGGGCAGTACCGGATGAACCAATAGCAGCATCGTTGCATAACCGGGGAATTGGCCCGTTTTCCCCCGCCCCGTGCGGGGGAAAGCCCGGCATCCATACGACATGCAGCAAGTCGAGCGTAAAAGCGGGTCCGGCGGGCGTTAAGCGACATAAGACGCCTCGCCGCGGAACCCGGCCATTCTCCGCGCATCCGGTTCGGGCGGCCTTTCTCCACCGTTCCCCGCGGCCGTCAATACCGCCGGGCCGGCCCTGGCGCCCTCCGCCGCACTTCCATTAATCTCTTGACAATGTAGTATTATTTTGCACAATTATTTCCCGATGGCTCGCATTGACGGGTTTTTCATTAAATTTCTTTACTTTTTTTTCCGATTATATTATAAGTACTACGTATAAGGTGCCTCTCAGCAAGAAAATGAAAGGGAAGTTATGCAGCGACGCCTCCGTCGGAGGGGGCAGACTCGTTTTCTGGCCGACAGCGGGCCTTGCTCGAAGACATTATAGTAGCGTAAAAATCATTTTTAAAAGGAGTTAAAAATGAAAAGGGAGGTCAAGTCGATTATATTGGCATTTCTGATGGGGTGTTTGATTCTCCTTGTTGGGAGCGGCAATATAACCCTCCAGGCGCAGGAGGCGGCCAAGAGCACGGCGCCGGAGAAAAAACAGCAGACCGGCCTTATCGAGGACTGGCTCAACGATTTTGAGTCGTCGGAGGACTGGAGGGCGGCGTCCACCTGCCCGCTGGGAGACACAAAGATACGCAAAATACCGGGCAAGCCCCGTCCGGTGGATGATAACGGCAATCCGGTTGAATTCCCCAACGAGGTCACCGACGATAACGGCATAGCCCACAAGAGCGAATTCGTTCTCGGGGTTAAAACCTATTTCATGGACCGTGGTTTCGACCGCGTCGAGGTGCTTCCCCCTAACGAGTATATCATCCGCGGCAAGGCCAAGGAGATCAAGGTGTGGGTGCTGGGACGCAAGTTCCGCCATACATTGTATGTAAAGCTCCGCGATTTCAGGGGGAAGCTGTACAAGATCAAGATCGGCAGGCTGGATTTCTGGGGATGGAAAGAGCTTTCAGTCGTCATTCCGGGCTGGTTGCCGCAGTCTGCAAGCTATGCCATGCTTGATAAAAACCTGCACTTCGTTTCGTTCTTCGTAGAGAGCGATAATTTCGAGGTTCCGGGTACGTTCTACTTCTACCTGGACAACTTCAGGGTGATTACCGACCTCTCCGAATTTACCGGCGATACCTTCATAAGGGATACGTGGTAAACGAGAGCAGGGTATACTATCAACGGAGGCATGCAATGAAGATTGAATATAATAAACTGATTCCCGCCCTGGTGTGCGGCATCGCGGTCGTTGCCGCCGGGATTCTCGCTCCCGACCAGGCCAGTTCAAGGATAAACACCAACGTCCCGGCGGACCTCAGCGAGAAGGAGCTGAGGGCCCTCGTCGTCGAGGATTTCGAGCAGCAGACCGACTGGATCGTCGATTCGGTGCCGAAAAAGAACGCCGATGAGAAAAAGAACCCGGTGCCGATGCTCGATCTTAAATATGTTGAGGGCGGGCCTTCCGACCTTATAGAGGAGAAATGGTCCCAGGACAAGAAGGGGATGGAGAAAAAGCGGTCCCTCGGTATCCATTTCAGGTTCAAGTATCCCGGCTATAACTCGGTGCATCTGCTGCCCCCGCCCGAGGTGCAGTGGGACGAGCCCGCCAAAAAGGTTATGACCTATGATCCGCGCACGGGAACCGAGGTTCAGGAGCGGGCCATCCAGCTTCCCGGAAGAGCAAAGGGCGTCTCCGTGTGGTTCCACGGGCGCGGCAACGACTATACCCTCGAGGCATGGGTAAAGGACTACAGGGGAGATGTCCATATTTTAAAGATGGGCTCGCTCAATTTCGTGGGATGGAGACCGCTCACGGTGTTTATCCCTGAGAATGTCCCCCAGGAAACCCAGTCCTATCCGCAGACCAGGGTGACGAAGATCGTGCGCCTGGTCGTCCGTGCGACCCCGTATGCGGGGACGGAGGATGTGTACATGTTCTTCGACCAGCTCAAGGTGCTCACCGATGTATTCGAGGTGAACTTTGACGGTCAGAACCTCCACAAGGCCTTTCAGGGCGGCGCCAAAGCGGGCGCAGATACGACGAAAAAGTAGTCGCTACCCGGATTTTCCACGGCGTTTGCGAACAAAGAGGATGCCTGTCCGAAAGGAGGCATCCTCTTTGTTTAATAAAGTGCTTGCCAAAATAGCCGCCAGGCCATACGCTGTGCCCGAGGTTTCCGGCGAAGCCGGGCCGGGGCATTCTTCCTTCCATCATACAGGGACAGTGGGAGAGATTGTCTTTCGGACTCAGATCGATCCCTCCCTATAATTCAGTAGCTCGAAACGTAGAATTACCTGGGTTGTGTGAACTAAGTCAGGGGGATTTGCTGTTCGCAGGGTTAAAAAAAGCGCCGTAATGCTGAGGTTATCGTATAACCGTAAAAAGCAACGGCTTTCGTATCACCCCTGACGGGCGGAGTCCCGCCGGGGACGATGCGAAAGCTCCATTACATCATGGCAGAGGGTAAGGCTATGGAGAAAGAAAAACTTCTGGATAAGGTAAACTCCCTTTTCAAGGAAGAGTTATGGGGCCGTATTGAGCCCAAGGACATAGGAATATCAAAATTCAAGATTCTCGACGACCTGTTCAACAGTCTGGTGGGGGAAAACCTTTTCGAGGAGATGCTCGATATCTGCAAAAGCCATCTCGTCGAGCACCAGGATTCCATAACCGCGTCGTACATAGTAGGCCTTATCGGCTACCACCTGGACCGGATGGATGACAAGTTTCAGCTTCGCAAGCTCATTGATCTTTTTCTCGACCATCACAAATGGGCCGTGGTCGAGCGTATCTCCGAGAAGATCCTCGAATACGGTGAAAACCGGATAGCGCTCAAGGCGCTTGCGACGGCGCTCGAACGCCTTGGGCGCAATCGGGAGGCCATTCCGGTGTGGGAGAACCTGCTTAAAATCGACCGGTTCGACGCCGACGTGGCGAAGAAGCTCGCTTTCGCGATCATCGAGGACGATCCGGCGAAGAGCATACAGTACATGAAGCTCTCGATCGAAGGCTACATTAAAAACGGTGACTACGACAATATCGTGGATCTCTGGAACAAGCTGGTTTCGGTTTCCTGGGAGGACATACAGTTTTTTGAAAGGATAGAGCGGATGCTCGTCGAGGTCAAGCAGCGCGAGCTGGCGGCGAGCCTTTTAAAAACGCTCCTGCACAAGTATCGCGACGAGGAAAACCCGGACCAGTCCATCGAAATTCTGAAAAAGATACTCGAATACACGCCCGAGGACAACGCGGCACGGCGCGACATCGTAAAGTTCTACGAGAAGAAGTATGGCAACCATTCCCAGTATCAGCAGTTCCTCAAGCTGTCGAAGTTCAACAACTTCAAGCATCCCGTACGGCATGCGATTGAGGACTTCGAGAAGAACATCGTTTTCGACAAGGGTAATTACGCGTTTCATCGCTCCTGGGGGGTCGGCAAGATCGCCGATATGGACAGCGAATATCTCGTGATCGATTTCAGAGGAAAGGACGAGCATCGCATGTCCATACAGATGGCGCTGCAGTCGCTGAAGCCGCTCAAACACGA
>JADFDB010000143.1 GCA_018263175.1 Spirochaetota bacterium
ATTTTTTTCAGTTTTTCGATATACTCCCGGTAAATAAATGACGAGATTTCACTTCGATCCCCGAAGCGCTCGAAGTCGGGCACGTGGCGGCGCAGGGTCGTTTCCGCAGCCGATGCGACGAGCTCGTCGATGTACTGTTTGAGGCGCCCGCGGTCATTTTCGCTATCTATGTTTAGAAGACTTTTTTTGAGCTCATTCATCATCGGCAGTTCATTGAGCTTCTTCATTTCATCCCTGAACGATAGCGCCGTCTGGTTCCCCTGGACGTAAAAGCTCACCCGGTAGCCCAGATACTCGTATATGTAGTTTTTACATCGGTCGAGCATGTCTTGAAACTCGCTCTCGGAGAGGGCGGGGAGGCGCGGGTCGACGACATGCCGTATGACGATCGGGTATTCGCGGTCGACCGGCAGGTCCCTGAGCGCGGTGCCGCCGAGTGTGGAGCAGGACGCGGCCAGCATGAGCGCGAGGATTGGGCGCAGGCGGCTTTTCATATCGTGTACCTCGAATGGCGGATTGCGCTGAAGTTGCTGCATACCCGGGGATTAAACCGGGTTCCCGCATCTGAGGAGGGGGGAAATCCGATATCCGCACAATATGAAACAACTCTAATGAAGATACGCTCGGGCATGGAAGATTTCAAGCGAAATAACGGGCCGGTATTATGCGGGCTGAATCTCCGGCGGATATTTTACCGGATTAGGATGTTGACAAATGTGCCGGAGGGGGCTATCATCCGGAGCGACCGCCACGGTAATTATCTTGACAGCGCAGACTGCGGGAGTAGCCTGAGTGCCGCGTGGAACGATAAAAAGAAAATGAAAGCGTTTTTATTATATGTCGGGCGCAACCTCTATTTTTCGATGAGGGAAATCGTCAGGAACATCCTGAGAAGCCTTCTGTCGAGCTTCGGCATCATCTTCCTCATCGCTTTTCTGGTGCTCTATCTCTCGCTCAGACAGTCGATCAAGGAGTACATAGGCGGGACGCTGTTCGGGACGCTCGATATCAACGAGATCGTGGTTTCCCCGCCTGCCTCGGGCGCGGGGGAGCTGATCAGCATCGGGGGCCGCACGGAAAAAATCGCCCCGGACAGGGTGCGTCGGGTACGGGCGATTCCGGGTGTCGCTATGATCAATTCGATCATACGGATGGAATATCCGGCGAAGGTAAAACTCGAGATGTTCGGGCGCTCGGTCAGGGAGTACATGCCGGTATACGGGATCAGCCCGTCCTTTCTGCGCAAGTCCGAGAAGCGCTGGCGCAGTTTCGTCCCTGGCGCCGAGGTGCCGGTCATCGTGCCGAAATTCGTCCTGGATGTATTCAACAACCTTGCCGCGGCGCGCGGGCTACCCCAGCTCGGAGAAAAGGCGCTCTGGGGCTTTCCGATGGAACTCGTGATAGAGACCGCCGCGCGCGGTGCGCCCGAACGCAGAAAGTATGATCAGCCGGCGCGCGTTTTCGGTTTCAGCGCGGAATTGCCGCTCACCGGGCTTGTGGTGCCCTCCGATTTCATTACCAGATTCGCCGCCGCGCATGCGGGCGATCCAGGCGCCATCAGGCCGGGCTTCTCGTATGCCCAGCTTGTCGTTACCGTTAAGGACGTGAAAGACCTTCCGGAAATAAGTAAAAGGATCAAGGCATTGGGGCTTCGGGTCGAATCACAGCAGGATATCGCGTCCAAGACCAACAAGGCGCTTGCCGTTATCGACGGCTCGTCGCTGGTGATAATGGGCATTTTCCTGTTTCTTACGGTGATAGCGATCTTCAACTCGTACCTCACCATCGTCTACAATCGCAGTTATACCTTTTCTCTCCAGCGGGTGATCGGCGTTTCGAAGGCCCGCATCATACTCACCTTCGTCTTCGAGGCGGCAGTTATCGGCGCGCTCTTCGGGCTTGTCGGCTATTACATGGGCGTGATGGCAATCGGCTATTTGAAGCATAATATGCCCCACTGGGTCCCGGTGCTCAAGGGGCTCGCGCTGAAGAGCGACACCGGCGGGCTTTTGCCGCTGGCGGTGGGGCTTTCGGCGCTTCTCTCGTCGGTCTCGGCGTTCATCCCGGCGGTATTCGCGTCTAACATGAATCTCTTCAGGGCGGTGCAGAAATAGCATGCGCGGCAAGGGCGGTGGAAAAACCGGCGATGCTCCCGACCTCCTCTCGGTCGAGGGAGTCAGCGTCTCTTTCGGGAAGAGAAAAATCCTCGACGAGGTTAGCTTTACGGTCGAGCCCTCGTCCATTGTCGCGATTACCGGGCGTTCGGGGGCCGGAAAGACGACGCTTCTGGGGATGATATCGGGGCTCATGAAACCCGACAGCGGGAAGGTCGTCTACAAAGGGCAGAACATCCTGCGATGGGGCGATTTCAGGCGCTCGCGCTTCCGGAACCGTGAGATCGGCTTTGTCTTCCAGTTCTTCAACCTGTTGCCCGATATGACCTCCTATCAGAACATCATCTATCCGGCGATAATCAGTCCCGCCTCGCGGAGCCTGAAGGAGAAGGTGGATTACCTTGTCGGCTATCTCGGCCTCGAGAAGATCGTGCACCAGTACCCGGCCACGCTTTCGGGAGGCGAGCGCCAGCGCGTTGCCGTTGCGCGCGCGATCATCAACAGTCCCAGGATCATCCTCGCCGACGAGCCCACCGGCAACCTGGACGAGCGTTCGGCGGGCGATATCATCACCCTTTTCAGGACGCTGAGGGATGAAAACGGTATGGCGATCATCATCGCGACCCACGACAGCCGTACCGTCGCCGGCGCCGACGTCCATCTCAACATCGACAACGCTCGCTTGCAGCGGATAGAGCCGCCCGAGCGCAGGAAAAAAGCGCGCCGCGCGCGATGAACCGCGCCACGTAGTGCCAAAACGGCGGAGGACCATGACTGCGGGCAGACTGTCGGTGCTGTACAAGACGATCATCATCGTATCGATCGCGCTCTTCAGCCTCGCGCTTCGTGTCTACAGCCTCGAAAGCGATCCCCCCGATTACCTGTCGTGGAGCGCCGCGATCTATATCGACGAGGGTTATAAGGCGCTCGACGCGCGCAATATTTTAAAATACGGCTCACCCCGCTGGAGCGAACACGATCGGTATCGCGGCCATCGCGACGAATCGCCGGTGATCCATGCCGTACAGCTCTGGATATTCAAGACCTGCGGTATTAAAATCGTCAACCTCAGGTATTTCAATATAGCGATATCGGTCGGAATCATCGCGCTGACGCTGTTCGTGCTGTCGTTCTTCTTCAATAAGCGGACGGTGTTTATGCTGGGAATCGCGATGGCGCTCAACGTCATACTTCTATTTCACAGCAGGATCGCGCTGTACGAGCTTCCGATGGTGTTTCTGTGCGTACTGCTGTTCCCGCCCATGTTCTTCTATCTGAACCGGCAGAGTCAAATCGACAGGGCGGGACGCATTCTCTTCATCTTCGCCATGGCGCTGATGGCCGCCCTCGTCACCTGGCTGGGGGTGCGAATAAAAGGCTCTTTCGTGATATACATGGGCACGGTGATTGCGGCCTTTGTCTTCGCCGCGGTCCTGCCGTATTATAAAAGCCGGGCGCGCTACCCGCGCATACTCGATCCAAAAAACGTATTTTTAGCGGCCATCGGCGGAATACTGCTCTCGTCCTTCGTCCTCTACGTATGGCAGGCCAACCTCGGCTTTCAGGTGCGCTATCTCGGAAACCCGCTCATTCTCCTGGGGAAAATCTGGTTTCTGGAGATCATCTATCTTCAGCCCAACACCTTCCTCATGGCCGTGTTGTGCGCGATCGGTGTGCTGAAGATTCTGGGCGGACGGCGCTATGTGAGCTATGACAGCGAACGCTTTATTCAGTACCAGGTCGACGTTTTTTTCGCTCTGCAGTTCATATTTTCATTTCTCCTCGTCTATATGTCCTCGTACAGCCCGCTGCGATACTTCCTTTTTTCCGAGGTGTCGATACTCTACCTCGCGGGACGGTTTGTCGCGAACTACGACAGGGAGATCAAAATTCTGAACGAGGGGAAAAAACGTTCGGGCGGCGCGGTGCGAATGGTGCTCATCTTCCTGCTGATGTTTTACATCGTCATTCAGTTCGTCATCTTTCTGGTCATGCTTTTTTTAAGCTATGAAACGAGGAAGGTCATATTCGATGATTTTTACCTTAATCTGACGAAGGGGGTTCTCTCGGGCACGGGGGCGTCTTTTGTATTCGTGCTGATAGCGGTAATCCTGCCCTTATGTTTTTATCTTGCAAAGAATTATAACGATTTCGTCGCCTTCATACAGAAGCATATCACACCGAAGATGATGATCTTCCTTCTGATAGAGGTTCAGATCATTTACCTGCTGAGCTGGCAGTTCAACCGGACGACGACGATTCGCGACGCGATGAATTTCGTCAACACCCTTCCGCCGGGCTCGGTCATGATCGGGGACTGGGCCCCCATGCTCTGTTTCGAGAGCGACCTGAAACCGATATACTCGAATCCCGACGACCGGCGGAATGTCGGCAATATCCCGCTGCTTCGCCCCGATTACGTGGTCGTGAAATCGCACAAAAACGAGGAGGCGAAATACAACGAGTACGTTCCAGGACTGATAAAGCTGAATAATTTCGTCTACGGTTTCAGAGTGCAGGCCTTTGACATGAAGATCTACAGGGTGGACAAATACGCAAAAAAACGGCGCGCGTTGCCGTAGGACGCACGGCCGTGCGCCTCTACGGCCGTGCGTCGACGGATATTCGCTATTTCCCCGAATATTCTTGTTTAAGCTGATATTTCATGATTTTTCCGGTCGGTGTACTCGGCATGGCGTCCCGAAATTCGATAACACGCGGTATTTTGTATTTTGCGAGTTTATCTTTCATAAAATCCTTGAGTTCCTCGGCGGTCAACTCGGTGTCGGGTTTTATTACGACTGCAGCGGCTACCGTCTCACCCCAATCCTTATGCGGAATACCGAAGACGGCGGCCTGGAACACTTTAGAATGAGAGAGAATGACATCCTCTATCTCCTTGGTGTAAACATTTTCACCTCCGGAAACGATCATGTCCTTTTTTCGATCAACAATATAGTAATAACCATCCTCATCCATTCGTGCGAGATCACCGGTATATACCCAGCCTTCGCGCAGGGTTTCCTTTGTCGCCTTAGGATTTTTATAATACTCTTTCATGTTGGAGTCCGAAGAGATAATTATCTCTCCGGTCTGGCCTGGCTTTACATCGATGGCATTTTCGTCTACCACCCTCATGTTGCAGGTGACAGAGCCGCAATAACCGATACTTCCCGCTTTACGCTTCTGGTCTCCAATGCTGAGGAAGCTTCCGTTGGGTCCGG
>JADFDB010000144.1 GCA_018263175.1 Spirochaetota bacterium
TCCCACAGGAAAAGGGATTGTAACCCTTTCCAGACATTGCATACTCCAGATAACACGGTGCTACAGGCTGCCTCAAGGGGCTACCGCCCCTTGCTCCGTGAGGCTTTCCGCCACAGCGGCCGGCCGCATACCACGCCCAGAACAAGGGGATAAAACCCCTTACGGCCAATCCCCAGCCCTTGCTCGCTGTGGCATGATTTTTTGCTCTTGAATCTCCGGCACTCGTATGGTATACTCTCTGCAGAGTCGATACCAGAAAAAACCTTTCGCTCTCGAATCCATCTCCCGGAGACGGCACACGATGAACAAGCATATACTCCTTCTATCCGCCGCACTCGCCCTGCCCCTCGCCGGCGGCCTCGTCTACTCGGCGGAGAAACCCGTCGTGGCGATCGTTTCGGCGCAGTCAAAGGCGGTCGAGGCCGACACCATGGAGCGCGCGGAGAAGGCTTTTCGGGCCGTGTTCGCCGCGGACGAACGCATCGGCGTGGTCGACGCCGCGGCGTTCGAAAACGAGGCCGGGCGGTTTATCCGCGAGGAGCGCGATCCATCGGAGAGGCTTTCCCGGCTGCTCCGAAAAACCGGCGCACAGAAGGCCGTGATCTTTATACTGGAGGCCCACGACGGCCGTCATACGGCTTCCGCGCGCGTGCTCGACATCGCCTCATCCTCCTTCGAGTATCACAGCGAGGAGACGGCCGAGTCGAGCGCCGGGGTCGCCGACGCCGCGGAGGAGCTGGCGCGCCGCGTCGCACTGCATCTTTCCGGACGGCTGGACTGGATCGTCGGCCTTTCGGCCGGCGACGGCGGTTCGGCCGGCGGGGTGCGCCTCTCGTGGGCTTCGGCCCGGGCGGTGGACGGCGAGCGCTATGTGATCTACCGGGCACAGCGACGGGAGGACGACTTCAGGCGCATTGCGGAGATCCCCGGCACCGAATTCATCGACGCGGGCGCGCTTCCCGGACTGCAATACTGGTACCGGATAAGGGGCTCGTACGCGGAGACGCTGACCGATTACAGCGAGACGGTATCCGGCCACCGCAGGGCGGCGCTTCCCGCGGGCATGGATATCGACCGGGTGCTTAAAGAAAAGAAGGCCGCGCCGCCGCGATATGTAAACGCCGCCGAACGCGAGAAGGCCGCGCGCGACGAGGAAATCATGAAGCCGTTGTACCGCCATCCGGTCAAGCTCAACCTCATACTGCTCCTGGCGCGAAGCTATATCAAAAGGGGGGATGTGCTGGTACTCCGCGGCCTTGAAGGCTATACCGCCGACACCGAGAACAACACCCTGAATATTACGGGGCCCTCGGCCTCATACGGCATGACGTTCAAATCGAAGCGCCTTTTCCGCTTCAGGGAAAAGGCCGGAGAGGAGCTCTTCGAGCACCTGCTCGGAAACGCGCTTTTCTACTGCGTCCCCTCCGGAGAGCTCGAAACCCCGCAACCCGACGGAACGGTCGTCTTCACGCCGCGTCTCGAGGCGATCGCCCTGTCGATGGAATACCACAAAAACGACCGCAACTGGCGCGAGAGGACCATCATGTTCGACACCGATGTGAAGGATCTGCGGGAGAAGATCGAGCAGGCGGGACAGGGACCACGCTGAACCGTCCGGACAAAAAAAGTGCCCTTTTGGGCCCACACTCGGGCCTTCGGCCCTTGCGTGGAAAGGGTACTTAAGCGTGCGAGGAATTTTATTCCCCGTTAACTAATGGCAACCAAAGAAAGAGAGTGCATGGTTAAAATCCGCCCTCAGTATACAAATATTAATATACTATTTTATGTCAAGTAATAATATAATTTAATTTTGAGCGTCTATGGTTTTTGTTCTATAGTGCGATAGAGGTGTCGTATACTCGGGGGATACGACCGGTTTCCCTCCGCCAGTTGCGAAGGGAAAGCCTGATATTCCCGTAATTCGCGACACGTCTCATGATTATCGGTACGGGGTAAAAATCTCCGCACGGGTCGGGAGCTGAACGGCTTTCCTGTTTGTTCAATTTTCAGGCAGGCCATAAACACAGCCAATCCGCCCGTTCGACACAGCGTAAAAAATATGTTGAACCGCCGCGGCGTTCGATGTAGACTGCGCAACCGGCCGGATTCCTGCACACGGCCCGGGGGAGATCGGATGACGGGGAAAAACACTCCGGTGGATGTGGAGAAGCGGATTCGCGGCATACATGTGGCGCGTCAGCCGATATTCGACCGGAACCTCAAGCTTTACGCATACGAACTGCTCTTCCGCTCGGGCTTCAGCGAGTTCTACGACCAGTCCGACGGCGACCTCGCCTCGTCGAAAACCATCATGAACAGCTTTCTCCTCTTTGGCCTGGAGTCTCTCACGGGCGGCAGGATGGCCTTTATCAACTTCACCCGCAAGCTCCTTGTCGGTGAGGTCGCGACGATATTTCCGCGCGAACAGCTCGGCGTTGAGATACTCGAAACCATAGCCCCCGACGAGGAGGTGATCGCCGCGTGCAAACGGCTCAAAAACGCCGGATACACGATCGTGCTGGACGACTTCATCTTCAAGCCCGAGCTGCAGCGCTTTGTCGACATGGCCGACATCATCAAGCTGGACTTCCGCATCTCGGGCGTACGGGAGCGCCAGTCGCTCATCAGCCAGCTCGGCCACGACAGGGTCCGCTTCCTCGCCGAGAAGATCGAGACGCAGGAGGAGTTCAGCGAGGCCCTGACAATGGGTTTTTCATATTTTCAGGGCTACTTTTTCGCGCGGCCCGAGATCATTTCCGGAAAAGACATCCCCGGCTACAAGCTCAACTATCTGCAGATGCTCAGAGAGGTCCATAAGAGCGACGCCGACTTCGGCGAACTCGAGGACATCATCAAGCGCGACGTTTCCATCACCTACAAGCTGCTGCGGCTCATCAATTCGGCGGCCTTCGGCTTCTCGACGAAGATCCAGTCCATCAAGCAGGCGCTCACGCTCCTCGGCCTCAAGGAATTCAGTAAATGGGTTTCGCTCATCGCTCTGAGCGGGATGGGCGACGACAAGCCCGAAGAACTCGTGCTCACCTCCATGAGCAGGGCGCGTTTCTGCGAGCTCATTGCGCCGAGAATCGGCATGAGGGACAAATCCTCCGACCTCTTTTTAACCGGCATGTTCTCCATGCTCGATGCGTTCATCGACCAGCCGATGAAGGAGATTTTAAACGATCTGCCGCTGTCCGAGGAGATCAAGACCGCGCTGCTCGAGGGCAAAAATGTCTACCGCACCGTCCTCGAGACGGCGATCTCCTATGAAAAGGGCGATTGGGAGGCCTTGAGCGGCCTCAGGGCCAGCCTGGGCCTCGACGAGGACGAGTTCCCTCCGATTTTTCACTCCTCGATCGGATGGGCGTCACGAATTTTCACCAAATAGCCCGCGAAGAATCCCTCTGCAGCAACTTTACCTGGAAAAGTTTTCCCGGTGGTGATAATCTGGTGTAGGGAATGCTGGCACGCCGCACCCCCGGCCGCAGTTCCATTTTTGAACATACACTTTCAGGTGATGACTACGGAAAAACCCAACCAGAAATGGGAGGATCCCCGTGAGGACGCCGGCAGCGATTCGATGACGCCGTCTCCCGGAGTGAATGGCTCGATCCTCCTCATGGATGATGAAGAAAGCATTCTGCGCGTAACCGGCAGGATGCTCGAAGTTCTCGGATACAAGGTTTCCTGCGCCAGCCACGGCATGCAGGCCGTCGAGCTCTTCGCCGATGCGCTGGATAAAGGATCCCCCTTCGACGCCGTGATCATGGACCTCACCATAAGGGGCGGGCTGGGCGGCAAAAGCACCATCGTCGCCCTGCGTCAGATACTGCCCGGTGTTCGGGCAATCGTTTCAAGCGGCTACTCGAACGACCCCATTCTGGCCAATTACCGGGAATATGGTTTCACCAACATCCTCGTCAAACCGTACCGGCTCGAAGATCTCGAGGGAATGCTCACGCAAACGCTCGGAGCTGACGCCCCGCCTCCCGAGTGCCGGTAATCGTCGAGACGGCTCTCCGCCGTCTTTCGCGCCGTAATATCCCGCATCGGCCTCTCGATACCGGCCGGCGCCCGCCCGAAATTGTATTGACTACTCAAAATTAAATGAAACAGTGATGGATCGGGGCCGCCGACGCCGCGCGGCCCGACGCAAAAATCCCGGAAAGTGCAGAGTGTCTGCCGGCTCGAAAAAGGCAAGGAGCGCACCATGGAAGCACAATCCCTCATCCCCGCGGCCGGGGCGATACCCGCGCCGTGGTGGGTCTTCGAATCCCTCGGCATCGTTGCGCTTGCCGTACACTTCGTCTTCATCAACATCGTCGTCGGCGGCAGCCTCATCGCTGTCGGATCGCGCATAGCGACCCGTATCGGCGCGGCCGGCAGGTCCCCTCGCGTGCCGCACGGAATCACGACGGCGCTTGCGCTCGGCATCAACTTCGGCGTGGCGCCGCTGCTCTTCGCCCAGGTGCTGTACGGGCATCTGTTGTACACGAGCTCCATCCTCATGGCACTCTGGTGGATACTCGTGATACCGCTCCTCATCGCCGCCTACTACGGCGCCTACATCCACACCGGAGGTGACGGCCTCGGCACCCTTCGCACGGCCGCGCTCGGCCTCTCCACGCTCGCGCTCCTGTACATCGCGTTCGTCTTCGTCAACAACATGACGCTCATGCTCCAGCCATCATCCTGGCAGGCCTATTTCAAAAACCGAACCGGCACCATTCTGAACCTCGCCGAGGCGACGCTCGTGCCACGCTACCTGCATTTCCTTGTCGCCTCGGTGGCGGTGGCCGGACTCTTCGGCGCGCTGCGGGCACACCGCCGGGACGGCACAAAATCGGCGGCCCTGGTCCGAAAGGGCCTCCGCATTTACGCCCTTGCGACCATTGCGCAGGTCTTCGTTGGGCTCTACTTCCTGTTGTCGCTGCCGGAAAAAACCATGCACCTGTTTCTCGGGGGCAATACCGTCTATACGCTCATACTCGCGCTCGGCATCCTCACGGCACTGGCCTCGATCGCGTTCGCGCTGCGCGGACGCCTCATTCCGGCTCTCGCAAGCCTGGTCGCCATACTCCTCCTCATGGTGGTGAACCGCGCCAACCTCCGAAGCGCGTACATCGCTCGATTCTTCGACCCGGCCGACACGGCACTCGAACCGCAATACGGCGTGATGGCGCTTTTTCTCGCCGCGGTCGCCGGCATGGCGTACATGCTCTGGCGCATGATCGAAACGCTGCCGGCGCCGGACGAGAGGAGGGACGAGCGATGAACTATCCGA
>JADFDB010000145.1 GCA_018263175.1 Spirochaetota bacterium
GGTCCCTTCCGATCAGGATGAGCGAATCGCCGCGGGCGATATCGTCGAGCGAGCCCTCGACGATGTCCCGCTCCATGTTGGTGACCCTGCGCTGGGTGGCAATGGTGATTCCGACCAGCCGCACGGGGTATGAAAATTTGCCGTTGGAGAAGATCACCTCGCGGATGAGCTGCGGCGAATAAGCCACCACGGACGGTTCGGCCTTGAGGCGCTCGAACCACCCCTGCATGTTCGAAAGATAGGAATTGTACACCCTGCCCGACGGAGGGCGCAGCCACCGTACCGCGGCGCCCGGAAAAAAAATGTCCTTAAACGTCTCCTCGTCGATGATGGAGTCGCGCGGGGATATGCGCACGTAGGCGTCCACGTTTACGAGACGGTCCACGACGTAATCGCTGTACCCGATCTGCAGGCCCGAGAAGACGATATAGCCGGCCGCGCCGAGGATGAGGCCTATGAAGGTGAGTATGGTCTGATGCGGCCTGTTCACGAGATGACGGATCGCCAGATACAGCATGCCGGTTCGTCTCAGCGCTCGATGATCACGGTATCGGTGGGCAAAATGTCGCCCTCAAGCACTTCGCCCCATGCCCCGTCGACCGCGCCTATCGAGACCTTCGAGCGCCGCAGCCTCCCCTCTCTTTCGATGGTGATGGAGCCGTTGTTCACCGATGAGAGCGGCACGAGGAGCGCCTTTTCCTTTCGCGATACCTCGATCGCCACGTCCGCCGTCATCTCCGGCAGGATATCCGGCGGCATCCCCTCCGGATCGATCCGCGCGAGGAACTGTCCACCGGACGGATATATGCTTTCCACCATGCCGTGCAGCAGTTTTCCCCGCAGACTCTCGAAGCTGAGCTCCGCCCTGAGGCCCTTCTTTACCCGAATGGCCGAATTCTGGTCAAGCGAGAGCTGCACGTATTTTTTCGAAAGATCCATGAGGGTGACGAGAAGAACGCCCGGCATCACGACCTCGCCCTCCTCGCAGTAGATCCGGGTGACCGTGCCCGCGAACGGCGAACGAAAGAGCATTCCCGTGTCGACCGTTACGAGCGCTTCGGCCTTTTTAACCTCCTGTCCTTCGCGAACATGGAGGCTCAGTACCGTGGCGGCGACGCCCATCTTGAGATTGTAGACATTTTCGGATTTCACGGTTCCGAGAGCGTAGATGGCCTCCACGATGGGACCCACGCGGGGCTTAATGCGTTTCTGGCCGTTGAGATAGACGCCCTCGCCAAGGAAATAAACGGCCGCGGCCGCCGTGGACAGGATTGCCGTCGTGATAAGGAAAATTTTTATAGGCCGTGCCGTTTTTTTTAACATGCCGGTTGTGGTGTACTGTTTGAATAATGACCGGACTTGTTGTCTATCGTGCGGATATCCGGTCTCCCATTATGCAGCAATACTATGCGGCGGCGATAAATAACCGTTTAGCTTTGTCCTCGTTTGGGCTCGACGTCAACTATTTATTGCGGGAATGCCCTGCGCCAGGCCCGGCCTGCCATTTCGGCACAAGCCCCGCGTCCCTACAGGCGCTCCGTCAGGCGAACCGGCGTCCGGTTCGGATGTTTTACCGACCGCCATCGGCGAGCTTTTGAATGAAGAGCGCGGCGGAGGCGATTGCCCTTGCACGGTGGCTGATGCCGTTCTTTTCCTCCATGCTGAGTTCGGCCATGGTTCTGTTCATCCCCTCGACAAGAAAAACAGGGTCGTAGCCGAAGCCCATGGTTCCCCGCATCTCGCGAATGATGCTCCCTTCGCATACTCCCTCGGTCGAGTGTATCACTTTGCAGGCATCGGCGATCGCGACAGCGCATACGAACCGGGCGGTGCGCTTTGCATTCGGAACCGATTTCATTTTTTCGAGCAGAAGCATGGTGCGCTCGGAGTCCGAAAGGTCGCTTCCGCCAAAACGCGCCGAGTAGATCCCCGGGCCGCCGCCGAGGGCGTCGACCACAAGCCCGGAATCGTCGGCGAGCGCCATGATGCCGGTGCGGGTCGAAACGGCAAGGGCCTTTATGGCGGCATTTTCGGCGAAGCTGTCGCCGTCCTCGACAATGTCGGGGATCGCCGCGACATCCGCGAGGGACAGCATCTCGAGCCATGGCAGGGGGCCCAGCTTGTCCCGTATTTCGCGGACCTTGTTCGTATTTTTTGTTGCAATTAACAGTTTCATGGGTGCATGCTATGGTTGCCGTGCAAACCGACGATACCGTTTTTTTGCAGGGAAGGCTTAATTTTTCAACGAAAAAAACGGGCTTGCCTCACCGGCCCGCGGAATGATCGCCCGTCCCGATCGATACCTATGAACAGAAGGTTTTTTTCCACCATATCCCTGCTCGTCATCCCCGATGTCGTGCTCGCGGTCTATCTCCTCATGGTATTCCGTTCGGGAAAAGAGGCGGCCGGCGGGTTCCTGATTCCGGTACTATCGGTCGTGGGCGCGCTCTTGCTTCTTAAAATAGCCGCTATGATGATCCTCGGAAAATATTACTACCTGGACAGGATCGGTTTCATCAAACGAATCATCGCCGAATTTAAAAAAGGGAAATATTACATGCCGCGCTTTTCGCTGCGCGGTCGGGATGAACTGGCCGGCGTATTCAGGGAACTCACCCTCATCGGAAGGCATTTCGAGGATATCATCTCGGCGCAGAAGGGGGAGATCGAGCAGCTGCGGGAGATGTATGGCAATATCGTTCTTTCGATGAGCTCATATTTTCTGGTGCTCGACGAGAACGAGGACGTGATCTTCGCGAACGAGAGCTTCTGCCGAAAATTCCAGTACCGGCAGGGCGAAATACACGGGAAAAACATTGAAGAGGTCTTCTACTTCCTTACCGGGAGGATCAAGGAGGCGATCCCTACGCTCGGAAACACGGGAGGGCCGGTCGTGATGGAGAAGACCCACCTGCTTTCCAGAGGGCGCATCAGCGTGATCGCCGACATCAAGATCTCGCGCATCGTGGCGCAGGGCCAAAATCAGATCATTCTCGTAATCGACGACATCACCAACCGCTGCAGAAAGGATTACCAGATCAGCCTGCTCAGCCAGATTTCCGAATCGATCCAACGGGACGAGGAGCTTGACGAGGTGCTGCTCACCATCCTCACCGGCGTCACTTCCGGTTCGGGGCTGGGTTTCAACAGGGCCATGCTCTTTCTCGTCGATGAGAAGGAGCGCACGCTGGTCGGAAGGATGGCCGTGGGTCCGGACTCCATCGAGGAGGCGATTGAGGTATGGAGCTCGATTCCGCCCAATACCGTCGATATCTTCGACCAGTTGAAGGGTTTCAATGACGCACCGAAAAAAGGGAAGATGCTCTTTGAAAAGGTCATCGCGGCACGCTTTCCCCTGGAGCATGAGAGCGTGCTGACCGCCGCGATGGAAAACGTGGGAAGCGTCCACGTTTTCGATTCCGACCGTGACGCCAGGATCGGCGAGGACCTGCGTGCGCTGATGGACGTGAGCGAGTTCGTCGTGGTGCCGCTGGTCGCGGTCAACCGGGCGATTGGCGTAATCGTGGCCGACAACAAGTTCAACCGGGTGCCGATCAGCGGAGACAGCGTCGAGCTGCTCTCCATTTTCGGCTTTCAGGCTGCGCTGTCGATCGAGAGCTATAACAACCTTGCCGCACTCAAGAATGAGATGCAGAAGATCACCGACCGCCAGGAGGCCATCGTCGAGACGGAGAAGCTCGCGGCGGTGGGACGGATCGCCGCGCACATCGCGCACGAAATACGGAACCCGCTCGTTACGATGGGCGGCTACGCGCGGCGGGTGCTCCAGCTCGGGCGCGACGCGGCGAAGCATGAGTCGATGATTCGATCGGCCGCGTCGGTCATATTAAAAGAGTCGGAACGCCTCGAAAAGGTGCTCTCCAATGTAATGGATTTCACGAGGCCGTCTTCGTATATCAGGGAATTCAACAGCGTAAATGACGTGATAAACGACACGATCGATCTGCTGCGCAACCTGTTCCAGGAGCGCAAAATAGAGGTGCGCCTCAAACTCGCCAAAGACGTGCCGCTCGTAAAATCGGACTTCAACCAGTTGAAGCAGCTCATGCTGAACCTCGTGCAGAACGCGATCGACGCCACGCCGCACGAAGGGACGATCGAGATCGCCACCGAAGCGGACGAGAAGAGCGTGATCGTCTATGTGCGCGACAGCGGGATGGGCA
Organism: Spirochaetota bacterium; assembly: GCA_018263175.1. Classification (GTDB taxonomy): domain Bacteria; phylum Spirochaetota; class UBA4802; order UBA4802; family UBA5368; genus MVZN01. The sequence goes on from JADFDB010000145.1 coordinate 4,185, forward strand.
TCCGCGATGAAGACCTGGCCAGGGTTTTCGAGCCGTTTTACACGACCAAGGTTACCGGGGTGGGGCTGGGGCTCGCCATTGTCAAGCGGATCGTCACCGACCACAACGGGGAGATCTCGGTGAGGAACCTCCAGTTTGGAGGCACTGAATTCAAGCTCGTTTTGAACATACCCGGCCCCGGCGAGTAAACCGCGGAACATGCCGCCATACAGCCGTGCGGATGCCGCGGCAAAACCATCAGACGCGAGCCGAAACCGGCACTCCGGCCCGGTTCAGCGGAGCGGAAGCCCGAGTGTATCCACCGTGTCCGGGCTCAGGCCTTTATGTCGATGTTCGACCCCTTCATCTCGTCGCGCGCCTGCTGCTGCTCGGGCTCTCCGGCGGACTTTTTAATCTGGTCGATGAGGTCGCGCGAATTGTCGAAAGCCGACCGGCCGATCACGTCGGTACCCGTAACCTTGTGTATGTCCATGCACCCCTCCCTTGGTGGATAGAGCAGACCTGTTGCCTGCCGTGCGAATATCCGGCTTCCCCCGCCTGCGGCGGGGAGACCGGTTCAATTCCCCACGGCACCCCAGTTCTAATGAAGTAAGTATAGCGGAACTATGCCGCACAATCAAGCGCTTTTCAGCCCCGGAGCGGATCAGCGCAGGACTTTTTCGCGGAAGATTTTTTTGTGGTGAAGTCTACCGGGTTGAACGCCGGCATGGGTTTGGAATCGAGGAAAAGGCTTTGGGCGTGATGTTTAGGCGCGCCCTTGGCTGATTTTACGTTCCTTGGTCGTTTTGGCACAACGCGGCCTTAACGTGCTAAGAGGAGGCGTACGCGCGCCCCCTCTTAGCGATCTCCCGCGCGCTCGCTCAAGCGCCGCGAGTGGCTGGGCCTTTATACGTTAAATGTACTTCCTGCGTGCAACCTGCGGAGCAGCCGTAAAAGCATTTCCCTTTTATCTTCTTCGCGAGGACTACGACGGCAACATGCCGTGTAACGTTCTCAGCGTATGCGACGTTTTCACCGTAACGTAGTGCAGGTATGAATGTGCCGGAGCCCAGGCGACCGTAGGGAGCGCCGCGCATTACGCCGTGTTGTGC
>JADFDB010000146.1 GCA_018263175.1 Spirochaetota bacterium
AGGGGCGCTCGAGCTCTCCCGAAGAGGATTTTCGCGTTACGAGATACTCGCGCACTATTTCCCCGGAATACGCTTCATCGCCGCCGAAAGCGCGTCCGCCGCGCCGCCGCCGGAGTTGTCGTACGCCGTCTTCGATCCCGATAGCGGAGCGCTCATAAATGCAAGTCACCGAGAAATCGAAAACAGGGAATTGCCCACCGGCTCGATCTTCAAACTGATCGTCGCCCTGTACTGCGCGGCCGAGCGCCCGGATCTCTTCGACTCCTGCCGATATAACTGCACGGGCCACGCGGCGGCACCCCTCCCCGACCGGTGCTGGACGCCCGCGGGCCACGGCGAGCTCGGCATGAGCGGAGCGCTTTCGCATTCATGCAACCTCTATTTCGCCTCGCTCTGTCGGTCAATCGACGAGATCTCGTTTCGCCGTTTCTGCGGATCGCTCGAAGCGGCCGGGGTCCGGATCGACCTCCCCCGTACAGGCGGAACGCGCGGATTTTCCCGGCTCCTCTGCGGCCTGGATTACCGGCAGCGGCTCTCCGTGCGCGGCTTCATCGCGCTTGCACGGCTGGTTTCGCCGGGGGAGGACGCGCCGCTCCATCTGTCGATCTCAAGCGAGAGGCGGGCCGTCATCGCGCGCGCCCTGATCGAAACGATGGTGACCGGGACCGTCGGGAGTGAAATCGCGGGAGCGCCGTCATCATCACCCGAAAAAAACGGCAGGCCGTTGGGCAAGACCGCGACCGTTCTCTCCGGCAGCAACCGGCTCACCGGGTACGGGCTCTTTCTCGGGGGGGATGGGGAACGCGGCATAATCGTGGTACTGCAAGGCGGCAGCGGCACCCAGGCGGGCCGGTGGGCGCTCCGCCTGCTCGGCCGGGATGCGGCGGATTTAATGGAAAAAAAATGAATTTTCTCGCCACGGGGGTCGATATATTCTGTATATACGTATATTCGCACGCATATATCATTCAACGAGATAAAGAGGTTCTTTATGAGACGAGCAATCATATCCATAAGGCTGACAACCGGCACCGCACTCCTCGCCTTTTTGGCCGCGCTTATGCCCCTGTACGCCCAGGAGGCGCCCAAGGCGCCCGCCGAAGATAAAAAGGAAGCCGTACAGCCGGTTGAGGACATAGGCGGATGGCGCGTAAAGGACTTCAAGCCGTACGTGCAGGCGATGCGCGATCTCCAGAAGCTCAGCCGTGAATACTCGGAGAATCTGCTCAAGGTGGCGATAGACGAGTATTCGACGGGCCTCGACATTCTCGAGGACATGGAGAACGAGGTCGCCAAGCTCACCGCGGCCAACAAGAACAAGAAGAACCTCAATGAGCGCTGGTACTGGCAGGAGATCGACCGCAAGAACCAGGAGGCGCGCCAGATCGCCAAGCTCCGCTACGACGCCAAGATGAAGGCCGTCACCTTTCTGACCAGGGCCATCAACAAGCTCGACGAGGTGCAGTTCACCGAGGTGCGCAAGGACCCGAAATTCGTGACCTTTCAGTCGCGCCTCTACCAGGTCTACGTATCGTGCCAGTACGACGTGCAGAACCTGAAGCCCTGCATACCGATCCTCGAGCGCTACGTCGCCCTCACCGAAGCCAACAGCAAGGACGTGTGGGCGTACCGTTATCTCACGAGCTGTTACGGCTTTATGGAAACCATGATCGGCAAGTTCCGCCTCGGCTCGGAGGAGGAGACGCTTAAATACAAGCAGTTGAAGAACCGGAACATGCTCAAGGCCACCGAGATACAGTATGGCGTCGATTCTCCCGAGTACAAGCACATACAGGAAATAGTGGAAACCGACGAGAAGAAGACCGAGCGGCTGAACGATTTCAAATAACACAGATCGTCATTATTTAAACGACGAAGGCGATGATGAGAATCATCGCCTTCGTCGTTTAACGTTCAATCCTCGCGGCTTCCGGAGCGCACGATGTCGATTGAAAGCTCCTCGCCCATCTGCACCAGCCTGCCGGAGGTACCGACGATGTCGCCTGCAAGTAGAAAATAATCCTTTATTGTTCCCGGCATTCCGCTGAACTCCTCTGTGTTTATGGTTGTTGCATAACCGGGAATTACACCGGGCTCCCCCCCGCGGCGCGCGGCGGTCGTTATTGGTGAGCGTTTTCCACGACCGGCGCGGCTGTGATGCGGTAGGTGCGCCCGTCGCTGGCCAGGAGCACCCTGAGGATGAGTCCCTCGGGAACGTAGAGCCTCTGCGGCTCGGGCTGCATGATGTTGTTCGCCCGCTCGTAGCGCTCCCGCCTGATGTTGAGCTCCCAGCGCTCGGCGGTTACGACGAGGTATTCCCCGGCCGCGACCGAATGCCTGAAGACGCGGCGGGTCTCCGCGGGGCCGGTGTCCGTCCGTCCGGCCTCGACGCCGTTGATGTACACCTTGTAAAAGAGCATTCTGCCCGACGGCGGCCCGGGCGTATCGTCGATCGCCTCGATTTCGAGATTGTGGCCGCCCGGCGTGCGGTACACGACGCCGTCGGCGTAGCGGTAAATGGTTTTCTCCGTCACCGCGTCGATGATCTCGGTGTGCCCGCCGTCCGTTACGAAGAGCATGCGCGGGTCGGGACCATCGAGAAAACGCGCCCCGGCCGAAAGGAGAAGCGGTATCCTGACCTCGCCGAGCACGCAGCGCAGCTCCCCGTCGGCGCGCTCGATGAGCACCGGCCGCCCGAGATACACGGTGAAATCGACCACTTCTCCGCGCTCGAGGACACGTCTCTCGTTAAAATCGACCGAATAGAGCGTGCCCCCGGCCTTTTCGTCGTCGCCGTACAACGCGTAGAGGGTCTTCTCCGAACCGCGGAGACGCCGCGGTGTCGATGCGTCCGCCGGCAGCGGAAGCTCGATCGGCGCGGCATCGCCCCGCTTCCACCTCCCCGCGATGGTGTTTCCGTTTTCTCCGCGGACGTAGTACACGGCATCGCCATTCACCGCGAAGAGCCCGACGCCGGCGCCAATCGGAAGGGCTGTGAGCCCGCCGCGGCCCGCCGAATGAAGCACGCCCCCCGGAAGCAGCACATACGAAACGTCCTCCCCGGAGGGCAGGTCCGTCGAGGCGCGCGCCGACGGCGAAAAGCCGCGCCATGCCGTTATGGAAAACGCAAACGGGAGGAGGATCAATGCGGTGAGGCGTATTTTCCTATTGCTTCTCAAGGATGTCAGCAAACTCCGATTGGAATATCCTGGCGCCCAGGGAGCTCTGCTCGTCGACGATCTCATTCAGTATTTCGGGCGTGGTGAGCGGGTTTATGGTTACGGCCCGTAGCACAACGATCTTCTGCGGGTTGTACCGGGTGGACTCGATCATGGTGCGCGATACGAAGCTGTTGTCCGCCTGACGTATGGCGCGGTGCAGCTCGATATTGAGCGCATTCAGCGCGTCGTTGATGCGGCGCAGCCGCTTCAACAGCTTGATGAGCCGGTAGGGATCGGCCCCGGTCTCGACCTCCCTCATGAGCGTGTCGAGCTTTGTCTGTATCCTCCGGGGAACGTAGCGGTAGTTGAAAATGAAAATGTCGGGAACGTTCATCGGCTCGAAGTCGGGATGCCGCGTAACGATGTCCCGGAGGGTTTCGGTGATGTCGAAGGCGTGGTCGAACAGTATGCTGAAGCCCTCCCGGCCGAAAATCTTGAAGGTGACCCACGGCTTGAGGCACGAGAACGGACGTGACCCCTCCACGGTGAAGCGCCCCTGGTCGACCGAGTCGGGCCGGATGATGTAGTTGGAGGTGTGTTTGATGTAATTGAGCGTGGTCTCGTTTCGAAAGAGGATCATCCCCATGGAGAGCGGGGAATACATGAGCTTGTGCGCGTCGAAGGTCACGGAGTCGGCCTGCTCGATCCCCTTGAAGAGATGACGGTATTTTTCGACGATGAGGAGCGCCCCGCCCCAGGCCGCGTCCACGTGGAAGAAGGTGCCGTTTTCGTCCGCTATGCGGCGCAGCGCGACGAGGTCGTCGATATTTCCCGTTTCGGTGGTGCCGGCAATCCCGATGATCGCGACGATCTTCGTCTTTTCCTCCGAGCGCTCGTTCTGTTCCCTTATCTGCGCACAGACCTGGTTGAGCCGGGCGATGTCGATACGGTTCTCGGTGTCCACGGGTATCTTGATGACGTTGTGGTTGCCGATGCCGAGTATGCGCGCGATCTTCTCGATGGAATAATGCCCGCGCGCCGACACCAGCACGACCGCCCGGCGGCAGTTGTAGTAGCGGTACGCCTCGTAGAGCCCGGCCTTGCGGATGCCGGGGAAGCGCCCGCTCGCGGGGAAGGCCTTGTTGCGCGCCACCATGAGCGCGGTGAGGTTGGCCATGGTGCCGTCGAGCGTTACGTTGCCCAGCGCGATCCGGTGGTTCTGCACGTGTGTGCGGTAGAAGTTCTGCGAGCGGTCGAAGATCAGCCGGTGTATCCAGGCGATGAGCTCGCGCTCGAGGAAGGTCGAGGCCTTGGCGGTCTCTATCTTCACCTGATTCTGGTTGAGTGCCGCGATGATCATCTCGAGGAGGATCATGAAGTAGGGGATGGCACTGGTCATGTGGCCGATGTAATAGGGATTGCCCACCTTGACCGAATGGGCGATCACCTTGGTCTTTATTTCACCGAGGATATCTTTAAGCAGATTGGGATGGCGCGGGATCTCCATCACCGAGAAAATCTTCGCGAGCTCCGGAAGGGATATTTCGCTGTGGATACCGCCCTTGGCCTTGAAAAAGTTGTGGATGAGATCGAGGAGCTCGTGGCCGAATTCGAGGAACTTGTCGGGGGAATCCGGCATTATGAACAGCTTTCGCAGATGTTCGAGGTCGGCCCGAACCCCTGTCGTTCGTTTTTCCTCAAGCGTGTCGAAGAGCTTCATGGTGTCCGTACGCCCGCCATAGAGTTAGGGTAAAAGGCATCGGCCCTCCCCCATCACATGGATGCCAATCCAATTTTGCAAGTACTTTTACCCATTTAAATACACCTGCTCCCAAGACGGGGGAACGGCCGCTTCCGCCTCGGGCGGGGGGATACGCCGCTATTCCCCGGATCCATAGCAAGTCCGATCATACGCATGCACACTGAACAAAAGTGTATCAATTTGCATGGGATATTTCAATAAAATGCGCGGGAAAGACGAGTTCATAACAAGAGTTCTGAAAGGATATGGGCTTCGAGTTATATGATTCTCAAATAACGATGTGATCAAAGATTTTCAAAAGAAAAAACAACCTGCCTCAAGGCTGTTGGAACAGGAGCCCCCTTTA
>JADFDB010000147.1 GCA_018263175.1 Spirochaetota bacterium
GAAGGCGAGCTGCAGAAAGAAGCGAACGGCCTGGTCGAGCTCCTCACCCCGATCTGCAAGGCCGGATGCACCGACAAGGGCGTGGAGATCACCTCCGAGGCGGTGCAGTGCTACGGCGGCTACGGCTACTGCGCGGACTACCCGGTCGAGAAGTACATGAGGGATTCCAAGATCCTCCCGATATGGGAAGGCACCAACGGCATCCAGTCCATGGACCTCACCATGCGCAAGATCCTCATGAACCCCGAGCAGTTCAACTACAACGCCTGGAAGAAGCGCGTTGACGACGTGGTGAAAAAGGCGAAGGGAGTCGTTGAGGACAAGTACATCGACCTGGTGGTCAAGGGCATGGCGAAGCTCGACGAAGTCATCGAGATGATGAAAGGCCAGATGGCCGGCGGCAAGTTCATGCACCTTTTCATGAACGCCACGCCGCTCCAGCAGGCCATGTACATGCTCGCCATGGCGTGGGCGCACCTCTGGATGCTCACCATTGCCATTCCGAAGAGGAAGGCGATCGTGGGCGACGCGAAGGGCGCCGACCTCAACAAGCTCCTCGCGGACAATCCCGAAGCGGCGTACTATTCCGGCAAGGTTCTCGCTTCCCAGTTCTACATAGGGATGGAGTTCCCGAAGTATTTCGGAAGGATCGAGGGCCTGCTCGGCGGCGAAGCCGCCGTCATCAAGGCGAGCCCGGATATCTTCACCGGAGCACTCGAAGCGTAAGCGCAGTTGTATCACGAAAGCAAAAAACGGCAGCCCGATGGGCTGCCGTTTTTTGTTAGGTAAATTCCCTCAGCCTCCGGCAGCTCCCCTTCCGCGAGTTCCGGCCTTGAGCCTATTCGTGCGATCCCCCCTCTCTTTCGCTCAAAGAGAGGGGGCTATGGGGTGAGTTCGCGAAGCTCTCGGCAAATCCTGAAAGCAAGTAGGTCGGTCAACGGATGCTTACCGCCCTCACCCCCCGGCCCCCTCTCCCATTAAGATTGGAAGAAAGGAGAGGGGGAGTTCGAAAAATCGGTTTTTGTGCGAATCGTGATTGACAGAAAAAAACGTTCTACGTTGTATAATTAAATTACTGTATTATGTTTATATCATAGTTCAGCCTGATCATTGATTGATATCAAAAACCGAGACTTGTCGCATTATCGGGAATCGCGGGAAAGCCGTTTCCCGGGCAGTCGCGATTTCCCGGGTGTTTGAGAACCGTGCGCATTAATGTCCGCCGCGCACACCCGGATAGTGGAACCGGCAGCGCGGGCGACCGGACGGCGATGATATAATTTTCCAGGATATACGAGGAGGGTTAGATGGCGCTTAACAAGCTGGTGGACTCGAGAGACGTACGGTTCGTTCTTTTCGAGATGCTGAAGGTCGATGAGCTGGTGAAGTACGAAAAGTATTCCGGCTTCGACAAGGACATGTTCGAGGATACGCTCCAGCTCGCCGAGAAGATGGCGATCGAACAGATTTATCCTACGAACGTCGATGGCGACAAGACCGGGGTCCGCTATGATCCGGACAAAAAGCTGGTAAAGGCACCCGAGTCGTTCCGCGCGCCGCTCAAGGCGTTCAACGAGGCGGGCTTTGTCGGCATCTTCGACGACCCCGAGCTGGGGGGCATGGGGATTCCGCATTCGGTCGGGTTTTCGTGCTACGAGTATTTCTGTACGGCCAACGTCTCATTTGTGAGCTACCCGGCGCTCGCACACGGCGCGGCGGCGCTCTTCATGAACTACGCGAGCGACGAGCTTAAAAGCATCTATCTCGAAAAAATGTTGAACGGCACCTGGGGAGGCACCATGTGCCTTACCGAATCGGACGCCGGTTCCGACGTCGGTGCGCTGAAGACCAGGGCATACCGCCAGGCTGACGGCACCTTCAAGATCGTCGGGCAGAAGATTTTCATCTCCGCCGGCGACAACGATTTCTATGAAAACATCATCCATCCGGTGCTGGCGCGCATCGAGGGCGACCCTCCGGGGACCAAAGGCATATCGATCTTCCTGGTGCCCAAGTACCTGGTGAATGCGGACGGCTCCGTGGGTGCGTCCAACGACGTGGTATGCAGCGGCGTTGAGCACAAGTGCGGATTTCACGGCTCGGTAACCGCCACGCTCTCCTTCGGCGACAACGGCAACTGCACGGGCTATCTGCTCGGGGAGGAGCGTAAAGGCATGAAGATCATGTTTCAGCTCATGAACGAGGCCCGCACCGACGTGGCGATCCAGGGACTCTCGATCGCCAGCACCTCCTACATGCACTCCATCAGCTACGCGAAGAACCGCAAGCAGGGCGCGCACGTCACGCAGATGATGAACCCTGAGGCGCCGCAGGTCGCCATCATCGAACACCCGGATGTCAAGCGGATGCTGATGTGGATGAAGTCCTACGTCGAGGGGATGCGCATGCTCACCTATTACCTCTCGCACCATCTCGACCTGGAGCACGTGTACGAGGGCGAGGCGCAGAAGGAGGCGACGGCGCTCGTCGAGCTTCTCATTCCAATATGCAAGGCGGGGAACACCGATACCGGCGTGCTCGTGGCATCGGAGGCCATGCAGGTGTACGGCGGCTACGGCTACTGCGCGGACTACCCGGTCGAGCAGTTCTATCGCGACGCCAAGATCTTCGCGATCTACGAGGGGACCAACGGCATCCAGTCGATGGACCTCACCATGCGCAAGATCCTCATGAACAAGGACCAGTATAACTACAAGGTCTGGAGAAAGCGCGTGGACGACGTGGTGAAAGCCGCGAAGGGCGTTGTCGAGGACAAATACATCGACCTGGTGGTGAAGAGCATGGCGAAGCTCGATGAGACCATCGAGTTTCTGAAAGGCCAGATGGCGAAGGGCGCATTCCTCAACCTCTTCATGAACGCCTCTCAGCTTCGCAAGGCCATGTTCATGGCCTGCATGGCGTGGCTGCACCTGTGGAGCATGACGCTCTGCGCGCCGAGGATGAAGGAGCTCGTGGGCGACGCGAAGGGCGAGGAGCGCGAAAAGATCCTCGCCGACAATGCCGAGGCGGCATTCTACGCGGGCAAGGTGCTCGCGGGCCAGTTCTTCATCGGCTACGAGTTCCCCGAGTACTTCGGGAAGCTCGACACCATCCTCGGCGGCGAGGCGGCCGTCACCAAGGCGAGCCGCTCCATCTTCACGGGGGCGCCGGAGGAGTAATCGCCCCAACCGGCTTTTTACAACTCCGGGCGATACGGTTTCGCTTTCCCGCCTGTTTAAGCGGGGGAGAACTCCGGGTTGTACGCGACAAAGGACGGGAGAAATCCCGTCCTTTTTTTGTTTTTGGGTCGGCGGGGACGAAATAAATGGAATAATACGTGTATCCCATGCGTCCAAATGGTATCATGGAGAGCATGAATTTCCGGAACGACACCGCTGCATCACCGATGTCCGCTTACGGCGGCGAACGGGTGATGCAGGATTTTGTCGAACGGTATTACGGCAGGGTGTACAGGCTTTGCTATTCGTTCGTGCGTGATCGCAAGGAGGCCTGCGACCTTGCCCAGGACGTGTTCGTGAAGCTGCTCGACAGGATGGATTCGTTCAGGGCCGAGGCGGACCTGTCGACGTGGATCTACCGCATCGGCGTCAATACCTGCATCGATTCGCTGAGGAAACGCAAAAGAAGGGCGGCGGAGCCGTTCGACGAGCGTTATCACGACGTCGCACATTCGGATGATTTTGCGGAGAAGGCGGCCGTTTCGGAGATGGTGCGCGATGCCCTTATGGAGCTCCCGATCAAATACCGCGCGGTCGTCATCCTGAGGGAATTCGAGGACAGGTCCTACCGCGAGATCGCGGAGGTGCTCGAGTGCTCCGTGGGAACGGTCGAGTCGCGCCTGTACAGGGGGCGCGAAATGCTGAAAAGAATTCTGCATCCCATAATTCGGGGGGAGGTGGGACATGAGGTGTAAAAAAGTGAATAGCCTTCTCAACCGCCATGCGGACGGCGAATGCGTCGATCCGGTCGAGGTGCTCGGTATCGAGGAGCACCTCGCGGGATGTACGGCCTGCCGCATACGCCTTGATGAGATTCGGGCCCTTCGCCGTATTTTACTGCGCGCCGAAAAAATCGAGACGGTACCGGTGCCGACGGACGAGATTATGCGAAGGTACCGCGCATCGACGCGCCCTTCGCTGCCGGTCGCGGCCTCCCGCTGGAGGCTGCCCTTCGACCCGGTGCCGTTCGCGGCCGTGGCGGCGGCGGTCATTTTGCTGGCCGGCTCGATCGGCATGCTCGGCGGGGATGGAGATGCGTCGATCGGGCAGTACCTGCTTCAGGGCATGAGCCCGACCGAGTTCGCGTATCTCACGGCGGGAGAGGGAGCATATACGCTTGAATATTACGTGAAGTAATGCGTATAACTTAATTAAAGGAGAAAAACGATGAAGGCGATATCGAATTATACCGCCGCGGCCGTGCTGTTGTTCGTTTTCGTGCTCGGGGTGTTCCTCGGCCTGGGGGCGGACCGGTGGTACGTCAAGCGTAACTTCCACCGTTTTGCCCATTCCCCTTTCATGGGCGAAGTGGAACGCCACGGTCCGCCGATGTTTTTTCACGGCGGGGAGAGGCCCGAGCGGCGCGACGACGCCGGGTTCAGGCAAAGGGTGATGGCGAAGTTCGTCGACCGACTTTCCCTGAGCGGTGATCAGGCGCGTGCGATCGAGGCCCTGCTTAAATCCAACCGCGATCTGATGGACCAGAAGAGGGAGCTGTTTTTCAAGGAAATCCGCACCGTCATGGAGCGCACCGATGCCGGGGTGCTCAAGCTGCTCGATGAAAAACAGGCGGCCGAATTTACAAAAATGATCGCCGAAAGGAAAACTCACCGGGAGGGGCCGCCCGAGGGCCCGGGACTGGGCGGGCCGCCCCAGGACGGTTCATACTCAGTTCCGCCGGATGACAGGCCCCGACGCGGCGTACTCTCGGGCGGAAAGCTGAAATGATTCGTATCGGAGCGCCCGCTCGTCATCGTTCCTTATACGGGACGCTGAACAGGCGAAGCAAATCCGTGAAGATGCGAAACGCCGCCATGCGCGAAAAGCCCGAACCGCGGAAGCGGGCCGGGCGGTCGCGCCTCATGCCGGGCTTCGCGGCGCTCGTTATGCTTATGCTCACGGCGCTGCCGGCCCGTGCAGAAAACGCGACGCTCGGGGGAGAGCTTGGCTGGGACGAATGCGTCGCGCT
>JADFDB010000148.1 GCA_018263175.1 Spirochaetota bacterium
ACAACACGCTTGGGGACCTCACCCTCCCGGAAAAGATCGTCAATTCATTCTTCCAGTCGGTGACCTGCCGCACGGCGGGATTCAACACCGTGGATACGGGAGCGCTCCGGGAGAGTACGCTCTTCATGATGATTTTTCTCATGTTCACGGGGGGATCGCCGGGCTCCATAGCCGGAGGGGTAAAGACGACCAGCATGGCCGTTGTATGGCTGCTGCTCATCATGAAGTTTCGCGGACGCAGCCAGATCGTGCTGTGGGGACGCGCGCTCGATCCCGATACGGTCGAGAAAAGCACGTCACTCTTCATACTCGCGCTCATTTTCGTTTCAACGGCGACCTTTACCCTTCTCATAGCGGAAACCCTGCCCGTCAAAAACGTCTTTCTCTCAACGCTGTTCGAGGTTACCTCCGCTTTCGGCACCGTGGGCCTTACGACCGGGCTCACACCGTACCTTAACGACACGGGCAAACTGCTTTTGTGCGCGGTGATGTATATCGGCAGACTCGGACCGCTCACGCTGATCGCCGCGCTCACAACCGGCAAAAAACAACTCGACATCCGCTATCCCGAAGAACATATAATGATAGGGTAAGATTATGAAAAAGTTTTTTATTATCGGGCTTGGAAATTTCGGTTTCAACATCGCGCTCACGCTCGTGGAGAACAACTGCGAGGTGCTGGGCATGGACATTAACCGCGACGCGGTTCAGCACGCCCGCGACTTCATCAGCCATTCCATCATCGGCGACGCTTCCAATAAGGAGGTACTCGAATCGCTCGCGCTCAAGGACTTCGACGGGGCGATCATCAGCATAGGGCAGGACATGGGCGCGAGCATCCTCATCTCGCTCTATATAAAGGAAATCGGAATCCCGCGCATCGTCGTGCGCGTCATATCGGAGGACCACGGCAAGATCCTTCGCATGATCGGCGTTACCGACGTCATCTTCCCCGAGAAGGACATGGCCGTGCGCGTGGCCAACAAGCTCGCGATGAAGAACGCCATGGACTATCTTCCCATCACCGACGACTACGGCATCATCGAGGTCACGCCGCCGAAGAGCTTTATCGGAAAAACGCTTAAAGATCTTCAGATCAGTACGCGCTTCTCCTGCCAGGTGATCGGGCTGAAACTCCCGCCTCCCGAAGGCGCGTCGGCGGATTTAGAGGAAAAGAACTATAAAATCAAGATTGCACCCACGGCGAACGACGTCATCTCCACGGACGCTATCATGATCGTTATCGGAAAGCACACGGACATCGACCGTCTGCAGCAAAGCCGCTGAGACGGCCCGTCAGAGCTCGATGATAACGCCCTCACGCGCGATGTCGATGTCGAGCACCCCCTTTCTTCTCGCGCTCATGCTCATATAGGTCCGGGCGTTCGAAAGTACCGTCTCGAGCTTTTCGTCGCTGTAGGAGGGCTCGTGGTGGAAGAGGAGGAGCTTTTTAACGTTGAAACGCAGGGCGATGTCGATCGCTATCGACGCCGAGGAATGGCCCCAGTCGATCTTGTCGATCGCCTCCTCGAAGGTGTACTGCGTATCGAATACGACGACGTCGGCGTTCCAGAAAAAATCGCGGTACGAATCGATCTGGTCGATCTCGTCGATATTGAACTCGCAGTCGCTCGTGAAGACGAACGATTTGCCATCCTCCTGTATCCGATAACCGAAGGCGCCGCCGGGGTGCCGCATCCTCTTGTTGATGATCGTGACGTTGTTGAGATGGAACGGCGCTTCTTTTTCGAGGATGAAAAACTCCTTGGTTGCAAGCATCGAGTCGAGGTTCACCGGGAAATGCGTAAAGACCTGTTGATACTCAACCCGCTCCTTGATGTCACTGAACGGCGAATAGATGTGGAACCGGTTTCCCTTTACGAAAAAGGGCACGAAGAATGGAATGCCCTGTATGTGGTCCCAGTGCGTGTGGGTAAGCAGTATATTGGCGATCCCCTGCCCGCGGCCGAACTCCTCCTTCATCAGCTCGGCCGAGAGATGGCGGATACCCGTGCCGCAGTCGATGATGAAGATATCGTCATCGGCGGTGCGCACCTCCAGGCAGGTGGTGTTACCGCCGTAGGTGCCGCGGATGGAGTACGGAAGCGAATCGATGAAGCGATCGATGGATTCCTCCGACGATATGTCGGCCGGAGACGCCTGCAAGAGCGCCTTCCTGAGCTTATCCCGCATCACCGCGTCGGTGGGCGGCGTCGGGATGGAGCCCCGTACTCCCCAAAACCGTATTTTCATATTCCAGCCTCTTCGAGTTCCGTTCACGCCGCGTCCGCGGATGGATCCGCCCTTCACGATACGCCCTGTCGTGTTCGTACCTCCACGACGATAATTACGCAAATCCTTTTTGTCCGTACGTACAAAAATTCAGCCGATTGTATCGCGAATTCGTCAAAAAACTATTGACACCGCGGGCCCACCATCTATTTTCATTCCGGTCTGGCGGAAAGGCCCGGCATCTTCAGTACACACGCTCCGTCACGCCACCGATCACCGGTTAACCGCTCTCAATACCGTTTTTGTTCCTCATCATTACGGCAGGCAGGGGTATGAATATGCAATTCTCCGGGAGAATTCTCAAGGTGAAGCCTTCGGCGACGCTCGCCATAACGGCCCTGGCCAACTCGCTCAAGGCGAAGGGCATAGACGTAATCGGTTTCGGATCGGGAGAGCCCGACTTCGACACGCCCGCCCACATCAAGAACGCCGCGATCAAGGCCATCGACGCGGGAAAGACCAAGTACACGCCAGCCGGCGGCATCCCGGAGCTCAAAAAGGCGATCGTCGAGAAATTCAAACGCGATAACGGCCTGGAATACGACACCGCGCAGGTTACGGTCAACTGCGGCGGAAAGCACTCTTTCTACAACCTCATGCAGGTGCTCCTGAATGACGGCGACGAGGTGATCGTTCCGGCGCCGTACTGGGTTTCCTATCCGCCGATCGTGGAGCTTGCCGGCGGAGCTGCGGTGATACTCCAGACGAGCGAGGAAAAGGGTTTCAAGATGACTCCCGCCGATCTCGAAAAGGCGCTCTCCAAAAAAACCCGTGCGATCGTTCTGAACTCCCCGTCAAACCCGACAGGCGCGACCTACACCCACGATGAGCTTGTGAAGCTTGCCGCGGTGCTCGAAAAGCGCAATATCATCATTATCTCGGACGATATCTACGAGTCCATCGTCTACGACGGGCGGACCTTCACCAACACGGCGAATCTCTCGGGCGAGCTCTTTAAAAAGACCATCGTGCTCAACGGCGTCTCGAAGGCCTATTCGATGACCGGCTGGCGTATCGGCTACATGGCCGGCGATGCCGAGGTCATCAAGAAGGTCGAGATACTTCAGAGCCAGTCGACCTCCAATCCCACCTCCATCTCGCAGTGGGCGTCGGTCGACGCGCTTCTCGGCGATCAGTCGGTAATCACCGCGATGGTCGAGGCCTTTGACCGCAGGCGAAAGCTCATCGTCGACGGGCTGAACGCCGCGCCCGGAATGTCCTGTCTCATGCCCGAGGGGGCGTTTTATGCGTTCCCGAACATCAGGGGTGTCGAGAAGCTGAAGGGATGGAAGGCCGTAAAGGAGAAATACGAGAGCGGCTCCCTTTCGGGCGCGTTCACGTCGTACCTGCTCGAAGTCGCCCAGGTGGCCGTGGTGCCGGGCGTTGAGTTCGGCAACGACGACAACATCCGCCTCTCCTTCGCCACCTCGGACGAGAACATCCTTAAGGGCGTGGAGCGCATCAAGGCGGCCCTGGAGAAGCTGGCGTAAAAAAGCCCCCGCCGCGGTACATCCGCGACGATCTTCAATTTCAAACAGGCGCTGATTATAATCATCGCCTGTTTGATATTCCACCTCGCCGGGAGCTAATTCATTAACCTTGTTGCATATCCAATAGATATCGGGTTTCCCCCGGTTATGCAACAATTCATTCTTGACCACGGGCGAACAATCGGATAGCAGGAAGGCGTGGAGCCGCCGAACTTATGAAGATCGTCTATTATACGTCGGGCATCACCGGATCGGGGCGCGTGGTACGCGGCATCGCCATAGCCAACGCCTTCAAGCGCAAAAAAGTGCCGTGTACCCTTACCATCCTGCACAGCTCCCCCTACGGGTTTCTGGCGGATGGATTCGCCGACCAGGTCGAAATACCGCTCGAAGACGAGCACGCACACTCAAAAAGCTCTTTCGAGAGCTCCGATCTGTACCGCGCGCTTGCAAGGCTCGATCCCGACGTGCTGATCGTTGACCTGGTCTGGTTCACGCTTCACAATTTTATCGGCGATCTCCGCTGTAAAAAGATATTTCTGCTGACGCAGATCGCCGATCCGCGCTTTTTCACGCTGAAACTCTCCGACGGGGTTCTCCGCTTCACCCCCGAACACTACGACCTCTCGGTGCAGGCCGAGCCTCTTCCCGTCGATATCGGCGCGCGCGCCGTCAATCCGATAATTCTCCGCAACCGCAACGAG
The DNA here is from genome assembly GCA_018263175.1 of Spirochaetota bacterium. Lineage (GTDB taxonomy): Bacteria > Spirochaetota > UBA4802 > UBA4802 > UBA5368 > MVZN01. The sequence continues at coordinate 4,487 of JADFDB010000148.1, forward strand.
ATACTGCCCAGAGATCGCGCGCTCGCCGAACTGGGACTCGACGGCAATGCGGCCATGAACTGCCTTTTCGCCTATAACGGTGAGCCGGGCGAATATGAAACTATTAAAGAAAAATACGCACATCTTGAAGATGCCGGGTACCGAATGCTGTACTCGACCAATTATGCCGGTCGTGGGCATTTTCCGATTGTGGATTACTTCAACGCGTTCGACTTCATAATCAGCGGCGCCGGCTACAACGCGTTCTGGGAGATCATCTATTTCGACAAGGAAGCGGCATTCGAGCCGATGCCCCGGCGCTTCGAGAACCAGTCATGGCGCGTCGGGAACTGCCAGGAGCATTATTTCGACGAAAACGGTGCCGACCAATTGGTGGATATAGTTTTGGGGCTTTAGGCCGGTCGGAATCCCCTCAGCCGCCGGGCCGGCTAACGACGCGACTTTTTAACTCATCCCCCCGGCCCCCTTCTCTTCGGAGAAGAGAAGGGGGAGCTCTACGGCTTGAGCTCATTGCCGGGATCCCCCCTCTCTTTCGTTCAAAGAGAGGGGGTTAGGGGGTGAGTTCTACGGGCCGCGCGAGCCTACGCTACGATTCAGGCAAAACCGCAAAGCCCTCTCTCCGCGCGGCGTCGCGGAGTCGTTCATCGAGGCATACGAACTCGTATCCTGTGGGACGTCTTTCGGTCCATGCCATGGCGGCGGCCAGTTGAA
>JADFDB010000149.1 GCA_018263175.1 Spirochaetota bacterium
CCAGGTGCGGGGGGGCGAATTGGATATCGAAAAACGAAAGCCGGATTTCGTGGTCATCACCTCGCGCGAGGTCGCGGCGTTTACGCTGCCGGAAGGAGGAGAAGTCCCGGCCGACGGCAGGGTATTGTCGACGCGGGTCGAGCGCAGGATGAAGTCCGGCTTCGCCGGTTTTCTTTCCAGGCTCCGCGGCGGAGATCTGGGGTATGAGCTTGCGCACCGGGGCGATTTTCGCCTGCGCTTTTTCCGCGAGATATCATCGCTGAACATATCGCCGGAATTCGTGGAAGTGTACCGCCGCGTACGGGAATGAGGCCGACTCCGTTCTGATGGAACTGATGGGTGAAACCGACGGGTAAAAAAACGATACATATCGGGTGCGGCGCGACGGTCGCGCTGGCCCTGACGCTATGCGTGTTCGCTTTCCTGTATATTTCCGGAAAGCGGGCCGGGCAAAGCCGCGAGGCCGCATCACCGGGCGAAATGATCGATGCGGGAGGCATGGCTTTCCACGCGGTACGGATGGGGGAGGGTGCGCCGCTGGTGGTGCTCGAGTCGGGGCTCTGCGCCTCCTCGCTCGAGTGGCTTCCCGTTCAGCGCGACATCGCGCGCTTCGCCCCGGTCATCGCGTACGACAGGGCCGGGTACGGATTGAGCCCGAAGGCAAAGGGGCCGCGCACGGCCGACGCCGCGGCGGACGGGCTTCGCGCGCTCCTTGCCGCGGCCGGTGCGAAGCGGCCGGTAGTGCTCGTGGGGCACGATGCCGGCGCGCTCTACGCCCTGCGCTTCGCCGAGCGCCACCCCTCCATGGTGCGCGCCCTGGTGCTCGTCGATCCTTTTCCGGACGATATGCCTAAATATAAATCCGAGCTCGAGGCCGCGGTCTATCGCAACTTCATCGACCGTGCCTGGATATACAAGACCGGCCGCGCTGCGGCGAAGGCGGGCATAGTTCGCGCGCTGAAGATAGCGCCCTACCTGCACGCTCCCGGGGAGCTTAGGCCCTTCATGGTGGATTTCTTCTCAGACCCGGGCAATTACGATACGGCGCTTGCCGAGTACCGCGATTCGTTTGCGCCGTCGGCGGCGACCCGGCCCGTCGCAGCGCCGCGAGTGCCGGTCACCCTCATACGGCCCTCGCGCGAAAAATACCTCGAGCACATGCTCTTCTTCGGCGTGCCGGTAGTGGAGGCGCGGAAGATCGAAACGTTGCGGGATGAAGCCGATCGGCGCCTCCTCGCGCGCTCGATGGCGCCGCTGCGGCTTGAATCGGCTCCGGCGACGAGCAACGTGCCCCTCGAAGATCCGGCCCTCATCGTCGAAGCGGTTCGGCGCTTACTGGGGAGGTAAAACCAGCGAACGGTTTTTTATGCTATCTCGTTATGCTATCTCGTATTGAAGCGAGTGGTAATTAATGCCTGAAGAGCGCTTAGAAAGATTGGCTATTTCAATACCTACAACCTGGTTGTTATCATTAAAATCCAGAATAATTCCGGGAGAGACCTCCTCGGATTCGAACACGGGTGAATCGTCTATCCTGAGATAAAGGGCGTCGGCCTTTTCGTCTATTTTAAGTCTCATAGTTTTCCTCGCATGGTCCTGTCGAAATAGAGCGTTATTATTTTTATAGGGACGGCTTTAGGATTGATAAGCACACGCAATACGCGGTTTTCAAGTTCGGGAATAATTTTAAGTCTGTGCTCCAATTGTGCATCATCCCTGTCGGGGATTATCAACTCAGGGCAATCAAGCACACGTTCAATCAGGCTAAGAGGTATTTCCCGTTCATCAATCATGTCTTGCGCGTGCTTTGTCAATTCGTAGACCACAGTTAGATCAATATCCCATCTTTAGAATATCATTGTCTCCATGAAGCATGACAACCTAAGAACGTTTGATTTTCAACTATAGACTGTTGCGAATCCAGGGCATACTGGGTTTTCCCGGTTATGCAACAACTCTTGGCAATGGATTAAATATAATCGTGAAATAATGAATTGTCAATATCAATTCTTTGATTGATTTTTACTGCGGTATCCTTCTCCCTGTATTGATGGAAACTCGAATGGGAAATGACTCAACACGCATGACCGAAACTATGCTGAAGCGTACGCTCGATATTCTCGCCCCAGTTCTCCTCGGCATCGCGTACATCATGACAGGCCTCTACTCCATGGGGCTCCACCCGCATATCGGGGAGACCGACACCAGCGCCTTCTTTAACTACGTGCTCGAAATCCGCGCACAGGGCGGGCCGTGGGACTTCCTCGTTTCAATGCTTTCGGGTTCCTTTCTCCCGGCCAACCAGCACCCGCTCTTTCCGTTCGTCATCTCGCTCTTTTTCAAGCACTCGACGGCCTATTTTGTGGCGGTGAAGACGCTGAACCTCGCCTTTGGCGGCGCGTTTCTTTTTATCTTTTATTATCTCATGAAGAAAGAGGCGGGGTCGCTCGCGGCCGCCATTGCGGGCGCGCTCGTCGTGGCGAACGACACCTTCATGATCCAGACCACCATGGTATCGTGCGAACCGCTGCTCGTGATCTTCACGACGCTCTCACTCTATTGCCTGATTAAGGGTGTCGACGACAACAGGCTGTGGGCGCTTGCCGGGTTCTTTATCGCGCTAAGCTTCCTCGTAAAGGGGAGCGGGATGTTCCTCATATTCGGCTTCGGCCTGTTTCTGCTCGCCGATGTCCGGTTACGCTTCTGGGTGCTTCTGAGGAACAAGTACCTGTGGCTTTTCCTCGCCGCCTTTGTCATCGTGGCCCTGCCGCTGCTTGCACGGAACACGATCGCGTATAAATTTCCTTTTTACAATTACAATACGAAGTACCTCGCGATGGACGCCGAAGAGCGCAGGGTCGGTGAGGAACGCAGCTTTTTAGATATTTTGCAAAAGGACCCCTCCGAGCATGCCGCCCGCTTCGCCAGGGGCACGGCCCGGCAGTTCCGGATACTGCTCCACTCGCTCTATTCGTTTTCACTCCACGAGGTGCCCAAGTTCACGCGCGATACCGCCCCGCCCGCGCGGAAGGGTATTGCGGGACTTGTTGCCGCGCTCGTCTTCGCTGCCGCTCTGTACGGTATGTTCCGTGCGCCGATCGGCCGACGAAAACGGCTTCTGATCGCCTTTCTAATTTTAGGCTTTTATCTTCCGCTTTCGTGGTACAGCATCATCGCGCCAAACCGGCGCTACATCCTTCCGGTGAGCATTTTATTTGTCGCATTCGCGTCGTGGACGCTCGCGCGGGGCATTACGGTTGAGCTCGAATGGAAGGCTCGCACAACGGCGTCGCAGTCACGGTTTGCTCCGGAGGTGCTCGGCCTGATGGCGCTCGTCACCGTGCTCGCCGTCTTCGCCGTCGGGTATCCATTCGCCCGGACCATTCCCCGGCCATCGGAGACGGTGCGCCTCGAAGACGATTATCACGCGCTCGCCGCTTTTTTTAAGAAAAACCTCGGTGAGGGAGAGTGCTATCTGAACAGGGGAGAGCATCATTATCCGTGGGTGCTGTTATATCCCGAACTGATGGGCCGAACCTGTGAGCGGGGATATTTCGCTGACCTGAAAAGCTTTGTGCGCTATTTCGAGCGGAATCCGCAAATAAAGTATATGTTGATGCAGCCGGAGCTTTTTCGCGCGACGAGAAATATACTCGGCGACTATATACGCAACGATGACGTGCGGGGCCTCGTGGTGCTGAAGAATCCTCCGGGATGGAAAATCATCGGGGAGGATTCACATCCTCCGGTCGGCTATGTTCTCTTTGCGAGGGACCGCGGAATGATAATTCGCAGATAAATGACGGAGCGACCTGGGGCGTTTTCTGATTTTGTGCTATTATTAGACTATCGTGCGGATGTCGGGTTTTCCCCCGCCGCGGTCGGGGAAAACCGGGTTAATTTCCAGTTATGCAAAAACTTCATTGGATTGTTTCATATCTCGCGAATATCGGTTTTCCCCCGCCGCAGGCGGGGGGAAACCGATAAAATTCCCAGTTATGCAACAACCCTATTATTAACTGACGAGTCCAGGCGACTCGGAGAATGGCGGCGGCAATGACGGAAAAAATAAAAACAATACTGAAATCGTTCATTCCTGCGAATGAACCTCGCTACCGGGTGATTGCGCTGGTAGCTGCCGTATTCTGCGCTCTCTTCAACCTGCACACCTATTTCTTCAATCCTCCCGAAAACCTGTTCCTCACCGCGGGGGTGATTCTTGCCGGATTTCTGATAATCAGCGCCTTCTTCCTGCTCGTATCACTTAACCGGTATGTATTCATGGCCCTCGTGCCCCTCATCTTCTTCATCTGCTCGATCGGCTCGTATTTTGTATATACGTTCGATATCTCGATAACACAAAACATACTCGGCCTTGCCTTCGATACCAACGCCGAGGAGGCGGGCGCTCTTCTTGGCCTCGACTTTTTTCTCTGGCTGGCGGCGCATTTGCTTGTGGCGATTGTACTGGTCGTCGTGTTTGTCCGTACAATCAAATCCCGCATGCCGTTTAAACGCCTGTGCGCTGCGCTCGTCGTTTTACTGGTTATTGCGGGCACCCTCATCGCGACGGTTCCGCGCAAGAGGATCCCCAGAGAGCTGACGCGCAGGGATCTCGTCTACAGTACCATGCATTCGCTCTATGGGTATACGCGCACGATGCGGCAGTTCTCGGCCCCGAAGAAGGACATTTCGAAGGGCGATTTTGCGTACAACAATCGCGACCTTGTACTTGTTCTCATTATAGGAGAGGGTGCGCGCGCCGATCATTTCCATATCAACGGCTATCATCGCACGACGTCGCCTGATATGGAACGCCTGAACGTCGTCTCCTTCCGGGAGGCGATGTCGAGCTTTTCTTTTACCCGGAAATCCGTTCCGTGCATATTGACCAGGGCGGCGTCAAAAAACTACGAGCTTTCGCTTCAGGAGACGGGGCTTATTTCCATATTCAGGCGACTGGGTTTTTATACGGCCTGGATATCGAATCAACGGCACAGCCACGACAACCACGACACGCCCATAACGGTTTTCGCGCGCGAGGCCGATGTCGTCATCTTCAACAACAGGCTGAGGGCGGATCAGTACGATTATCTTCGTCTCGACGAGGAGCTGTTCCGGTATATGGATCAGGTGCTCACGCTCGATTACGC
>JADFDB010000014.1 GCA_018263175.1 Spirochaetota bacterium
ATGCCTATGGTTTCGATATTGAACCGGTGCGGGAGGGAAGCCATTACCGCATGACGATCCGCTCCTTTCGCGAAAGAATCATCAGCATCGTGCTCGAAAAGAACCGGCCCAGGGCGGTCATGGACATCAATGGACGGCGAAGCTATCTCTCGCGCATTTTCATCGCGACGAGCGGCTCGTCGCTTCTGCCGGTGGTCGATCATGTTGTGCTTTTTGGCATCGATGCGGTGAGCGGCACGCTACTGCGCGAAAAAATCGCCGCCCGCTGAGGGAGCCTATCGCTCTGAAAGGGAGTCCCAGTTGATCGCACGGGCATCCATGACGGGGCCGTCCACGCACGCGCGCCTCTGCCCGGTAGCGGTCTCTACCGTGCAGCCCGAGCACAGTCCCACCCCGCAGCCGAAATAATTTTCAAGCGACACCTCTATCGGAGCGGGATTGTCCGCGGCGAGGCGGACCATACCCGCCATCATGGGCGTGGGGCCGCAGACGTACACGCGGTCGAAAGTGCCGCCGGTGAGCAGCTTGCAGCCGGTCTCGGTGCAGTAGCCGCCGCGTCCTTCAGAGCCGTCGTCGGTGGAGATGAGGAACTCGTCGGCCGCCGAAGCGAACCGGTCTTTGCAGTAGATCAGATCGGCCGTGCGCGCGCCGTATACGAAGCTCACCGACGTCCCGCGCCTTTTCAGTTCCTTCGCCAGAAAGAAGAGCGGGGCATTGCCGACGCCGCCACCCACCATGAGTGCGCGGCCGCCGTTTATCAGCGTGAAGCCCCTTCCGAGCGGTCCGAGCATGTCGATCTGCGCTCCGGCGCAAAACTCGCTGATGAGCCGTGTTCCCCTGCCGACGACCCTGATGACGATCTCCATTATCCCTTCGCTGTAATCGAAAATGGAAAAGGGCCGGCGTACAAGCGGGTCGGTGCCCGGTGCGGCCTTTATATTGACGAACTGCCCGGGCCGTGGCGCGGGGGCGCCGTCACAGCGCAGTTTCAACAGGAGGTGGTCCCTGGCTATGCTTAACGGCTTTTCGATCAGGTGAGCCATTTTTCTACCGCCATCGCGCCTATGATTACACAAGAATTTCCCCGGTCAGGGTGGAATACAATACAAATTTAAGAGCAGGGTCGCTTTATTTTCCGGTATCGGTGAGGTGCCCGCATGCCGGGTATGATGCGCGCGAAGAACACCGTGCGCGACCGTAAGCCCCCGGCGCTTCGCGCCACCCGCGGAGGCTGTTTTCGTGGTGCTTGTCCGCCGTCATCTCCAGCGATCGTATAAAAAGTTAGTGACTTATCCCGGCGCGTTTCATATGATACGGGGCATATCAGGGCCTGGAGGCACGGAATGAGAACGAAGAGCGGCGCGAAATCGAGCGAATACATCCTTGCGATCGACGTCGGCACACAGTCGATACGCGCCATCCTCATCGATCCCCGCGGCAATTTGCACGATATTGTAAAGACCCCGATCGAGCCGTACTTTTCCGAACAGCCCGGATGGGCGGAGCAGCATCCCGACTATTACTGGAAGACACTCTGCCTGACGTGCAAAAAAATTCTCGCCTCGACAAAAATCCCGAAGAACACGATTCGGGGCGTCACCATGACGACGCAGCGCGACACGATGGTGAACGTGGACCGAAATGGCAAGCCCCTGCGGCCCGCCATCGTATGGCTCGACCAGCGGCGTGCCGGCAAGGGCCGCTGGCCGAACCCCTTGATGAAGGCGGCACTCCGCGCCATAAACCTGCTCGAGGCGGTGGAATACACCATCACCGAGAGCGAGTCCAACTGGATCCGCGAAAACCAGCCCGAGATATGGGATAAGACCCACAAGTTCCTCTTCCTGTCGGGCTTTCTCAGCCACCGGCTCGTCGGTGAGTATGTCGACTCGACCGGCTGTACCGTGGGATTCATTCCCTTCGATTACAAGACGCAGACCTGGGCGAAGAAGTCGGACATGAAATGGAAGATGTTTCCGATGGACCCGTCGATACTCCCCGCGCTCGTCAAGCCGTCGGAGACGCTCGGCTACATAACGAAGAAGGCGTCCTCGGAGACGGGAATCCCGGCGGGGCTTCCGCTCATCGCGGCGGCGGCCGACAAGGCCTGCGAGGTGCTGGGCTCCGGATGCATGAGTCCCGAGATTGCCTGTATTTCGTACGGCACCACCGCGACCGTGGAGACCACCAATACCAAATACATCGAGATCGTCCCGTTCATCCCGCCCTATCCGAGCGCCGTTCCGGGGGCCTATAACACCGAGGTCATGATCTACCGGGGCTTCTGGTTGGTGAGCTGGTTCAGGCGCGAGTTCGGCATGCGCGAGGAGTTGATTGCGCGGAAAAAGAAGATCAGCCCGGAACAGATCTTCGACAAGCTCATAGCGGAAATTCCACCCGGCTCCATGGGGCTCATGCTTCAGCCGTACTGGTCGCCCGGAGTGAAGATACCAGGACCGGAGGCGAAGGGCGCGGTGATCGGCTTCGGCGACGTGCATACCCGCGCGCACATCTATCGCTCGATCCTCGAGGGCCTGGCCTATGCGCTCAAGGAGGGAGCGATGCGTACCGAAAAGCGCAACGGCGTGAAGATCGAGCGGGTGCGCGTCTCCGGAGGCGGCTCCCAGAGCGCCGTGGCGATGCAGATCACCGCCGATATCTTCGACATGCCGGCGGAGCGGCCGCATACCTACGAAACCTCCGCCCTCGGTGCCGCCATCGACGCCGCGGTGGGCCTTGGCATCCATCCCGATTTTCCCGCGGCGGTAAAGGCCATGACCCGTATAGGAAAGGTCTTCGAGCCGGTTCCCCAGAACAGGGACATCTATCGCGAGCTCTTCGAGAGGGTCTACCTGAAGCTCTATGACCGTCTCAAACCGCTGTACGAGGATATACGCGATATCACCGGCTATCCGCCGCAACGGTAGTGGAGCGCGGCCGTGTCCGCGTTCGCCGGGCCGCCGGCAGCCCCCGATGTTTCCGGGAAAACCCGGCAGGGGATGGAGAGGGCATGCCATCGCCGAGGTGTGATGCGATGCGTTCGTGTCCTAATTAGTGATTGACCCGCTTCTTAAAATAGAGTTGTTTCATAATTGGGAATTATATCGGGTTTCCCCCCGCCCGCGGCGGGGGGAAACCCGATATTCGTGAGATATGAAACAAGTCTGATATAATAGTATCGACAACTGTGTTCAGAGGTGTTAAGAGGAGTTGAGCGCCTGACCGGCATGATCGGTATCGGACTCCGAACAAGCCGGCCCCTCCTTGGGTGCGGGGCGGCGCTTGCATCGTTCGTTAATTCAGCCGGAGGCTCCAGGAAGGTCCATGAAAACGATTAACAGAATCAGGGAGGGTGAGAACACGATGAAGAGCCTGGTGTACGAGCTTGAGGATGTCTATTTCAGGATCGTTAAAAATGCCTACCCCGGCCTCTGGGAAGACGCCGGGATCACGCGGTCGCTTATCATGGACATGTCGGCCATAATGACCGATCGACAACTGAAGACGCCGGGCAACCACGTACATCTGAGCATGAAACCCTTTATGCTTGCAAGCGAGCCCGAAAGCGAGTTATGTTCCGCCTCCATGCTTTTTAACATAAAGTACCACGACGGGCAATCGGTGCAGGGCGCGGCCTTTCTCGACGCGTGCGTTAAAGACGCCGGTAAGAACACCTTTTCATCGATGAAAAAGGACCGGCTCAAACGGCTGCATTCAATCGCGCATCACAGCCAGATGTTGCTCTATGATTATGACAATATCACGGGCATGGCCTTCCCGGCGACGGCGGAGTCGGTGCTCGGTGCGTATCCGGCGAGCTGGAACGGCTGGACGCCGTACACCGTCGCGGCGTCGGTCCCCACCCACTGCGCCCTCGCCCTCAACTGCAAGGATACGGGGCTGTACAAGATATCCCTCCCGTGGTCGTATCAGATCTGTTTCCGGAACCTCTTCGGTCTCGATCTCGATTACGGGGATGTGGCCGTGGATACGGCACGGGGCGTCAGGTTCGAAAAGGGCCGCGCGCGCTATCTCGTACTAATCTCGGTCGCGCACGGCGGAGCCGATCTCGACGAAAGCTTCGATTTCGACCGTTCGGCATATACGGAGATGAGCTGAAGACTCCGTGTGAACGCCCTGAGGCCGGTTCCGGCCGTTCTCCTATTGGTTTCGCAGATATCTGGACCCGCCGAGCGCGGCGAAGTAGACCAGCGTTCCGCCCGCCACCATGGTCGCGCCGGTCGGTGTATCGAGCCGGTACGACAGGAACAGGCCTCCAAGCATGATGAGTATCGTATAGGCAATCCCTGTGGCAAGGACCATCCTGAAGTCCCTCGATACGAGAAGGCCGAAACTGGCCGGGAGCACGATGAGCGCCGAGACGAGGATGATCCCGACGATCTTTATGCTGACCACGATGATCGCCGCGAGGAAGATGAGCATGGCGTTTTCAAGGAGCGCAATGGGCACACCGCTGACGGCGGCCACCTCCTCGTCGAAAGAGGCGAACAGGATGCGGTGCAGGCAGAGCGCGATAAAGGGCAGAAATACGAGAAGGGCGGCTACGACGAGGGTGCGGTCGAAATCGGTGATGCCGAGGATGTTGCCGAACAGGTAGCCCATCAGGTCGAAGGTGTAGTCCTTGCGAAAGGCGATAAAGAGCGCCCCGAGGGCCATTGAGAACGAAAAGAAAATCCCGATGCTCGCGTCGTAGCTTATCCGCCCGAGCCGGACGACCCGTCCAATGACGAGAGCCGATGCCACGCAGAAGGCGAGTGATGTGTAGAACGGATTGATGTCGAGCAGAAGCCCCAGGGCGACGCCCGCGAAGGCCGTGTGTGCGATTCCCGCCCCCATAAAGGAAAGGCCGCGCATCACCACGAAGAATGAAAGCGTGCCGAAGAGTATGCCCAGAAAAAAGCACATGAGGAAGGCGTTTTTAAAAAACGCCATTTCGAACAGTTCCATCATTTAAACCTCCGGCAGGTTTCGCAGTTCTGGTCGTGATGGAGGAAATAAACGTCCCTGCCGAACACCTTCTCGAGCGCCTCGGCCGGCATGTCGTCGGACGGCTTGCCGTGGAAATGGATCTTCCGCTTGAGACAGGCAACCCTGTCCACGATGGCCGAAACGCTGCCGATATCGTGCGATACGAGGATGATGGTCATGCCCTCTGTGTCGCGGAGATCGACGAGAAGGTGATAAAAATTGTCCTGGGCGACGGCGTCGAGGCCGGTTGAGGGCTCGTCGAGTATGAGCATGCGGGGCCGAAGCGCCAGTGCGCGCGCGATGAGCACACGCTGGCGCTCGCCGCCGGAGAGGCTGCCGAAGTGACGCTTTTGCAGGCCCTGCATCTCGACCCGTTCGAGCGCGAGCGAGATCGCCTCGCGGTCCGCCGTGCCGAGCCTTTCGAAGATGGAAGCGCGCGCGTAACGGGACATCGCGACGACGTCGTAGACGCTGAGCGGGAAATCGGCCTTGTACGAGGACATTTGCGGCAAATAGCCGATGAGCCCGCTCTGCCGTATCCCGGCCGGGGGGAGCCCGTACACGAGGACCTCGCCGGCGGAGTGCGGTGTGAATCCCATCGCCGTGCGGAGCAGGGTGCTCTTCCCGCTTCCATTGGGGCCGACGATTGAGAGGATCTCGCCCTGTTCGACCGTAAGGTATATGTCCTCGAGCACAACGGCGGGACCGTAGCGGACCCATACCCCGCGCATGGACAGCGCCGCCTGCCTGTTCTCAGTGCCCTGTTTCATGGTTCGCTCCCCCGCCTCGTCGCTTCCCCGCTGCACCGCCGGAGAGGGCCTTCGCGAGCAGGCGCGCGTTGTACTCCATCAGCCGCGGATAGTCCGACCTCGCTGAATCGTTCGGATCGCCCAGGCTGTCGAGCTGCAAAAGGACCGCTCCGGCCTCGCGCGCCAGGCTTGCCGCGGCGCCGCTCTGGACCTTGAGGTCGATGATCACGACGCGCACGTGCTCGGCGCGCGCCCTTTTCAGGAGCCGGTTGAAATCGCGGACGGAGGGCTCGTGCCCGTGTCCCTTCTCTATGGTGTCGACGATCGTGAGTCCGTAGTCCGCCGCGAAGTAGTTCCACGACGGGTGCCACTGGATGAGTTTTTTATCGGGGAGCGGATTCAGCAGGGCGGCGATGTCCCTGTCGAGGCCGTCGAGTTTTTCCCCGTAGGCCGAAAGGTTTTTGGCGTAATATTCTGCGCCGTCGGGATCTGTTTCGGAAAGCTTCGAGGCGATATGAGCCGCGATTCTCCGTGCGCCCCTGATCGAAAGCCACAGGTGGGGATTTTCATGGCTGTTCCGGCCCAGGAGGTATGAAACGGCCGTTCCCCTCTTCAGATATTTTTCGACCCAGCCGTCATACTCCGGATGGATGCCGATAAAAATGTGGGATGCCTGCAGGCGCTTCACCGTGGAAGGCAGGGGCTCGAAGGTGTGGGGATTGGCCCCCGGCGGCACCGCGAAGAACACGCGGGCGCGGTCTCCGGCGACCGAGCGGGCTATATCGCATACGGGGAAAATCGATACGGCGACGAGGGTGCCGTCGGACGCGGCATCCTTATCGCGCGCGCACGAGGCGCTTGCGGCGAGTGCAAGGAATACCAGAAGCGCGGCAGTCGCGCCAGCATGGGGTCGTGATTTCACTTTCATGGGAATGTCCTTTTCGTCAGTTGCGGCGGCGCGTCCTTCAGCGTGTACGAACGGTCTCCGGGCTCATCCCTCGCCGTGCCGTCGAACGATACGGTTTCCAACTGTGAGGGCCTTTTACGATTTGCGCAAGCAAATAATGAGCGGGCGGAGGCCGTGGGATAAAGAGGAGCGGGAGCCTCGTGTTGTTTTACTTGACAAAATGCGGTACCGGCGGCTAATCAACAGAAATAAATCAACGCTTGCGGAGTGGATGTCGCCGGATGTATGGCCTGCCGGCCGGGGATGCGGGATATTCCGGCCCGGAGCCTGGTTAAAATGTTGAAATCGGCGATTTCCATGATACCATTGAGGACAACGCGCCCCCTTCGAGTACGACAAAAGGAGTAATCCATGGCAACAAAAGACGGTTTCCCGGCGGAAGATCTTTTCTGTTCGGACCACGGCCTGACCTATAACGATTTCATCATTCTTCCCGGCTATATCGACTTCGCTCCGGACGATGTGGACCTCGAAGCCAACCTCACGCGCAACATCGTATTGAAGCGGCCGATCACATCGAGCCCGATGGATACGGTCACCGAGTACCGCATGGCGATCGGGATGGCCCTGCTCGGCGGGATAGGTTTCATCCATTACAACAACACGATCGAGGAACAGGCCGAGCACGTCAAAAAGGTCAAGCGCTTCGAGAACGGCTTCATCACCGATCCCCTGGTGCTGTCCCCGGATAACACCATCGCCGATATAGACGAGATCAAGGCGCAGTACGGCTTTTCCGGAATCCCCATCACCGAAGACGGAAAGCTCTACTCGAAGCTGGTCGGGGTGGTAACCAACCGCGACGTGGATTTTGAGACCGATCGCACTAAAAAACTTCGCGAGGTGATGACGACCGAATTGATGACGGCGCGGAAGGGCATATCACTGACACAGGCGAACGACATACTGAAGAAATCGAAAAAGGGAAAGCTCCCCATCGTCGATGAAAAGGGGTGCCTGGTGGCGTTCATGTGCAGAAACGATCTCCTGAAAAACCGGGAGCATCCCTTCGCGTCGAAGGACAGCCAGAAGCAGCTCATGGTGGGTGCTGCGATATCCACCAAGGAAGAGTCACGGGAGCGGCTGGATCGCCTGGCGCAGGCGGGCCTCAACGCGGTCGTGATCGACGCGGCACAGGGCAATTCACTCTACCAGGTCGAGATGATCAAATACATCAAGAAAAAATATCCATCGCTCGAGGTGATCGGCGGCAACGTCGTGACCGAGGAGCAGTGCGAGAACCTCATAAAGGCCGGAGCGGACGGTCTGCGCATCGGCATGGGCCCCGGTTCGATCTGCACCACCCAGACGACGATGGCGGTGGGAAGGGCGCAGGCCACGGCGATTTACCGCTGTGCGCGGTTCGCGAAAAAACAGGGCGTTCCGGTGATCGCCGACGGTGGAATCTCCGTTACCGGGCATATCGCGAAGGCGCTGTCGCTGGGCGCCTCGGCGACGATGATGGGATCGATGTTCGCGGCCACCGAGGAGGCACCGGGGGAGTACTTCTATGAAAACGGCATACGCCTGAAGCGCTACAGGGGTATGGCCTCGCTCGAGGCGATGGAAAAGGGCGGCGGCAAGCGCTATTTCGCGGACGACGCCAAGATACTGGTGGCGCAGGGTGTTTCGGGCGCGGTGGTGGACAAGGGCTCGCTTTTCGACTACGTACCCTATATCATACAGGGCCTCAAGCATTCGCTTCAGGACATGGGGGCGAGCAGCGTCAGGAAGCTGCACGAAATGCTCTTTTCCGGAGAGCTCCGTTTCGAGCGGCGGTCGGTATCGGCCCAGATAGAGGGGGGCGTGCACGACATGTATTCGTACAAAGAGCCCAAGTACATGTAAGCCCTCAGGACAGGGGTGCGCGCCGGCCTTTTCTCCATAGATGCAGGATTATGATGGCCGCCGTCGCAGCGGCCATGAGTGCCAGCATGACCGTGTTGTAGTTACGCAGGATGGCGCTCATGCGGTCTTTTACCACCTCCCAGTTGTCGCCGAGCATGTACCCGGTGTGTATCCAGATGAGGTTCCAGATGGACGCGCTTACAGCGGCCATAACGACTACCTTCGGCAGTGACATGCGCGCGATCCCTGCGGCCAGGGAGATGATTGAACGGACGCCGGGCAGGAACCGGTTGGCGAGGACGACGAGAGAACCATACTTCCTGAACCATGATTCAGCATGCACAATCCGCTCCGCCGGGAGATGCCGGTAGTCCCTGCCCATGAAAAATTCCCTTCCGAGAAAGCGTCCGACCAGAACGAGGCACACGAAACCGCATACGCTGCCGAGCGTGGTGACGGCGTACACGAGGAAATAATCCAGCCTGCCCGCGCCGACCAGAAATGCGCCGAAAGCGGTGATGGTGTCGCCGGGAATCGGAGGGAACACGTTCTCGACGAACGCACTGACGAAAAGCAGAAAATAGAGAAGATAGTCGTTCACGGCGGAGAGCGCCGGGAGTATTTCGGCGATATGCGTTTCCATGGATGTTCTTATGCGACCTACTTCCGACGATTAAGGCAAGCATTTTCCGCCGGGCAATAAGATGAAAAATCCTTGATTATCGCCTGCGGACGGGTATGATTCTTTGCAAGTGCCGTATGCTACTCCCCGATTGAGAGGTCATGACAGTGAGAAGGTTACTGGTTTTTTCCCTTGCCCTTGTGTCGATTCTGCTCGTTTCCTGTAAAACCGCCGAAGTTAAAGACCCTTTTAAGGAGCGCGTTGATGAATATCTTACGGTCGACCAGGGCGCGACGGAGCTTTTCCGCGTTCTGATGATGTCCGACCGCTATCTTCTGGCCCAGATGGATCACGCCGACAGAATACGGCGCAACGAGGATTCAGGCGGTGACAGGTATATGACGGAGGAGCTCAAGAAGTTCGACAAGATCGATGAGGAGCGCGACGGCGTTTTAACCGTATGGCTGTACCCCGATTCGGGACGGCTCATGAAGGTCCGTCCGAAAAAGCTCACCTACCTTATGGAAATCGACAAGCTGATCGTTGAGGACATTCAGCGATGGAGTTTCGATTTCCCGGCCAGGGACGTGTATCCGACGCAGTTCGACGTACGCTACCGGGTCATTCTGCGGAAGACGCTCTCGGACGATGAAATCATGAAAGAGGTCCGCGAGAAGATAATAGAGAAGACCGGCTCGCGCTGATCAGACCGACGCCGTATTTATTATCAGGCGGACCGAGTTCTCGTCGATCAGCAGTTTCTTGGCGATGTCGTTCGAGTTCCAGCCCCTGCTTGAAAGCTCGCGGACTGTTTTAATCACCCCGTCGTTCAGGTTCTTGCCGAGCGGCAGGTCTCCTTTCACCTGGCGCGAGATGGGATTGTTGTTCTCCACGGCCTGCAGAAAATCGGCGAACTGCTTCATCTTCCGGTCGGTCTGGCTGAACATCTCCTTGAGGCGCGAATCGGTGCTGTCTATTTCAGAGCGCATGGATTCCATTTTCTGGAACATGGCGTGGATCTGATCGATGCGCTTTTCTATGTGCGCCGTGAGGCCTTCGAGCTCCCCGAATTTGTCTTTGACGTCGCGGATCTCCTGCTCGCGCGATTTGAGCACGAGCGTATTCTCCTCGATGGAGGTCAGATACTGGGTGAGTTTCTGAATGCGCTTGTCGGATCGCTCGACGACCGCCTGGAACGATCCGATCCTCGATTCCATGGATTTGATGAGCATGTCGGCCTTGTGGGAGGATTCGAGGTTTTTCGCGATGGTGTCCTCGTATTCGCGCAGCTCCGCTATTCGCGCCTCCAGCCCCGCGTAACTCTGCCCGAGCGTTTCGATGCGCGTATTGACCATGTCGATTTTTGAAATCTTGTCCTCGATTACGTCCATCTTCTGGGTGACCATGTCGGTAAGCCCGATGATTCCCGCGAGCTCGTTTTCGTAGCTCGCAAGCCTTCCCTTGCGGCCCTCGAAGGCCTTGAGCTCCTTCTCGACGGTCTTCTTTAAATCCTTTATCTTCTCGATGTCGTCCATGAACTTCTGGATGCCCCTGGCCTCGTCTTTCGCCTCCTTCAGCATGCCGCCGAAATTCTGCACGGCGTCTTCGACCTTGCGGATCATGTCGTCGCTCTTGGTGAATATCTGCCTGCTCTCCTCGTATTGCGTTATCTCCTTTCTCATGTCGACCAGGCGCTGTTCCATCTGGGAAAAGTCGACTTTCACATGCTGCATCTGGGAATCGAGCGAGTCGTTGAAGTGCTCCTCCATGGTCGAGAGTTTCTCGGAGAGCGAGTTGAAGCGCTGTTCTACGCCGTGATATTCCGTAATGAGCGTGGACATCTTCTCTTCCGCCGACTCGGAGAGACGGTTCTCCATTTCGGCGTATTTCTCGTCGAAGTCCTCTATTTTCGCGATGGTTTCCTCGGCCTCCCTGCGGGCGGCCTTGACGATCTCGTCCTTTTTCGAGATTGAGTGAATGCTCAGGGTATCGATTTCGGTCCGGATCTTCTGGACCTCGTCGGCGAACGAAGCGATGAGCTTCGACTTTGAGTCATCGATGGTATTTTCGACGTTGCGGAGCTTGCCGTAGACCTTGTCGATGTCGGTTTCGACCTTTTCAAGGAGCGAATCGCGGCTGCGATGGAATTCCGCTATGGACTCGGCGATCTCGCGCTTGATGTCGGCCGACTTGTCCTTGATGTCGGCGAACACGCTGTTTTCGAGGTCGGAGAGCGTGGACTTGAGGGCGTTGACCTTGGAGTTGATATCGGCGACGTCGGAGCGTGTTTCGGCCAGGGACTGGCTGCGGGTTTCCTGCAGCGCGAGCTCGAAGTTTTCGATCGCCTTTTCGATGTTTCCTATCTTCGCGTTGATGTCGGTGAAGACGCGGCGCTCGGCCGAATCGACCCGGCCTTCGAGCAGGTCGGCCGTATGGCTTACGGAGTCTATGCGGGATTTTATGTTCTCGAGTATGGCCTCGCCGGTGGTGGTAATCCCCTGCTCCATACGGGCGAGCGACTCGGAGAAGGTCCTTGTGAGCAGTTCGACCTTTTCCTGTGCGGACCCGAGCAGTGCCGCCTCGTTGTCCCGGAACGACTCCCTCAGCCGGTTCACCTGGGCGGCGATCTCCTCTCCAATCTCGCGCGAGCGCTCCCGCACCTTGTCATTGAAGGCCTGAATGATGGTCGAGCTCTCGCGCTCGACGCGGGCCAGCCCCTCCACGAGCGAGCCTATCTTCTTCGCCATGTCGCCAAAGCCGGCCCTCGAAGCGGCGATGAACTCGATCTGCTTGTTGACCTCGCGTGCCGCCTGCGATACGATCTTGAGGTCGTCTTCGACCTTCTTGAGGCTGGACTTTTCGATGTCGAGCCCCTTTATTCTCGTTTCTATCTCGGCAACCGATTCCCTGAGGGAGATCGACAGTCCCCCGGCTTTTTTGACCAGGAGGTCCATCTCTATCGTCGCGTCGTTGAAGCGGCGGCTCTCGGTGTCGGCGAGTTTCCTGAAATCGTTGAAGATCTTGGACGAGAAGCGCTTCAACTTGATGATTTTCAGGTTCGATCGTTCGAGCCGGCGGAATGCCAAAAGCATCAGCAGGCACGACAGGAGCGTTACAATATTCCACGTCATCTCTTGTACTCTCCAGGCGTAATGTTCGTATCTCTGGCCGCAGGGACTTTATTCCAACTAACAATTCTATATAAATGCCGCGATATTGTCAATATCTATTTTATGTCTCATTAAAAAAGAATGGCCGGGCCGGATTTTTTTCTGCGCGCCGGTTTGCCGAGGGCTATCCTATGGGAAACGGAGCGTGACTCATGATAAAAAAGGCTGTTGTTTCAGGATGCATTGTCGGCATTGTTACGATCCTCGCGGCGTTCGTGCTGTCCGAGGCCATGGTTGCAAAAGAAGAGCGCCTCGAGCGGCTCCTGAAGTCGGGACACTTTGTCAATGGACGGACGCTGCGCCTGGTCTGCGATGTGACGGCATATTGCTCGGGCGCCTGTTGCAACACCGGACATGCGTCAGGCGATGACGGCTCGCGCCTGCTCGACTGGAGCGATCAACTGGCGGTGGGGGGGCTTTCAATAAGCTCATTATTGAAAGAGGGGCTGCGTCCGGCCGCGGTCGACACCTCGGTTATTCCCTTCGGTTCGATAATCGACTACGACGGCGTTTTGTACGTAGCGCTGGACCGCGGCGGGGCGATAAAGGGGACGAGGCTTGATCTTGCAATGAAAACGCATGATGAAAGCGTCGAATTCGGACGCAGGCCGCGTCAAATCGTAACGGTGCACATTCCACGTTCGCCCGCGCGGGTGGTCGGCTTAATCAAGGAGCAATACGGAGAGGGCCGGGCCGAGTAAAGCGTCTATTCCCTGGCGGCTTCGGCCTCGGTATCGCTCATGCGGATGTCTCTCGCCGACTGGTTGATCGGCAGCGGGATGCTCTCGCCCTGTTCAACGTCCGACTGGTTCCTCGGATCGGGCATCTTCCACCGGTTTTTTTCATCCTCCATCATCACGGTGACTCTTTCAAGGCTCGACTGAATGGCACAGTCATTCGGATCGAGCTGGAGCGCCTTTTCGTAATATATCCGGGCCTCCTGGAGTCTGCCGAGTTTTTCATGACAGAGACCCGTATAGTGCAGTATCGAGGCGGTGTTTTCCCTGAGATCCATGGCGCGGTTAAAATACTCGAGCGCCTCCTGCGGACGCCCCATCGCGAAGAAAAGAACGCCCATCTGGTAGAGCACCTTGGTATCGTCGCGTTTGAGGAGCATCGCCCGCTGGAGATACCTGAAGGCGTCGTCGAGGTTCTGGACCGTTATCGATAGCATGCCGAGACGGTAATTCGCCTCGAAGTTGTCTGGATTAATCTGGATGATCGCGCGGTAGAGCGTTTCGGCCTCGTCCCAGCGCCGGTCTTTCTCGTAGCGCACGGCCTCCGAGTAATAATAGCGCTCCTTGAATACGAGAAGTTCGCCGATGTAGGTGCGAAGCTCCGGGATATAATCCCCCATCTTCCGTAACTGTGCGAGGACCGCCGTCTCGCCGTCGAATTCCCCGCGGACCTCCATAAGCCCGGCTTTTTTCAGCAGGCTGAAGATCTGGGTGCGGGCCTGGATGCCCGCGAGAACCCCCGCCCTGAAATAGGGCGCGGCGCCTTCGGCCGGGATCAGATCACCGACCTTCAGGTTGTTCGAAAGATAGCCGCTTTCAAGCCGTTCGTCGAGCGTGTACCCGGCGCGTTTCCCGGAGCACGGCCACGCGGACCGGTCCGCCCCCGCGAGGTGAACGAGGACGTCGTCGATATCGGTAAAAAGCAGATGGGCGAGCGGCTGGTACTCGTTGATGAAGAGCAGGGAGACGGCGGGCTTCTCCCTGAACAATGCGCTCAATCTGCCGAGGCCCGTGCGGTCCAGGGTCAGCGCTGTCCGATCGGCGGCGCACACCACGACGAGGTGGTCCGAAAAAAGGAAGCCGGCAAAATGGCTGAACGTCTTTTTCATCCCGGAGAGTGCCCCGTTAAGCGTCGCGGGGGCGGTGCGGGACAGATTGAACACCTGGACGAACAGCCCCTCGCGCGTAAGTGTCCGTCGTGCTATCGAATAATATTCTCCGGAAAACCGGAAGGGGTTGCATGCGAGGTCATAGAGATTGGGGATATCGACGATCATCCCCAGGGGGCCGCCCCTGACCTTCAGGTAGCGCAGGATCTCGTCCCGCTCGGTAAAATAGAAGTCCTTTCCGCTGAACGGCGGCTCCCTGAAGTCGACGGCGCGGTCGGGAACATAATCGAGGCAAACGGCGCCGGGGAAATAGCCGACCGACGGATTTCTGAAAAAACGCTGGTTGCCGTCGATAAAGAGGACCCCGGGCCTTCCTTCTATGGCGCCGGCGGTGAACAGCACGAGCGGAACGAGCGAACGCTCCAGATTTTTAACAGAGTCGTCGCCCGCCGAGAAGAAGTCCCTTCCGTTGAATCGGATCATCGCGCCGGTGCGTCCGGGCGAGCTCGTATCGGTGAAACCGGCTATATGGGCCACGTAGAGCTTCCCGTTGAGTGGAATGTCAAAATTGATGTGGACGAAAAGCATGAGCGGGATGAGCGCCGCCGCGCCTGCCAGGTAGACGGCTTTCGTCCAGACCCCCGCCTTAGCCTGCACGAGGTGGATGACGGGAAACACCGTATTGAGGAGGGCCGCGGCGTAAAAGATCACGAAGAACCAGAGGTTGCTGAACTCGAGCGCCTGAAGCGCGGCCAGAATCGGCATGGGGAGTACGAAGAGTGAGAAATCGATAATCGCGAACCGCCGGTCGTGATCGTAGGTCTCGAGTATGTCGCGCAGCGTATGATAGATGGAGAAGCCGAAAACGCCCGCGACAGGCAGAAAAACCGCAACCCCGGTCGCAAGTCCGATCGTCCCGGCGAACGCATTGATCAGCACGAAAAAGAGAATGAATGCTGGAGGATACAGCGCTTCGGTATAGAGCGGAAGATAGGCCTTTTTAATAAGTCGGCCCGTGATGAAACCCGCAAGGAGCGATACGGTGCAGGCGAAAATAAAAAGCATCTGCACGTGCAGAAAGTCCCCGAAAAATTTCAGGACGGTCTGGTAGCCGAGGAAGAGATACACGAGGATATAGGAAAAATTAAGATAGGCGAACGCCAGGTCTTCCCTTTTCCCGACGGTGGTTTTTTCCTCCGGCTGGTGCTCTTTATATTCCTGGGCGTAAAGCGTCGGAGGGTTGTAGGGCAGCTTGATGAAAAAAAGCGTCGGCAGAATAATTAGAAACGGAATGACGACCGGATAATAGGCCGGGGGAAGGCGGAAGGACAGGAATCCATGAGCCGTTCCGGCCGCAAGCGCGATGAAGCATATAATGAAAAAGGTGATTATATTTTTTTTAT
Organism: Spirochaetota bacterium; assembly: GCA_018263175.1. GTDB lineage: Bacteria > Spirochaetota > UBA4802 > UBA4802 > UBA5368 > MVZN01. The sequence goes on from JADFDB010000014.1 coordinate 15,595, forward strand.
CATCGATGAATTCCCCGCAGGCGATCTTCAGAAAATACGCACCCTTGATTCCCGCAAAAAAAGACACGCCCATGATCGCCGCGTAGAGTACTCCCCGCACGCCGAAAAAAAGCTCCAGGAGCGGCTCGCCTCCGGCGGGGGTGATGCATTTCCTCGCGACAACGAGCGCACAACCGATCGTGAAGGCCAGGTCGGACAGGGAATACAGTATTCTGAAACGGCTGATCCGCGCAAAGAGCGCGCGCCCCGCCAGGTTGCCCCAAAAAACGCCCGCAAGGACCGCGAGGAAAATAAACCTGAAGGTGGACTCATAGGGGGCGTAATAATTTAACGTGAGGGACATATCCGAAAATATGAACGCAACGAGAAAAACCGAGGCGAAAAGGTTATAAAAAACCAACCGTCGCTGTATGATGTCGGGGTAGCTGAATTCCTTTAAGAGGCTCATTGTCGTAATTTGCTCCGTGGAGGTGCCGGACGATCCAGCCTGATTATGGTCGAAAAATTGACCAAAATTACAAGAACTTTTTCCGGAGTCCGGGGCCCGGAAAAAAATGTAAGAAAATGAGAGCGTTTCTCCGTTAATAGAATAGAGTTGTTACGTGACCGCAACGGGCGGTTCCCGTCGGAGACTTTGGAGGCCGGAGGCGCATGTACCGCTTTCCATGCCGACCGGCAGGGAAATTATTTATTGAACTTTTTAGTTCGCTTCCATAAGTTAGTATTGATAACGGACTGCCGCGGGCCGACGGCGGCAGCGAAAGATCAGAGGCGCTCATGAAGGTCGAGAACGTCCCGGAAAACAATCTTATCGTCCTGTTTCTCCTTATGGTGCTTACCGGCGGCCTGTATTATTTCTGGTGGCTGGCGAGGGTAAGCCGTATATTCAACGACAAACCGGTATCCAACATCCTGCTGGTGCTGCTGACGGTCGGCCTGTGGAGCCTGTACATCAATTTGAAGTACATGCAGAAATCGGAGGAGCTTAACGGAAGGGACCTCAAATGGTACATGATTCTGTTCCTCCCCCTATCATTTCTTATCGTGCAGCATAACGTCAATGAGCGATACTACCCGGGGAGATGAGGTCAGGAGAGCGCGATGATAGTACGGTGCACACATTGCGATGCTGCTTACGCGGTGGACGACAGCAAGATAAGCAACAAGAAATTCGGTTTCTCGTGCCCCAAGTGCGGGACCAATGTGATCATCGACAACCGTCGCGCGGAGCGGGCGGCCGCCGCGACGGCCGAGCGCGGCCGGCCTGACGAATTTGATGCCGGCCTCGATCTCCCCATTGAAGAGGAAGGGGCCGCTTCGGGGGAGCCCATGCCCACGGACGAGGAGCTTGCGAAGGCTCTCGAGGAGTTCGACTCCATTTCCATCGACGAGGAACCGGGGACGGGGGATTCGCTCAGCACTGAAGATTTCGGACTTGACGCGGTGGAGAGCCTTGCCGCCGGGGAACACGAGGAAAGCGCGGATGCCGGTGAGCGGGAACAGCCCGAGGATGAGCCGCTCAAGCTCGAGGACTTTGGCGAAAGCCTCGACGCGGAGATGAAAGAGCCCGCGGGAGAATTCGACGATATGAACTTTATCGACGATACCGACGCCAAGGCCGGACCGGCGCCCGCCAGGCCGGGCCCCGATGCCCCGGACGGCGGCATCGATTTCGACGCGATCATGCTCGAGGATGAGCCTCCCCGCAAGAAGACCGCGCCGCCAAAGGGCGGCGGCATGGACTTTCCCGACGAAATCATGATCGAGGGCGATATACGTTCCGACGAGGTGTTTTCCAAGGATTCCGCCGACATCGACGAGAGCATAACGATAGACCTCGATTCGCTCGACATCGAGCTCGACGAGGGCGCGCAGAAAAAAGGCACGGTTCCGGACAACGCGGTTCCCGGAGACGATTTCATGTTAAACGACCTGGAAGATGCCGCGCCGTCCGGCCCTTCGCGCCCCGCGGACGATGAGTTCGATACGACCATCGATCTCGATACCCTCGATATTACGCTCGACGAGGTCGAGGAGCTTAAAAGGGGCGTTGATATCGATGACGATGAACGCCTTACGCTCGAGGACACCGGCCTCAGCATCGACGAGCTCGGCGCGGACGATACACCCGCCGCGGCCGAATCGCACACGATCGACGATTCGCTTGCCGGAGAGGAAGACATCAAGCTCAACCTTCGCGAAATCGACCCCTCCCTGAGCGTGGACGATCTCGCGGGCGAGAGCGATCTTCGAATAATCGATGAGGAAAGCCTTCCGGAGATCGATCTCGAAAAGCTGCAAAAAGAGGATCTGGCCGAAGACCTGTTTCCTTCCGACGGCGGCAGGGGCCCGGAAAGAAGACGTGCCGTTTCCTCCGAGGATTATCTCGACATCGAGACCCGGCAGGAATTCTCTCGCTACCAGTCCGACCTCGAAAAGGGCGGACCGGCCGGTATGGACACCGTGCCGGGCGGCGTGATCAATTTTTCGATCGACTACTCGCTCAGCCATTCGCGTCCGGGCGCGATCCTACGGCTTGCGGGCCTGTTTATGATAGGGCTCCTCCCCCGTTTCGTCGTCAACGTGTTGTATACGGCGATTTCGGCGATACTGAGTTTAATCAATACGCTGCTGGTGCTCTTCAGGGGATATCCCGACGAGGATTTTCTCGAGGTGCAGGAGAACACGCTGCGCGGGGCGGTTTCGCTTGCCGGCTGCGCGTTCGACGTGGTGGAGGATATGCCCGGTTTCGCGGGGCGGAAAAACATCGATTACCCCCTGCAGCTTTCGATCACGTATCCCGTGCGCTACTCGCGCTTTCTGGCCTTACTGCGCCTGTCGGTGGTCGGCATCGCACTAATGCTCCTGCCGCACCTCGTTCTCATCGCCCTGCTTTCGCTCGGCGCGCTCCTCATCTATTTTGTCGGTCTGGCGGCCATCCTCGCCACGAGAAAGTGGCCCAACGTGCTCTTCGATTTTATGGTGCGCTATTTCAACTACCTCGCGAACGTGAGCGCCTTCATGACGGGGCTTGTGGACCGCTACCCGTCGTTCCGGTTTGAATAGGCGCGCCGGCCCCAAATAGTTCTTGCCTAATACCCCCCGCCGGGCCAGCCTTCGGCCCGGCATGAGCATGTACATCCCATCAACGCCGTTCGGTGCTGTTCCGTGAGAGAGGTGTTCGGCGAAAACGGCATCCTCGCCCTCGTCGACGGGCGTTTCGAGCCGAGGGAGGAACAGTCGCGGATGGCCGATTTCATTCTTGAGGCCCTGTGCGACGGCCTGGGCTGTTTCGTCGAGGCGGGGACCGGCGTGGGGAAAACCCTCGCGTACCTCGTCCCCGCCGTCAGCTACTGCATGGAAAACGACCGGCGGCTGTGGGTGAGCACCGAGACCCGTGCCCTGCAAAAACAGCTTTTGGAAAAGGACATTCCGGTGGCGCTCGAGGTGGTCCGCCGCCTTACGGGAAGGGAGTTCAGGTACGAGCTCTGCATGGGGAGCGCGAATTATCCCTGCCGGCGCCGCTTCGAGGCGCTCGTGGAGCGCGGCGAATTCCACAAGGCCGAACTGCACTGGCTCGAAGAGTTGCGTACGCTTATCGACAGGGGCGATCCGGTCACCCGCTTCAATACCAGGATGCCGCAGTCGTTGTGGTCGCGCCTGGCGCGCGAGAGCGACGCTTGCGGCATGTTCTCCTGCCCGTTCTCATCGAACTGCGCGTTTCAGGTCGCGCGCAAACGCTGGCAGCAGGCCGATGTGCTGATCCTCAATCACTACCTTTTTTTCGCGAACATCGCCTCCGGGAAGACCTACCTTCCGGCGGCCGACGTTCTCATATTCGACGAGGCCCACTCGCTCGAGGACATCGCCTCTGACCAGCTCGGCTTCTCCATCAGCTTTTCCGACATGATGGATATCGCCGAGCGTTTTCACCGGCGGGGGCGCAGGAAGACCGTGCTCTCGCAGATTGCGCGCGAATCCCTGCGGAAGAAGGCCGTCGCGAAGCACGAGGCCTTTTTTGCCGAGGTGCAGAAGTTCTTCGAGGCGCTCAGGGCCCATCTTCCCGGTGACAAACTCTCGTGGAGGCTCAGGGAACCGCTCCGCACGGGTCCGGAGATGCTCGCCGCATACCGCGAATTCTATGCGCTCCTCGGCGAAATCGACGAGCAGATGGACGACGATCATCTCCGGACCGAATTCGAGATCGCGCGGTCCAGGCTTTTTTCGTCGGCGCAGGCCCTTACGGCGGCCATCGGCTGCGAGGACCCGGGCTGGGTGTACTGGCTCGAGAGGGGCGAGGGCGAGCTTCTGGGGGATGTCAGGGTAAAAGGACAGCCCGTGGACGTGGCCGAGGTGATGGCGCACGAGGTGTCGGGCTCCTACGAGAGTGCCGTGTACGTTTCGGCCACCCTGGCGGTTAACGGCGATTTTTCGTATATCGCCGGACGGCTGGGCTGCTCTTCATACCGCTCGCTGCTCCTCGCGTCGCCGTTCGATTACCTCAAACAGGCGGTGCTCCTGCTCAACCGCGAGGAGGGCGGGCCCGACGGGGAGTCGTTTGCCGCCGATGCCGCCCGTCTGTCCGCGGAGATCATCGGCCACCTTAACGGCAACTGCCTGCTTCTGTTCACCTCATACAAAATGCTTGAAAGCGTGCGCGAACGGCTTCTCTCACTCGTCGAGCACCCGGTGTTCGCCCAGGGCGAGTATCCCGCACCCGAGGCCCTTGAGCGCTATCTCGAGAGTGGCAATGCCGTCCTCATGGGAACACACTCCTTCTGGCAGGGGATCGACCTGCCGGGAGACCTGCTCAGGGGGGTCATCATGATGCGCCTCCCTTTCGCCGTACCGGACAGACCGCCCGTACAGGCGAGAATGGAGCGGCTCGAGGAGCGCGGTGAAAACCCGTTTTACGCCTTCCAGGTGCCGGCCGCCGTGCTGCGTTTCAAACAGGGCTTCGGCAGGCTTATCCGCGGAAGGAACGACAGAGGGGTGGTCGCCGTTCTCGACCCCCGAATCCTTTCGAAGAGTTACGGGCGGTTCTTCATTAAATCGCTGCCGGAATGCACGCTCGTCCACACGATAGCCGAAATGAAGCGCGTGTTCTGAATATCCCCTCGCACGTTCCACCCGGCGGCAGTCGCCTGCCGTAGTATTGGCGTGCAGTGCATACCGGGGAAACCCGCCCGCCTCCCCTCTCGGTTGTGCGACAACCATAGTAGACTTGCCGCGAATCCTGGAAATATCGGCTTTCCCCTGGCGCAGGCGGGGAAAGCCGGTACTGATTCCAGGGTATGCAACAACGCTGTTTTTTAAAATTATAGTTGCATTCTGAAAATATTAATGTCAGCATTATGATATGACAAAGAATGCCCCGGGAACCGGTGCGAACATCTCACTTTCGCAGCGGGAGCTCGACGAGGCCCTGTTCCAGGCGCTGCGCGCCGTCTACCGGTTCGAACGCTCCAAGGTCGAGCGTTTCGAGCTGTCCTACGAGGAAATATATCTTCTGCAATATTTGCGACGCACCTCCCCGGCAAGGATGAGCGATATAGCGCGTGAGATGGGAATACCCGTCAGCACCGCCACACGCCTCGTGGGAAGGCTGCACCGCATGCAGCTCGTCGATCGCGGAGGGGACGATGCGGACGGACGCGTCGTCCATATAGAGCTCAATGAGAACGGAGAAGCGGCGGTGGCGGCCGTGGAGCGGCACACCTTCGAGGTGATACGCCGTAACGTGGCCGGTTTTTCGAGCGAAGACGTTGCGGCCTTCGTTAGAACGGCGCAGTGTCTCGGTGATGTTTTACGGGTAAAGCCCGTGCCGGCTTTAGTTACGGCGGCCGGGCATAAAAAATAACGTGTAGCTAAGCTGAAGGAGGATGGAGGATGAAAAATTTAAAGGGCAAGGTCGCCGTCGTAACCGGGGCGGCCATGGGGATGGGCAAAGATCTCTCGGCGAAACTTATGCGCGAAGGCTGCCGCGTGGCACTCGTCGACGTCAACACGACTGAGCTTGCGCGCACCGAAGGGGAGCTTTCCCGTACCGGCGAGTGCAGGGCGTACACCTGCGACGTGTCCGACCGAAAGGCGGTCTACTCCCTCGCAAAGAAAATCGCGAAGGATATGGGGCCGGCGGACATACTGGTCAACAACGCGGGGATCGTCCGCGCCAAAGAACTTTTGGACCTCGACGATGAGGCGATCGAGAAGACGATCGCGATCAACCTCACGGCGCAGTTCTGGACATGCAGGGCGTTCCTTCCCGCGATGGTCGAGAAGGGCGAAGGGCATGTGGTCAACGTCGCCTCGGCGGGCGGCATACTGGCGATACCGAACCTGTCGGCCTATTGCGCGAGCAAGTTCGGCGTCGTGGGCTTTTCCGACGCGCTGCGCCAGGAGATGAAAAAGAGAAAGCTCGCCATCGGGGTCAGTTATGTGTGTCCCAACACGGTGAACACCGGCATGTTCGAGGGCTCGAAGATGGTGACGGGGACGAAGATGCTGAGCTCGGATGAAGTCACCACGAAGATCGTAAAGGCGATTAAAAACAACACTGCGATGGTTGCGGTGCCGAATATCTCGGTAAAGTTTCTGACGCCGCTCACCAAGCTCCTCTTGCCGATCAAGGCGATGGACTGGCTGAACGCGACGCTTGGAATGGACACGTGCAACGATTCGTGGAAGGGACGTTCATGTTGAAAGGAGGAATAAGATGAAAGCGATAAAATGGATACTGATCGTCCTCGGGGCGGTCCTGGTTTGCAACATCCTGTTGACGGGCGTAAACATACTTCAGAAGGGTGGCGCCTACAAGGGCGCGAGCGTGGCGGATATCCTCGGCGTGCCGGTAGAGAAGGCGACGGCCGCGGATATCGAACGGCTCGACAAGGCCGCCGTCTTTCAACTGTTTTACGCGGCGAAGGCGCCGGCGTTTACGGCTATGAAAGGGGAATACCGGGCGCAAACGCTCTCCGTGGGGATCATGGCGGCCGGGGCCGATTTTTTTACACACCACTTTTTTGGACCGGGGCACTGGGAGGGTAAGGCGTTTTTTCCGTTTGAAAAAGAAAAGGGCTGGGGGTACAATCTATTTAAAATAGCGGGCCCGGACGGGAAGGAAGCCCTGGCGCGAACGAGAAAGATGAATACCTTCGTCGGGCCGTCGCTGATCGACGGAAAGCCTTCGTTCCACCTGGATTACAGTCCGTATAACGGCGGGGCGGTCCATTCGATGCGCGACGAGATCCGCGTGATCAACGAGCGGCTCTATATCGGCATGGGGCACATGGCGCTCGGCGGCGGTTCGATCAACCCCGCACCGTTTCTCCTGATCGGTCCGTCCGGGAAATGGATTGGACTTGACAGCGGTAAATAATTTATGAATGATGTTCATAAAGTTAATGCTATTCATTGAATTTGTTGCAGATCCTGGGAATATCGGTTTTCCCCCGCCTGCGGCGGGGGAAAACCGGCCCTGATTACAGCTTATGCAACAACTCTATTGATTGAGCGAGGGGGGCGCACTATGGCAAGCAGGTTCAAGGGATATACCGGCAGGTTGTTGGAGGTGGATCTTGGCACGGGGCGGGTTTCGGACTACCATGTGTCGGACGAAGACCGGGAGCGGTTTCTTGGAGGGAGGTTTCTTTCCACTAAAATACTGTGGGACGTCCTTGCTCCCGGAGTTGACCCGCTTTCTCCCGAAAACGTGCTTCTGGTGATGACCGCGCCGCTTACCGGAACCGGGGCCCCCTGCACGAGCCGTTTCGACATCTCGGCCAAAAGCCCGCTCACCGGCGCGATCGGCCACTCGAACAGCGGCGGGAATTTCGGCGTGTACCTCAAGCGCTGTGGGTTCGACGGCCTGCTGGTTCGCGGGCGCTCGCCGAAACCGGTCTACCTTTCGGTCGACGAAAGCGGCGTCGTGATAAAGGACGCGGCGGAGCTGTGGGGCATGGACACCGAAAAGACGCAGCACGCCCTTATCGAGCGACACGGCAAAGGCGGCACCATGGCGATCGGGCCGGCCGGGGAAAACCTCGTCAAATACGCGGCGATCGTCTCCCAGGAGCGCCTGCACGGTCGTACCGGCATGGGTGCCGTGATGGGGTCCAAGAACCTGAAGGGAATGATAGCGGTCGGCAACAAGAAGATAGAGCTCGATCGACCCGAGGAGTTCAAGGACCTGGTCAAAAAATGGACTAAAATGCTCAAGGCGCACCCCGCAACCGGCGAGGCGGCCCCGCGCTACGGTACCGCGGGCTTCCTTACGGCGCTCTCGATACGCAACGCACTGCCGACGAAAAACTTCACCGCGGGGAGCTATAAGGATGCAGCCATGATCGGCGGCGAACGTCTTGCCGACGAGTTCCTCGTGAAAAACACCGGATGCCTCTCGTGTCCGATCCGCTGCGGACGGGTGGTGCTGGTCGACGGACGCGAGGTGAAGGGGCCCGAATACGAGATCCTCTGCCTGCTGGGATCGAATATGCTCATCAACGACATGGAAGCGATCTTCCGCTGGAATTACGAGCTGGACCTGCTCGGCATGGATTCGATCAGTGCGGGTTCGGTAATCGGCTTTGCAGCCGAGCTGAACGAGCGGGGCATGTGGAAGAACGGGATCGAGTTCGGGAAGAAGGAAAACATCTCCGAGGTGCTGCGAAGCACCGCCTATCGTGAGGGGATCGGTGCGGACCTCGCGGAGGGTGTGCGCTTTCTCGCGAACAAGTACGGTGGCGAAGATTTTGCGCCGCACGTCAAGGGGCTCGAGCTCGCAGCCTATGAGCCGCGCGCCGCCGTGGGCCACGGTCTCGGATACGCCACGGCAAGCCGCGGCGCGTGTCACCTGGATGGAGGCTACCTCATTTATTTCGAGGCCACGGGGCCGGTGACCCTCGACCCGTTTCACTATCGTTCCAAGCCGGGCTGGGTCGTGCTCGACCAGAACCTGCTCGCCGCGATCAGCGCCGGGGGCAACTGTCTGTTCACCTCGTGGACATTCGTTCCGCCGATCGCCTTCAAGGTGCCCGGCAGCAAGCTCCTTTCCTCGCTCGTTACCGGTATCCTTACGCATTCATGGGCACTCATCGACGTGCTGCTGCGCTTTCCAAAAATTCTGAAATTACATCTTCCGATGCTGCCGCACACCAGGGCGATCGAGTATGCAACAGGCATGAAGATGGACTTCGGGACCTATTTCCGGGCCGGTGAGCGCGGCTATACGCTGGAAAGGTTGTATAACCAGCGCGAGGGTATCGGCGGGGAGCAGGACAAGCTGCCGAAAAAATTCACCCACGAAGCGCTCCTTCCGGGAAACAGTCGCTCGGTTGTGCCCATGGATAAAATGCTGCCGAAGTATTACCGGCTGCGCGGCTGGGACCGCACAGGGGCACCCACAAAGAAAACGCTTCGCAAGCTCGATCTTGACGGCCTGTGATTATTGGACTTGTTTCATATAACCCGAATAGCGGCTTTTCCCCCGCCGCAGGCGGGGGTATGATTCCCAGTTATGAAACAACTCTATTTGCGGGTCTTTATGTCGGCAATGGCGTCGTAATCGGAGTTGAAGGTGGTGACGAAGTCGGAGATTCCGACGATATCCATGACTTTCTGGAAATGGCCCGTAAGGCCCACAAAGCTGACCTTGCCGCCGACCTCGTTGATGTTCTGGATAATGTTGATCAGCGTAGCGATTCCGGCCGAGTTTATGTAGTTGGTCTTTTCGAAATTGATGACAAGGTGCTTCGGGTGATATTTTTCCTTGAGCTTTTCGAAGACCCGCATAACCTCGGCATCGGCCTCGGACGTCATGTCCCCCTCTATTATGAGTATGGGAATGTCTTCCGTGTATTCGAAAGTAGCCTTGTGTGCGATGCCCATTGCGCTCTCCTGCGAGATGATATTTCCGGGTTCAGGTCTTCTGTATGCGCGGCTTCGTGGAAACCGGGTAATAATCAGACCATTTTACGAAGAATGTCAAGTAGTATTCCACAGGGTTGCTGCATAAACGGGGAATAACGCCGGTTTCCCCCGGATTTACGATACTGCGTATGGTCATAGCTTTTGAAGCGGCGTGTATTTTTCGAGAAAGGTTTTTTTGTCCCCGTTCCCGAAAACGATCGTGATCTTTACGTTGTCGCCGCCGCCTTCTATCGCTAAAATCCTTCCCCTTCCGTATTTAGGATGAAGCACGGCCTCTCTGGTCCTGAAGCGGGATCCGTTACCGCCAGTCGGATTTAGAGCCACGGCGCTCGTGACGGCACCGGGGTAGGGCCCGTTGAAGGGCAGGCTGTCACGCACCGGCGCGCTGTAGCCGCCCTCGCCGTACTCGCGTACGTCCATGGTAGCGGCCGGTATCTCGGCGATGAAGCGCGAAGGCTCCTTGTAGGAGAGGCCGCTGTAGCTGCGGCGCATCTCGGCGCCGGTAAGGAATATGCGGTCCATGGCCCGCGTTATGCCCACGTAGCAGAGCCGGCGCTCCTCCTCTATGCCGGCGTCGGTGTCGCTCGAGTTGAAGTGGGGGAATATGCCTTCCTCCATGCCCGTAAGAAAAACGACGGGGAACTCGAGCCCCTTGGCGTTATGCACCGTCATAAGCGTGATCGAGTTGAGCGGGTCGGGGCCCTCGGCGTCGGGAGACTCCTCCGACGTCAGCAGTGAAATCTCCTGTAAAAACCGGTCGAGCGCGGCGTCGGGATAGCGCGCCTCGTACTCGTAGACGCTGTTGATGAATTCCTCGATGTTCTCGAGCCTCGACCGGCTCTCGACCGAATTTTCCTCCTCGAGATTTTCGCGGTAGGAGGTGGCCTCGATCAGTTCGCGCACCATGGCCGAGAGCTTCATCGTTTCGGGTACGAGGGCGGAGGCGGCCATCCCCCGCTCGATGATCTTCTTGAAGGAAGTGATGCCCGCGGGGACCTTGCCCTTTATGGCGAGCCCCCTGGCGATCACCTCCCACTCGGTTATCTCCGCCGTATACGCGGTGTCGCGCAGCCGCTCCACCGTCGCCGCGCCTATGCCGCGCGCGGGCACGTTGATTATGCGCAAGAGCGAAACGCCGTCGGCGGGATTGGCGATGAGCCTCAGGTAGGCCAGTATGTCCTTGATCTCTTTGCGGTCGTAGAATTTCAGGCCTCCGACAACGCGGTAGGGTATGTTCTCCCTGCGGAGCATCTCCTCGAACACGCGGGACTGGGCGTTGGTGCGGTAAAACACGGCGAAGTCGCGGTTGCGGAGGGCCTCTTTTTTTTTAAGCGACAGTATCGTGCTCACCACGTACTCCGCCTCGCCGTATTCGTTATTGGCCCGGCACCAGGTAAGGGGCTCGCCGTCGCCGCGCACCGCGCGCAGGCGTTTTTCCTTGCGGTTGACGTTGTTGCGGATGACGTGCCATGCCGCATCGAGTATCGGTACGGTGGAGCGGTAGTTCTCCTCGAGTTTAACGACCTTCGTCTCGTCGAAATCGCGCTCGAAATCGAGGATGTTGCGGATGTCGGCACCGCGCCAGGAATAGATGGACTGATCGTCGTCGCCGACCACGCAGAGGTTCCGTGTGGCCGACGAGAGGTATTTGCAGATCAGATACTGCGCGTGGTTGGTGTCCTGGTATTCGTCGATCATGAAGTAGCGCCAGCGTCGCTGTAGTTCCGTGAGCGATTCGGGGCTTCTGCGCATAAGGACGACGGTTTTTATCAGCAGGTCGTTGAAATCGAGCGCGCCCGAGCGCGACAGGCGGTCCTGGTACTCCCGGTACAGATCGGAAAAGTTGAGGCCAGGGTATCCGGGCATGAGCGATGAGAGGTCGGCGCCCTCGATCATCTCGGCACGGTCCTTGATCTCCGATATTTTAGAGGCGAGGGCGGACGGCTTTATCTTTTTGGGGTCCAGCCTCATCTCCAGGAGTATGTCCTTGATGAGCGTCTCCTGGTCCTTCGCGTCGTAGATCGTGAAGGCGCGCGGCACGCCGATGCGGTCGCCGTAGCGGCGCAGGATGTACACGGCGGCCGAGTGAAAGGTCCGGACGAACACGCTTTCCCCGATCGGCCCGATCAGCTCGGCGACGCGGCGTTTCATCTCGTCGGCCGCCTTGTTGGTGAAGGTAACGGCGAATATCTCGAAGGGCGGGACGCCCTTTTGCCTGATGAGGTGGGCGATGCGATAGGTGATGACACGCGTCTTGCCGGAACCGGCACCCGCGAGGATGAGAAGCGGGCCCTCGGTATGGGTGACCGCTTCGCGCTGGCTGGGGTTGAGCTCGTCGAGCGGGTCGCGTTGTGTCATGGTCGTTTCCGGTTTCGCAGAGGTTGAGTACTATCCGCCGTGACGCCGTGTACGGGCAAGCAATTTTTAAGACGGCGGCGTAAGTGCGGTTGTCCCTCAGGCGCTTACCGCGCCCGTGCCGCCGGCTTCACGCAAAGGTACGAGACGATGAAGAAGTCGCCGTAGTCCGCCCGTTCGATATGGAATCCGGCCCGGTAGAGCATCTCTTCCATGATCCAGTCGTAGGTCGAGTACTCTTCGCGCACGTGCCGCTCGTAGTCGAGCGCCGCGTCTTCGCCCGCGGATTCGCGCATCCGGTCTATCGTTCGTCCGATCGAGGCGGCGGCCTTCTCGGGCTGGACCGCGTAGACGAGGTCGTGCAGAAAGAAGCGGCCCCCGGGGGCGAGTAGCTCGTGTATACGGGAAAGCGCGATGAGCTTCCAGAAGTCGGGGAGATGGTGAAGCGCGAGCTGGGAGACGACGGCCGCGGGCGGCGAATCGTCGTGCGTATAGCCGAGGAAGCCCGAGTGGACGAAGGATATCTCTCCGGCGCCGCGGCGCGCCGCCTTCTCGCGCGCGTAGTCGAGCATCGTCCGCGAGATGTCCAGCGCATAGACCCTCCGGCAGCGTCGCGAGGCCTCTATGGCGAACTCGCCGGTACCGGCGCCGAACTCCACGAGCACGTCCCCGTCTTTCAGGCCGAGCTCGTCGAGGATGGCGTTGACCTCGGCGCGGACGTCGCGCAGGGCGCACATGCGCTCGTCGTATTCGCGCACCCTGTCGGCGCTTTCATAGTCGGTGCCGACCTGCTTCATCTCGTCGTATGTCCAGCGCACGTTGGTGTCCATATTCCTCCTGCCCGGGCCGCGCCGGGACGACTGCGTGCGGTGCGAGCGCTTCCTTATTCGGCTATCTCGATTCGGTCGCCGGGCCGAACGTACCGAATCCTTCCCGCGCCGGCCGTTTTATTCCGCTTGAGGTGCGTTCCGTAGAATACGATATCCTCGGCGCATCGCGGAAGCGCCTTCAGGGCGAGATCGGCTTCAGAAAGATGCACCCTGTGGGCCTCGCCTGGCTCGCCATTCAGGTCGATCAGGACGGCCTTCCCGCCGCTTTGGATAAACGGGAGCAGATCCTCGCTCCAGAGCGTGTCGGGCATATAGGTGAAGCGTGGCCCACCGGACCCGAACAGGGTGAAGCCGATGGTCTCGACGGGATGCGCCATGGTGAAGGTTTTGATCGAGATCCCATCCCCGAGCTCGAGCGTCGTTCCCGGGGCGATCTCGATGAATCGCATCGCGCCGCCGAGCCATTCGCGGAGCGGGTGGTCTTTGCCGAAGGCGAGCGCGCACAGCTCGAGCATCCGCGCCTCGAGTCCGGCCGGGCCGAAGGTTGTTATCACCCCCGCCATGCCGTCATAAAAAAGGCGCAGGGCGAGAAAGGGAAAGCCGAAGCAGTGGTCGGCATGAAAGTGGGAGATGAAGATGTTCCGTATGGCGTCCAGCGGCATCTTTTCCCTGAAAAGGCTCATCATGACGTCGGGCGGGACTTCGCAGAGCAGCCGGCCATCGACGAGGAAGGAGTTGTAGGGGAGGCCGTCGCTGATGCCGCCGCCGTTTCCGAGTATGGTCAATCGCATTCGGTTCTCGCCGGCTCTTTAATCGTATTCGTCGCGCCGCTGTGTCTGCGCGACGGGTGCAGGGTAGGGCAAACAGCGCACAATGCAAGAAAATTCCGATGCACCGCCGGTTAAATCGCCTGAAAGCCCGGCAGACGCAGCTTTTATTATTGACAAATTTGTGGTTTCAGCTATAATGATAATCATTCCGAGTATTGACAATTTCGTTTTGAGGTGTACTTCGGGCGGCCGGAAGAAGGCGCGCTTGGGGGCTTCGGGAATCGTCAACGGGGCAGCAGGCCAATGGAAACACGGTATAAAAAAAGCAGACAGCGCGAAAAGATGCTCGAATTGCTGCGTGCGACAGAATCGCATCCATCGGCCGACTGGATATACGAAAGGCTGAAGAAGGATTTTAAAAACCTGAGCATGGGCACCGTCTATCGGAATCTCGGCATTCTGATCGATCAGGGCTTTGTTAGAAAAATAGACTTCGGCAGCACCTTCGACCGCTTTGACGCCAATGTTACGCGGCACTATCACTTCGTCTGCGAGAAGTGCGGCGCTATTTCCGATGTCGAAATGCCGTTCGACGATGCGCTGAACCGCAAGGCCGGCCGGGTCGGGAATTTCGAGGTCCGAAGCCACAGGATCGAATTTTTCGGCGTTTGCAGAAAATGCGGGAAATGATTTTTCCGGTACAATCATAATAATTGTTCCGAATGCCGAATGAATCATGCGGCGTGGCGAAAGACCACATTGACGGGAAACGGGAGACGACCCGCCACGACCGGTTCTTCCGTACGGAGAAGCTGGAAAGGGGCACGGTCATGAAGGCCATACAGAAAAAATAATCGCTTCACATGTGCCGCGATCCATAGTATGATGAGTCGGTCTTTCATGGGTTCGGCGAGCGGAGCGAGGGAAATTAAAATGTACCGGGTGTGCGACCGGGTCGCCGCCCGCGACGCGCTTCTCTCCGGCATTCTCCGCGATGCGGCGGATAATGCCGACCGGAAGGACGTTTGTTTTGAAACTCTACAGGATGGAGGTGCAGTATGGCGCAGGCTTCACGAGAAGAAAGGAAGAAGAAGGTCGTCGACGTACTGAACCAGGCCCGGGCGATGGAGCTCCAGGCGATATATCAGTACATGAACCAGCACTACAATCTCGACAACATGGATTACGGCGATCTCGCGAAAAACATCAAGCTCATCGCGATCGACGAGATGCGCCATGCGGAGGCCTTCGCCGAGCGCATAAAGGAGCTCGGCGGTGAGCCCACGAGCGAGATGTCGGGCAGGGTGGAGAAGGGCCAGCCCGTGGAAAAGATCTACCCCTCTGACTCGAAGGCGGAGGAGGACGCGATCGATGCCTACAACCAGTTTTTGAGGGTGTGCATGGACAACGGGGACAGCATTACCGCCAAGCTTTTCGAGACGATCATCGACGAGGAGCAGAAACACCTCAATTATTTCGACAACGTTAACGACCACCTTGAGCGGCTCGGAGGCGCGTACCTTGCCAAGATAGCCGGCACGCCCGCCTCGACGGGGCCCGCCTCAAAGGGTTTCGTGATCGGCGGCGGGGAGTAGCCGTACTCATTCAATGAGCGCCGCTTTGGGCGGCGTTCGTCGTACGGCGGGTGCATGGCGTCCGGTGCGCCCGCCGCCCCGCTTCATCAAAATAACACACAGCTCCGTTTTTTATCCGCTTCCAAATTAATCCCGGCCGGGGTACTCCGGAAATCGAATTGACGGCGCTTCAGGGCGTGCGGGCAAACAATGCTTGACAAATTATGCCCGCTATGCGAACCCGTATCGGTTTTGTAATACAATATTATTTCTATAATGTACAAATGGCCTTCCGGATGCCCGCGGCATGCCAAAGTTCACCGTCGCGGGTGCCGGCTGCGCCGCTGATCATTTGCGTTAATTTAACTGCCTGGAGTTATATATGAGCGAATCGAAGTCCGTGCCATACACATTCCCCAGGGTGATTCCGCTTATCGGCGGGGTGCTCGGGAGCACCACCTGTGGGGCGCTCTTGTACGCGTGGAGTGTTTTCATCCGTCCGCTTAACGCCGAGTTCGGGTGGAGCAGGGCCGACATCGCCCTGGCCTTCGCCATAGCCTGTCTGATATTCGGGCTTATGACCTTCCCTGCCGGAAGACTGTCGGACAGGTTCGGTCCGCGGGTTGTGGTACTGGTCGGCGCGGTCATCCTCGGCGTGGGCTTTACGCTTTCGGGGTACATCACCGAAAAATGGCATCTGTACCTGAGCTATGGCGTTATCGCCGGATTCGGCGGCGGTCTGATCTATCTTCCTCCCATTGCGACGGCGCCCAAGTGGTGGCCGGACCGGCGCGCGCTGGCGACGGGCTTCTCGGTGGTGGGGCTCGGCCTCGGTTCGTTCATCATGGCGCCGCTCGCGACCTATATCATCGAGAACATCGGATGGCGGTATGTCTTCATCTACGCGGGTGTCGTTATGTTTGTAATGGCGGCCATAGCCTCGCTCTGTCTGAAAAATCCCCCGGCCGGATGGAAGCCCGCCGGCTGGATCCCGCCGGATAAGGGCGACATGCTGAGTGCCACCGTTCAGCGCGACTTCAGCCACAGGGAGACGTATCGCACGCCACAGTTC
>JADFDB010000150.1 GCA_018263175.1 Spirochaetota bacterium
AATCGGACCGGTTTTCCCCCCGCCGGCGAATCATCAAAAAAAATGTTCGACAGGCTTTCCCCATACCTCAAAAAAGCATGAATTAAACGCTTGCTAAAAATCTCTGCCTCTGCACCATTCCGTCAGCAAGTAACAAAAACCGATGACGGAACGTGAGCGCGGCACAAGGTGAAAACGATAACCAGTAAACCACTGGCCGGATGGTGGAACGACGTCAGGGAACGCTACCAGCCCGATGAAATAGTGAAATTTCTTCAGAATAACAGGCATATTCTTGAAGATCGCATCTCCCGGCTGGATAACAATAGCTACCTGTATCGATGGGTGCATAAACTCTTCTCGCTCTTCTCGGGCGTTGCGGGTATGGTCGACCGTGTCTTTTCGTATGTACTGCGCGTACTTCTGCTCATACCCGGCGTACGGATCGGCATTCAAAAATATCGCGACTGGAAGAACCATCTGGATTTCCGGGAATTCGTCGAGTTTCTGCGGGCGAAGCTCTACTCGCTCAGGCGCCCGCCGCACAACGAGGGTGCGATGCGTATCATAGAAGAGATCATGGAGTATGCCGCAAAAAACGGCTTTGATTATAAAACGGTCATTCCGAGGGCGCAGAGAAAATTCCTCGAAAAGAAAAACCAGCTCATGCAGCACAAATATTTTCAGGAGTTTTCGAAAACGGTGCTCGAGCGGCTTCTCGCCATTCAATTTTCCTTTAACCGGAACATATTTCCGGTACTCCCCGATTCGGCGTTCTGGCACAAGGTCTTCGAGTTTCTCGAGCGCAGAAAAGTCGTCGATATAATCCTCGTGAATAAAAACAACCACCGCATCTCGCTGAAAACAGGGGCCTCCGACGAGCTCGCGTCCGCGGATGTGATGAAAATACTGAAAAGCCTGACCGCGATCAGGAACTGCGGCCGTCGCATCTTCTTTGTCGGCCATCACGAGGGATATCTCGGCCCGTATTTCGTCCGAAGCGTAATCCGCAAACTCGGATTCGACGCGTTGACGAAAAACTGCAACACGGTCGTGGGTCCCCGGATGCTTTCCAACGTGGTACTGAGAAACGGCGCGGCCAATGTCGGGAATCTGTTTATCACCGTTCCATCGCAGAAAACGACCACGATCCAGACGCACGGGCTCGCTGAAGAGCTCAGAAAAACGGCGAAACGAACCCAGTGCCTCATAAAGATGCCGAATCCCGGTCTTGCAATGATAATGGGAAACGACTATGCCGACTTTATGAACGCGTTTGTCCGCGGCGATGCGAAAGCCTTCAGGCGGTGCACCTCTTCGCTTTCTTCCAGGGAACTGCGGGAGCTCGAAGCGTTTTTCAAAAAGTACAATTTCTCGGAAACCATGGTTGAGTTCAGCATTGAGGATTATAAGCTTTTCAAAAATGTGCTGGGTGAGAGCTTCCTGCTGTTCCCCGAGGGCTCGCGCTCCTACATCGACCCCGATGGCGCGGTGGTGATGAAATACATCAATCCGAAATACTTCGAGGCTTATATGCGGCCGGGCGATTATATAGCACCCGTCAATCTCGTTGGCGGTTCCGATCTTACGAGGGGCTGGAGGCTCAGGCCCGCGCTGCTCGGCATTTCGATGGACGATCCGTTCGAGGTTACGGTAAAAATGCTGAGGAATTTTGAGGAGGCGGGCCTCGCCGTAATGAAAAAGATAGCGGCGCTTCCCAACATAAAAACCGTACGGTTCAAGGAAGAGATACAGTTCAGAATTCGGACCGAACAGCGGTAAGCGTTAGAAGGGATTAGTGGAATAGCAAAACCGCACCGCTCATCCGGATATCGCCGGGCAGTGCCCGCGGTGCGCTTCTCCTCCCGATCCCCCGGAGGGGGGCTTCCGAGGTTGGCTGAACCTCAAACAAATCTTGTGCACGGAATGTCGGACGGCATAAACATGGTGAATAATTATTGACATGCCGGCGAAGTTGGGTATATTTTCTCCACAGGTTCTCAAAGGCTCATTGCGCTTATAACGATACGGGAATGCCGACAGTTCTTGAAATAGGATCATACAGATTTCATTTTTATTCAGACGAACGGAATGAACCGCCGCATATCCATGTCGAGACACCAGAGGGAGAGTGTAAGTTCTGGCTGGACCATATACGACTTGCGAGAAACAAGAGCGTTCCGCCGAGATCGCTGCGGGATATTGAAAAACTGGTTTTTGAACACGTGACGCTGTTGCTGGAAAAATACAATGAGTTCCATAGCGGTAAAACAATCAACTGAAGTCGAACCCGCCGCCCTCAGGGCCTGGGCGGAGGGGAGGACCGTTTTCGTAGAGCTTACCGATGGAAGGATAATCGGTTTTCCGGCGGATCGTTTTGCCATTTTAAAGGCCGCCAGCGAAGACCAGCTCAAGGAAGTCACCCTGCGCCTGAATGGATACGCGTTGCGCTGGGAATTGCTCGACGAAGACATCACCGTGCCGGGTATAGTCGCCGGTCATTTCGAGTTATCCTGATCCAATCTTCCTATATACTCAAGCGCCGTATAGGCAGCTTCGGCGGCCGCCTTTCGAAGGACGGGTCGGCCCGCGCTCGCCGCGCACCGCAAGGTGCTTGGAAGCGGCATGGGCTCCGCGTCACGACTCATCCCCATTGTTCGGGCCGTGACGGCTGTCGGCGAATTCAATCGTGAAAATTAATTGACATTCACAGCAGGTGGTGTAGCATAGAAGCGCTTGAATACTACGCGTGGGAATGTGACGTTACACGAATACTGACGGCGATTATGGATATCAAAGAAAAAACCGTCTAATGGACGAACCTTGCCGTCGACGATCTCGACTCGGCGGAAATAATTTTGGAAAAGAAGAAGTTTTTACAGTCAGGTTTTTACTGCCATCAGACAATTGAGAAGATTTTAAAGGCATATATCTGGTATACCAGGGAAGAAGAACCCCCCTATACCCATAACCTGATGAAACTTGCCGAAGCCGGTGGACTCATGGAGCTGTTGTCCGAAGACCGAAAAAAACTTATGGATACATTGATGCCGCTAAATATTGAAGCGAGATATCCGGATAACAAATTTGAGTTGCTCAAGACGATCACTCAGTCGAGAACCGCGGAAATATACCGGAACACCAGGGAGCTGTTTATATGGATGCGAACATTGATAGAAAAATAAGGGAATACGCCAACCTCGTCAGGCGCTCCCTCCCGGTAAGCGCGATCGTTTTGTACGGCAGCTATGCACGAGGCGAGGAACGCAAGGACAGTGATATCGATATCGCCGTTGTGGTCGACGAACTGCAGGAAGATTTCCTCGATGCCAACGCCCGGTTGTTCGCACTCTGTCGTAAAGTCGACGTGGCCATAGAGCCAAAGCTCATTGTAAGGAAGAACAACGTCAGCGGTTTCCTCGAAAGCATACTGAAGTATGGGAAAGTGATCCATTCGGAATAGAGGGGCTGTTTCTCGAAAAACCGCGTGACATCCCGCCCGGTTGGCCGCAGGCTTGCGTGCATGGTCCTCGTTTCCCTTCAGTCCGGAAGCACCGGAAAACGCCTGGGCGGCCGCTTTCCGCGACAAGCTCGCGCATAACGCGCAAAAGTACCCGGTCGCGGAGGCGTGCGGAAGCGGTAAAAAATACGACGGATAGCAGACTCACGGGCGTACCTTATCGGGCCCGAAGTTGAAATAATCAGGACATGGAGGGTGAGTCATGGCGGCATTCAGCAGGGCGGCGTTATGCGGTTTCACCGCGCTTTTAATTGCGACGGCCGGATGTTCCGGCCCCGAGGCGGGCGGGGAGGGCCCGAAGATCGGCATTACTTACGGGACGATACAGACGAAACTTCTTAAATACCGGATCGACATCAACGGGGAATACGCATCCGCGCTCGCGAAGGAAGGCGCAGGGATCGTGCGGATCTTCGTCACCGACAATCCGGTTGCGGTCGGGACGAAGCTCGCGAAGGTCGACGGCGTCCTCATCCCGGGCGGCTTCGACGTGAATCCCGCGCGCTACGGAGAGGAGCGCAACGCGAAGCTCGAGGCGGTCGACGACGCGCTCGACGCGCTCGAGTACTCCGTGCTCGATTACGCGCGCGATGCGTCCCTGCCGGTGCTCGGGATCTGCCGCGGCATGCAGCTATTAAACGTGTACCACGGGGGCTCTCTGTACCAGGACATACCCGCGTATTATAAAAGCGAAACTCCGGTCGTGCACCGCAAACAGCTTGACCTCTGGATTTACAAACACGCCACGGACTGCCGCCATGAGGTCGCGATCGAGAAGGGGAGCCTGCTCCATCGGCTGATGGGTGTCGAATCGCTTTCGGCCAATTCGTTCCATCACCAGGGCGTTAAAAAGCCCGCCCCCGGATTCCGCGTTACGGCGCGCACGCACGATGGTTTTGTCGAGGCGATCGAGCGTGCCGGCGGACGCTTTATCGTCGGTACGCAGTTCCATCCCGAGAAGATGCTGGCCGAAACGCCGCGCCTCGCCTCCCTTTTCGGCGAGTTCGTGGCCGCCGCGACAGAGAGCGCGAAAGGCCCCGTCGCGAAGGCGCGTTAAACGCAAAAACGCCGCGGGTATCACACCCGCGGCGTACCGCTTACAATCACAGGCGTAGGCGTTCAGCCCATCGTTGTCAGTATTCCCCTTCTTCCACCGGGATCTTCAAGTCGGACTTCGGCGGAACGGGAAACAGCTTCTTGTAAACCGCGATCGAGATGAATCCCGCCACGTACATCCACAGGCCGAAGATCGCCGAGGTGAAGAACATTGAGCTGTAGAAGTCGCCCATGTAGTCCTGAATGAGGAGCGCGATCGCCATGGCGAGCGAGGCGTTGCGCAGTCCAGTCTCGAGCGAGATGGCCCTGGTCTGGTAGTTGTTGATGCCGATGAGCTTGGGAACCACGGCCCCGATTATCATCCCGGCCATCGTCAGGACGAAGACCATGGTGTAAAACGAGAATCCGTAGCGCTCGGTGTCGGTGAACATGTCCAGATTCGAGAGAAGGCCCGCGCCGATGAGGAAGAGGAGGGCGAGGACGCCGAGCGCGGAGAAGAAGGGCGTCGCCTTCGTCGCGAAATTCGGCCAGCGGTTGCGGACCGA
>JADFDB010000151.1 GCA_018263175.1 Spirochaetota bacterium
GTCTTTACGGACCTCATAGAAGATGTCGTGTTCAGGAGCCTGCCGGTATCTCACCGTGACGTCATGGATATGCTGACGGGCCTGAAGGGCCGAGTGCTGCTTGAAGGCTACCGCGGCGCCGCCCCGGTAAACATGGAAGCGCTGATCGACACGGTCCATCGCATTGCGGACCTTGGGATCGAGGCGGCGGATCTCTACGAGTCGGTCGATTTTAACCCGATCATCGCGACGGCGGACGCGGTCACCGTGGTTGACGCCAAGATGCTGCTCTCCGGGCAAAAGCGGGAAAGGGCGGGCGAATACGAGAAACCGCGTACGCACCGGCTCGCCTCATTTTTCAAACCGGCATCGGTCGCCGTGATGGGCGCCTCATCGACGCCTGGTAAAATAGGCAATGTCATCCTCGACTCGCTCGTCAACTACGAGTACGCCGGCCGGGTGTATCCCGTAAATCCCAACTATGACGAACTCATGGGGCTCACAAGCTATCCCGATCTCGCCTCGCTTCCCGAAGCGCCGGAACTCCTCGTGGTCGTGGTAGATCTGGCCCGAATGCCGGAGATCCTGGATGACATGACGCGGCTCGGATGCCACAACGCGCTCATCGTCTCCGGCGGCGGCAAGGAACTCGGAGGCGAACGCGCCGAACTGGAGCGGGAGATCGCGCGGAAGGCGCGCGAGCTCGACATACGCCTCATCGGCCCCAACTGCATCGGATCGTTCGACGGCGCGGGCCGCTTCGACTCATTTTTCCACAGCCACGAACGTCTCGCGCGCCCGCCCGCGGGCCCGATGAGCTTCATCACGCAGAGCGGCACCTGGGGCTGCGTGTTCCTCGAAGAGGCGCGCATCACGGGCGTTTCGAAGATGGTGAGCTACGGCAACCGCGTCGATGTGGACGAGGGCGACCTCATCGCTCATCTCGCGGAAGACCCCGAAACAAAAGTGATCGGGAGCTATATCGAGGGGCTCGGGAACGGCAGAAAATTCCTCGAGGCCTCGTCGAGGGCCGTGGAGGCCGGCAAACCGGTCGTCGTGTTCAAGACCGGACGGAACAGACAGTCGGCGCAGGCGTCGGTTTCGCACACCGGCGCGTACGGAGGAAGCTACGAGGTGTACGAAGGCGTGATGCGCCGGCACGGCATCGTCCTCACGGATTCATTCCACGAGCTTTATGCCTCGTGCGAGGCCCTCGCGCTCCAGCCCTGCGCGCGGGGCAACAGGGCCGCCATGCTCTCCAACGGGGCCGGGCCCATGGTGAACGCGCTCGACCACTTCCCGCGAGCGGGATTGGAGCTTGTGACGCTCGGCCGCGGCTCGGTGAAGGCGATGCGCGATCACTTCAGCTTTTTCTACCTCGTCGAAAATCCGGTCGATGTTACCGGCTCGGCGAGCGCTGCCGATTACGAATACGTCGTAAAAACGCTGATCGATGACGACAGCGTCGACATAATAATGCCGTTCTTCGTTTTTCAGGATACCCCGCTGGACGAAAGTATCGTAGAGTGCCTAGGGGCGTTGAGCGATTTAAGGACCAAGCCGATCGTCTGCTGTGCCGCGGGAGGGGCCTATACGGAAAAAATGTCGGACGCTCTGCGGAGCGCCGGTGTTCCCGTCTTCCCGGACGTGGCGCGGTGGGTGGCGGCCGCCTCGGCGCTCGCGCAGTGGGGGCGGACGATGCGGAACCAGGGCGCCTAAAGGCCGCGCGGCGGCGGCGTACGATACGGAGGTCGATGTGGACAAATTGATTATCACGGCGGCCCTGACCGGCGGCATACACGGAAAGGAAGCGAACCCGGCATTGCCGGAACAGCCCGACGAAATCATCCGCGAGGCGGTCCGCTGTCACGAGGCGGGAGCGGCCGTGGTCCACCTCCACGCGCGCGACCGGGCCGGGCGTGGCGTGGCCGACGCACACATCTTCGGGGAGATGAACCAGGGTATCCGCGCGCGCTGCGGCATCATCATTCAGAACACGACCGGCGGGCCGGGCCTGCCCATCGATGAGCGCATCACGAGCCTCGACGCGAAACCGGAGATGGCTTCTCTGAATATGGGGACGGTAGTCTTTTTCCATCAGGGTAAAGAACTGCCTTTCATAAACCTCAGATCGGAGATCGAAGCCTTCGCGAAAGCGATGCTCGATCGCGGGATCAAGCCCGAGATGGAAGTCTATAATCCAGCGATGTTAGGCGAGGTCGAAAACCTGATACGATGCGACCTGCTCGCACGTCCGTATTACATCAACTTCGTGATGGGCGTCGGCGGCATGGGCGGATACCCGGGCACCCTGAAAAACCTTGCGACTATGATCGACCTCCTGCCGCCCGGCTCCATCTTCAACGTATCGGGGATCGGACGGGCACAGCTCCCGATGAACACGATGGCGATGCTCTGCGGGGGCCACGCGCGCACGGGATTCGAAGACTGCGTGAATTACCGCAGGGGAGAACTTGCCCAATCGAACGCACAGCTCGTGGAGCGCGTCGCGAGGCTCGCGCGCGAACTGGGCAGGGAGGTCGCGACGAGCGACGAGGCCCGGACGATTCTGGGGATGAAGCGATGACGGCCGGGCGATCCGCTCTGATCGATAAAAGACGGCGCAAAACCGGCTGTGCGTACGAAAAACGCCGATCCGGTTGCCGGCCGCGAAGACCACAACTGTCGCCGGCAGTGCTTCGATAAAGGGGGAAACATGAAGATAGCGGTGATCAACGAAACAAGCGCGGGCGACCGCAATGCCGACGTTATCGCGGCGCTCGAGGGCAGGGGCCACGACATCGTCAACGCCGGCATGACGAAGACCGGCGGAAAGCCGGAGCTCACCTACATCCACACTGGTCTGCTCGCGGCGCTCCTCCTCGATGCGGGGAGAGTCCAGTACGTGGTCGGCGGCTGCGGCACGGGCCTCGGGTTTCTCAATTCGGTCGTGCAGTATCCGGGTATCGTCTGCGGCCTTGTGGCCGATCCGGTGTCGGCGTGGCTATTCACGCAGATCAACGGCGGAAACTGTGTTTCGCTCCCGATGCTCTACCAGTTCGGCTGGGCCGGCGATGTCAGCTTCCGGTTCATCTTCGACCGCATCTTCAGCGTCGAGCCCGGCGTCGGCTATCCGGTGCACCGGCAGGCGTCTCAGCGCGAAAGCCGCCGGACGCTCTTCGACATCTCGAGACGGACCCATCGTTCGATGAGCGAGATACTCGGAATCCTCGACGCACCGATCGTCAAAACGGTCCTTTCGTTTCCGGGCGTGATGGAGCTCCTCGACCCGGACACGCTCGCAGACGCGGAGCTCCGAAGCGCGATAAAGAAACGCGCGTAGCGGCCGCATCGGCCGGTTGTTTTCGATGCGATACGGCAAATCGTCCGTGGACGGAACGAGGCAATGCTATGAATGAACGAATAGAACGGGCTCAACTGATTGCGCGTCACGGCTCCATCAACGCCGCGGTGCAGTCGAAAGCCATGCCGCAGTTTCAGGACATTTCATTGTCAGAGGCGATCGTCATGGGGCTTTACAACCAGGGCGTGCGAAAATACGTCGGGATATTCGGGCACGGAACGACCGATATCGCCGAGGTCCTGCGGGTCTACGAGGAGCAGGGACTCGTAAAGACTTTCAATGTGCGCCACGAGACCGCCGCCGCCCACGCCGCGACGGCGCTCAAAATACTGACCGGCGAGACCGCCGCGGTCATCACCTCGATCGGACCGGGGGCCATGCATGCATTCGCGGGCTCGCTCTGCGCCGCGTCGAACGGCGCCGGCGTGTACCACCTCTACGGCGATGAGACCACGCACGACGAAGGCTTCAACATGCAGCAGATCCCACGCGACGAACAGTATCAGTTCCTGAAGCTTGCGGGAATGATGGGAAACGCCTATTCGCTGCAGGAGCCGCGTTCCATCTTCACAGCGCTTCGACGGGGCGCCGTGTGTACGGGAGGGCCGGGGTTCAACGGGCCGTTTTTTCTGCTCGCGCCGATGAACGCCCAGCCGGCCATGATCGGTGCGTGTAATCTCCTCGAATTCCCCGCAAAATTCGAATCGCCCTCTCCTTCGTGCATGGACGCGAAGGTGTTCGAACAAGCGGGCGGTCTCGCCTTAAAGGCGCAACGCGTCAGCATCAAGATCGGTCAGGGTGCGCGGGATTGCGGTGCGGAGATCGTCGAGCTCGCAGGGCTCCTCGACGCGGCAATCGTGAGCGGTCCGAGCGCCGGCGGGATCGTACCGTATTCCGAGCCGCGCCATATGACGGTCGGCGGTTCGAAGGGCTCGATCTCGGGCAATTACGCGATGAACGAGGCCGACCTCGTGGTCGTGGTCGGCGCGCGCGCGGTGTGCCAGTGGGACTGCTCGGGGACGGCATGGAAGAAGGCGGAAAACATCATCAATTTCAATATAAACCCGCAGCACGCGGGGCACTACAACCGCACGGTGCCGGTGCTCGGCGACGCAAAACGCAACCTTAGCGCATGGATCGACCACCTCAAAAAAGCCGGCGTTCGCCCCTCCGACGGCACCTCACCCTGGGCAAGGGCCATTTTCGAAAAGCGCGCCGAGTGGGAGGCGTTCAAGCGCGCGCGCTACGATCATCCAGCACTTTACGATGAGGTCTGGAAGGCCGAGGTCCTCACCCAGCCGGCAGCGATCAAGGCGGTATGCGACTGGGCTGACGAATCGGGGGCCGTCAAGCTCTTCGACGCGGGCGATGTGCAGGCCAACGGCTTTCAGATCGTCGAGGACGAGCGTGAGGGGCAGACCTTCACGGACACCGGCGCATCCTTCATGGGGTTCGCCGCCTCGGCGGTGCTCGCCTCTGCGATGGCCGAACGTCCCTTCTATCCGGTTGCCTTCTCGGGGGATGGGAGCTTCACGATGAACCCGCAAATCCTCATAGACGCGGTCGAGCACGGCGTGCGGGGATGTGTGGTGATCTTCGACAACCGCTGCATGGCTGCAATCTCGGGGCTCCAGAACGCACAGTACGCGCATACCTATAAAACGACCGATTCGGTGGAAATCGATTATGTTGCAATGGCCAACTCGGTGCGCGGCGTGCTCG
>JADFDB010000152.1 GCA_018263175.1 Spirochaetota bacterium
GATGCCCTCCTCCTCGGCGGCGCGCAGCGCCGCCTCGCGCATGCGCTGCTGTTCGAGCGCAAGCTGCTCCTCGCGAAGCCGCCTGCGCCGCGCGAGCTCCTTGTTGATGGCGCGGAAAAGCACCATGCCCAGGAAGAGCGCGAACACGCCGATGAGGCTGGCGAGCAGAATGCGCTTCAACTGCTCCTTGCGCTGGAACTCCTCGCGCACGCGGTTCCAGTCCTTGGTCCGGTCGAACATGATGTTCTCGACAGCGACCTGGTCCCCGCGCGCGGCGTTGAAATTGATGGACTTCTTGACGATGTTCTCGGCCTGTTTAAGCTCCTCCGACGTCAGCGAGACCTGTACCGGTTTTTTTGTCGGATCGAGATCATAATCCCCTTCGGTTGTCCTCGGAAGGTCCTGGAAGCCGTCGATCGCGATCGCCACCGAAACGCCCGTCACATCGAAGGGATCGCGCTGGATCTTCTTCATGGACTTGTTTACGGCATGATTGCGGATGTTTTCTTCTTTGTCGTATTTGGCGAACTGATCGTCGCTCGCCTTGTAGCCGGGCGGCTTGTTGCCTTCAGTGCCGGCCGGCCCCTCGGGGTTCCAGCCGTGGCCCTGAAAATGCTCCTTCGCGCTCTTCTCCGAAACGACGAGCGAGTCCTTTACCTTGCGCTCGGAGTACGGCGTTTCGGGATTGTCGGGCTCCATCTCGATCGGGGTATATTCTTCCTTTTCTTCAGAAACCTTGTCCCAGTTGAAGTCCATGTTGAGCCGGACGATCTGTATGCGGTCCGTGGTGTATACCCGCTCCAGCCCTTTGCGTATATCGTGCAGAAGCTGTACGCGGGCCTTTTCTTCGATCTTCTTGCGATACTCAAGGAGGGTGTACTCCTCCTTGGCCTTGTCGAATTCGTTGTCGAAGTCCGAGATGATCTTGCCGAATTCGTCGGTAACCACCACGTTTTCGGGCTTGAGCTTGCCGCCCACCGCGCGCGATACGAGGTACATTATGCCCTGGATTTCCTTTTTGTTAAGCTTGTCGTAACCCGGCGCCAGGTAGACCGTTACGGCGGCCGTGTAGGGATTATCCTTCTCGGTAAAAAGCTCCTCCTCGGTGATGGCGATCTCGACATCGGCCTTATCGATGTTGCTGAGGGACTCAATGTGCCGCTTGACCTCATCCCGGAGCGCACGCATGAATTTTACGTCGAGTTCGCGGTCGGTCTCGGTCCACTTTGAAATATCGAAGAGCTTCCACCCGGGGATGCCCTTCGGGATCATGTTCTCCTGGGCGAGGCGGGTCATGATGAGCTCGCGCTGGTCGGGCCGAACGAAGATCGAGGTGGTGCCGCTCGTGGAATAGGTGTAGTTCATTTCGTCGAGCTTCTTGGTGACCTGGCCGAATTCGGCCGAGGGCAGATCGGCGAAAAGCACAACGTTCGCCTTTTCAGTCGATACCGAAAAGAGCACGACAAACGCGACGAACACCACACCCAGCACGGACGCGATGATTATCTTCTTTGTGCGGTCGAGTTTTCCGTAAATCTCCTTAAGCTGTTCCAAGAGCTTGCTCAGGAATTCCACCTTCAACCCCCTCCCTCCTGACAGGGTACGTCATAACAGTAACGCCACGGAATCAGGAAATTTGATTTTTTTGCGCCGGGCGCCCGATCCGACCGTTGTTTCGGGGCATTTCGCTTCCACCGGAGGCGGGGGAAATAGTCCCGAATTCATGCGGTTTTTACGGCACAACCCGTTTCTAAGGCGACATAATTCAGTTACCACATACAAAAAAAATTGTAAACAAAAAAATCAATTAATTTCCAAAAAAATTCAATTAATTTCCTCCCCCGTTTAGCGGCGTTTCCGCCCCGATCCGGCGCTCACGCCCCGGACCGGGCGTATTCATCCTACCTCAGGTTCATGAGCTCCCTGTAGGATCGTATGGCCTCGTCGCGGACCGCCTTTGTGAACGTCAGCGCCAGCTCGGCCTTCTGCGCGGCGATCATCACCGTGTGAATATCCACCGAGTCGGGCTCGTGGATCATCTTCTGGCCAAGGTCTTCGGCGTCCACCTGGAGGTTGTTCACCTTGCCGATCGCCGACTTGAGCATGGCCGCGAAGGAACCCGTCACGTCATCGCCGGGCCCGGCGGCTGTGGTCTCCTCGCCTATATGCAGGGGATTGGTCGTCTTGAGCCCCACGAGATGCCCGGTAAACATCGTATCTATGGTATTCATGCCGTCACGCTCCTCTCGTTCTTCTCGCCTCGAAGGTCGAATATCACATTAAACCACGCGTCCGCATTGGCGTTTCCCGTCCGGGCGACCCGGCGCAGGCTTTTTATCTCAGAAAGCTCATGCGTTACATTGATCTCCATCCTTCCCGACCGTTCCCTCATCATGGCCATCCTCCTTTAAGCTCCCGTCCTTCCAATCTCGAGCGCCTTCATATACATCGACCGTGCGTTGTTGACCATCGTCACGTTCGCCTCGTACGATCGCGATGCCGAGATCAGGTCGGTCATTTCCATCACGATATTGACGTTTGGCATCTCTACATAGCCCTTTTTGGGGCCGATCTTGATGGCATCGGGGTGGGTCGGATCGTACGACAGCCTGAACGGCTCGGCGTCCTGTTCGATCCTCACCACGCGGACACCCTGCCCGGCACCGTGCTCTATACGCGAGGGTACCAGGGCCGATTTGTAGAACGGGCGTATATTCACCGGCGCGAAGATGGCGCGCTGACGCTTGTACGGCCCGCCCTCGGGGGTCCGTGTCGTCGTCGCGTTCGCAACATTGCTCGAAATGACATCCATGCGCAGACGCTGGGCGGTAAGCCCGGTCGATGCGATATTGAAGGCGTCAAACATTCCCATGATCATCTACTCCTTATGCGGGCCTCATGGCGATCTTCAGAACCTTGTAATTCTGGTTGAGCATATTGACGTAGGCGTTATAGCGCATTTGTGTCTTCGCCGCGTCCACCGTTTCCTTCTCTATGTCGACGTTGTTGCCGTCGTTTCGAAGCGTCGTGGTATAGTCCAGGTTTATCCTCGGCCGTACGCCCCGTATGTCCCTTTCGATGTAAAAGGGGATATGCCGCTCATCGCTCATCTTTGCCGGAAACCTGTTGGACGGATCGGCCTGTTCCCTGACGACGCGCCGGAGTTCGCTTTCAAAGTTCACCTCGCTGCGCTTGAAATGCGGCACGTCCACGTTGGCTATATTGTTGGCGATAACGCTCCTCCGAATGGACTCCACATCGAGCCCCCGCTCCAGGAGGTAATTTGTCTGCATCATTCTGCTGTGCTCGAACATTCCGCCGCCTTCCTGAAAATGGAATTCCGCTGCTTACCCTTTACATCGGAATATTTTACTTTTTTTTAAGCGATTTTACGGCCTGGAGACATAATTTTTTCGGCGGGGGGACGGTCGAAAAAGCGGTGAAGCCCGCAGCCCCGGGGGCCGGGACCGCGTATCGATACCCGTGCGATGGTTCCCATAATTTGACTTGTTGCAAAGCCTGCGAACATCGGGTTTTTCCCAGCTTATGCCCGGGGAAAACCGGCCTTTATTCCAGGTTATGCAACAACTCTATTATGCAGAGCATCGTGTCGGGCTTCTGAAGAAAGACCATCCACCGGAAATAAATTACACCCCGGTACAATGGTAGGAAATCAGTCTCGCCTTGTACGATAAGGCGCCCGAACACGGACGTGAGGGCGTTCGGCTGCGGCCGAGGACTGCCAGGATGGCGCTCCGCAGGCCGCACGCAGGAAGTCCATTTAACGTATAAAGGCTTAGCCACTCGCGGCGCCTGAGCGAGCGCGCGGGAGATCGCTAAGAGGGGCACGCGTATGCCCCTCTTAGCACGTTAAGTCCGCATTGTGCCAAAATGATCAAGGAACGAAAAACCAGGCAAGGACACGCCTAAACATCACGCCCAAAGCCTTTTCCTCTCCCCTCCCGCACAGTACCCTTAAAAAAAATACTTTACATACAATACGACCGATTATATATGATAAATTGAATACGCCGGGCGGCACACTCCCGCGAATGTTCTTTTACCGTTGAAGCCATGATTGTCGACCGACGTGTGAGCGTGTTATTCGACCGGACGGTCAGCGCTTGTACAACAGTATGACGCCGCGCTATTGTATGGAGCATGTTTATGGCAGAGCAAGTGAGCTATTATTCAAAATTGGTGATGCAGGAGTTCCAGGACTATTACGGGGAGCAATTGCATCCGGGCGTCACTATGAACGTGCTCATAATCCGAGACCTCGTTCCGAGAAACCAGAGGGAAGCGGTATTCAACGAGCTTCTCGAAGACCTCGAATACCTCGAAATGCTCCCCGCCTTCCCGGGGAAACTCATCCTCACGCAAATCGGCTTTCATTATTTATTGAATTGCCGGGCCGAAACGCTAAACTGATCCTTGCGACACAGCCTGCAACAACACACAAGGGCCTTCGTATGAAACGGGAAAAATTCGAGCTTATCTATGAATACGTCCACTGCAAGGGGACCGTCGCGCATGTGGCGGGGTTCGCGGAAACGGAAAGCGAGGCCCGTGAATGGGTGCGCACACAGCAGGAGCGGCTCAGAACCGAAGGGAAGAGCGAGTTCCTGGACGATGGTTTTGAATGCCCCGCGACGGTCTGTCCCCTCAAGGCAGGCCTTCCCTCGTTCAGCTTCAGGGAAGCACGCTGAACAGGCGCCTGGCCGGTTAAACGGCGGCACACGATGAGCGACTCCAGATCGGACTATTTCAGAACGATCATTTTTCTCTGCAAAGACATGCTCGGCGAGATCGACGACATCGGGGAGCTTGTCGCGGAGAACCGGTATATGAATGAACTCGCCGATTCACTCATGGAAGCGGACTCATACGGCATCGCGCACGTGCTGTCGCTCGAGGGTGCCCTTGGCCGCCATCAATCGAAGCTCAGCTCGCTCTATGCCCGCTACCCCGACGTCCCTTTCATCGATGCGCTGCTTCGCAGGGTCATGAGCCTGCGCGAGATGT
>JADFDB010000153.1 GCA_018263175.1 Spirochaetota bacterium
GTGCCCGACGACCTGGCGGGTAAGGTCATCGTTATCCCGTTCATCTTCGGGTATTACATTTATTAAAAGGACGGCCGTTTGAATGGCCGCCCGGTAATGCCTTCACTTCGCCGGGTGTGGAAATGCTCCTCCCGGTTCAGCGGGTCTCCTTGATTATCGACGCGAGCGTAAGCCCCTTGAGTATCTCCCCGCGCGACTGCTGCATCCGGCCGAAGATGGAGTGGAAATACTTTCTCAGCGAGTCCGGCTGCGCGTACGGGGGAATCGTCATGCCGACACCGTGGATGAGGTCCACGATATCGCTCAACAATATGTTCCTCGACGAGTTGGAGGGGATGTAGCCGCCGTCCCCCGTTTCAATGATGTACTTTTCCCTGACGAAGAGCGCGGTATAATGGTCCACCTCTTCCGTCTTGTTCGACGTGAGCTTTAAAAGGTCCTTGAAGACCGAGGGGCCTTTTCCCTTTTCGAAGTTCGCGTAAATGTGGTGCAGGATGGCGATGCCGTAAAACACCGAGTAGTCCTGCTTGCCGGCCAGTGCCTTCTTCAAATTGCGATAGGTGTGGGGGTGCATGAGCGTGTAGGCGATCTCAGCGCCATAGAGGGTGATGAGCGCCGAGGAGTAGACCATCAGAAGAAAGAGCGGGATGGCCGCAAGACCGCCGTATATTGCGAAGGTCCCCCTGGCGAAGGACTTTACGTACACGATGAACAATAAAATGAAGATCACCCAGACGGCGCCGGTAAAGGAGGCCCCTATGGCCGCGGGCTTGAACGGAATCTTCATATTGGGCATGACGATATAGGTGAGAAGGAAGAGGAGCCAGATGAACACGAACGGTGCGAAGAAGTTGAGCAGAAACGCAAGAACATTCCCTCCCTCGGTGCCCTGCCAGCGCCGCCCCTCTGCGTCCGATTTGAGTACGGTCCCGTTTTCCCCTACGGCGGCGACGCCCGAACCGAAGGCGACCATGTCGTTGATGCGCGGGGTCGAGGCTTTGACCCTGGTCCATTTCTCGCCGCCGTCTTCGGTGATCAGGATGGTCCCCTTTTCTCCGCCGATGAATCCCGTGGTGCCGCTGATGAAGTGGACGGCCATGTAGCTCCTCTCCAAAAAGCGGTGATTGTCCCAGCTTCGGCCGCCGTCGCGGCTGTTGAGGATAAGCCCTTCGTCGCCGACGATCCAGATGTTGTAATCGTCGATTAAAAACGCCCGGTTGATGTTGACCCACCGGTTTTTTCTCCTTGCTTCGGCGAGATAGCCGAGCTTCCAGGTCTTTCCGGCGTCGAGGGTCGTTATGATGCCGCCCCTGTCGGTGGTAATGATGCCGGTTCCGTTATGGAAGGTGATCGAATTGAGATTGGATGAAAATTTTTCGAACTCGATAGGGTGCCAGCTTTCCCCGCCGTCGTCGGTGCGGAAGAGGTAGCCGTTGTCTGCCGCTATGAAGCCCTTTTTAAGGCTCAGCATGTGGATGTCGCGGAAGCCGAACGAACCCCACTTCTCGATCTGCCACGAGGCACCGCCGTCGTCCGAGTACAGCAAAATGCCGTTGCGTCCGACGGCCCAGCCGATTTTACCGATGAACTGGATGTCGGTGAATTCGGTTTTTTCGAATTCGCCGGGCTCAATCCTGTATTCAAGCTCGCGGAAGACCTTTCCCGCGGCATCGTATTCGAAGACCGACTGGTTCTCGAAATCGATCCGCTGGAGGGGAACTGCGTTTATCTGGGTGGCGTCGCCGCTGGTGAAGCCGATGGTGGCCTTTTGTCCGGTCACCCACAGTTTGTCGCCGGCCACGAAGGCCGAACGGTAGTTCGGTTCGGAGAAAAACGACGAAAGCTGCGTGGCGACGGTCGTGCCCGCAATGAGCATGATGGGTCCGAGCGTCAGCGTCGTCCAGTAGTAGATCACCTTGAGGAAGATGCTTCGCTGCTTCTCGACCTTCCAGACGTCGTTGAGCGCTTTCTCGAGTGTGCGCAGCAACGCCGTTGCGGTAAAGATGACGATGACGGCGCCGATTCCGCCGATCTTGCCGGCGTTGTCGATGAGGCTCGAGATCGATTCTATGATCGGATCGACGTTCAGCTTGATGTTGTGCTCGAGCATGAAGAGCGTCACGCGCCGGAAGAGCTCCTCCTTCTTGTCGCTCACACCGGCGAAGATGGAATAAAACGTCAGGCCGACGGTGAGGGTGGGGATCAGCGAGATGATGGTGGTGTAGGCTATGGACGAAGCCTTGGTGAAGCAGTCGTCCAACATGAACTTGCGCGAGGAAACGATAAACACCTTGGCGGCGTTGAGGAGCTTGCCGGAGAGGCGCTTGTAGGATGTCTCACCTGAATAAAAATCCTCGACGAATTTTTGTATTTTGATCCTGAGCTGAATTAACCTCGATTTTCCGCCCGTGCTTTCCTTTGACATAATGGGCCCGCTCCTCTTTCCGGTGAAGGATTTACTCGTCAGAAAACGGCATGTGGCGCGGCACGCGTCGTGCATCACGCCTGCTAGATGATAGGGGGAGGCGCCGCCGCCGGTCAAATAAAAAACGGCGGCAACGTCTCGCGGGGATGCCGTTCTGCGCTTAGCGTTCCTGTCGTGCCATTCCGAAGCGCACGAAGACCCAGGGTGCCAGGAGGGTCACCCAGAGGCCCATGATCCAGTAGCGGAGGAAGTCCGCGGAGGCGAGCTTGGGGAGCAGCGGCTTGAGCCCCACCCTTATGGCGAAGAGCCCGGCGAGGCCGATGATGACCATGAGGAGAAGTTTCACCGGAGCACCGCCGGGAAGAAAATCAACCCTGTCGCGCTCGAGGATGATGCCCACCAGGAAACCCGAGAGGACGCCGAGCGTCCTGGCCTGTTCGTAGCCGGGCAGGACCTTGGAAAGCAGATAGGGCACGATGAGCGCCGCGGCGATGAGCGCGTAGCGGTTGATGAGCTCGTACTTCTTGCGTATCCATGCGACGGCGACGATGTAGATCGCGAGCGTTATGCAGCCGAACGTAAGGCCTCCCAGAACGTCGCCGAAGAAATGGACGGCGAGGTAAAGACGCGAATAGGCGATGAGGAGGATGATGATGACGGCGGCCGCCGCGAATGGTGTTCTTCCGACGTACCAGGCAAGCGCGCCCCAGAACGCAACGGCCGACTGGGAATGTCCGCTCGGGAACCCCGGGCTGTTGTGCGGGATGTACCTTTCGTTAAGCTCGTTGATGTTCGGAACAAGCTTCGCCGGATCGGGGCGCGGGTTCATCCACACGTCTTTCAGCGCGCTGTTGACCATGGTACCGACAAGGAACGAGCCGCCCGCGAGGATCGCGATGCGCTTGGAGGCGCACCAGTAGATGAGCGGGATGAGCAGGGTGTAGAATATCTCGGCACCCATTACGGTGATCGCGACCATGAAATGGTCGAGCAGGGGGCCGGCGAAGATATGCAGCCGGTTGAGAATCTCCTCGCCGAAAAGGAGATGATTTCCGAAGAATGCTTCCATCTGTTTCTCCTCGATTATTTTTTTAGCGCGTCCATCGCCACGCGGGCCGCGCCGAGCGCCGGCGCCCTGTCATGGTCGCGTATGATGAGATAGCGTATGTTATGGTCGAGCCCTTCCATCACGCGCTCGTGTACGGTCTTTTTCACCACCGGAAAGATCAGCCGGTGGGCGCGCGAGAGCCCGCCGCCGAATACGATCGCCTCGGGATTGAAGATGTTGACAAGGTTGGCGATGCCGATTCCAAGCCAGGTCGAGACCTGCGCGTAGATGTGCAGTGACAGTGGGTCGCCCAGCAGGGCTTCCTCTTCGATTATGCGCGGATCGAGCTTTTCCTTTTTCATGCGCGCGATGAGCGGGGAGTCGGGGTGTTTACGGATAACCCTCCGCGCGTACCGCATGAGGCCCGTTGCCGAGGCGTAGAGCTCGAGGCAGCCGGTGCTCCCGCAGGGGCACTTGCGTCCGCGATAGTCGATACTCGTATGGCCCACCTCCATGGCGCTTCCGGACTGCCCGGTGTAGATGCGCCGGTCGATGACCACGCCGCCGCCTATCCCCGTTCCGAGTGTGAGCATGATCCAGTTTGAGTATTTCCTGCCCGCCCCCTTCCACCACTCGCCGATGACGGCGACCGTCGCGTCGTTTTCGAGAAAGGCCGGGACGCCAGTGCGGTGCCTGATGGTCTTTATAAGAGGGAACTTCTGCAGAGCCGGGATATTCGGGCTGGTGAGCACCATCCCTCTGTCGCGGTCGATGGAGCCGGCGGAACCGACGCCGATGCCTTTGACGGCTGAAGGGTCCAGTCCCTTTGCCGCGGCGAGCACGCGTATGAGCTCGATCAGGCAGTGCTCTATTTCGGGAGGAGTTTTCCCAATCGGGATCTTTTTGAACGAGAGTATTTCGCCTTCGCGATTGGTCAGCACGCCCTTAATCGTGGTGCCGCCGATATCTATACCAATGTACATGAGTCCACCGTTCACGCGTGATGGTTCCGCGGCGCGGAATCATCTATCATCAGCCCGGAGAAGCCGCCGTAAAGTATTTTTTGGACAGGATGGTATTTTTACGCCGCCTATCAATGGCACCGGAGGTGATAATTCGGCGGTATCGGACCGGGGCCCCGCCCCATAGCCAGAATAAGGGGATCCGGGCCCTTGTTCTCTGCCGGCCCCGGCATTAGGCTTTCGGCCTTTATTTTGTTCCGTAAATGGCAAATTGCGGGATTTTTACGCGGCTTGTCCGACAAATACCACAGGGCTCTGTGCTTTTATGCAAGGAAGGAACGTCATCGACGCTCACGAGGCCAATGGCAGGCGCGAATGAACCGAATGCTCCAAACCGTACTACCTCGATGGAGAATTGCGGAATTTTCACCTATATGATATGTTGAATGGATTTATTCGGTTTTGGGGCTATACTG
>JADFDB010000154.1 GCA_018263175.1 Spirochaetota bacterium
CCTGCCACCATGGCCCTCTTCCGCGCATCCTTTCCTCTCGGGTGTATATTGATAATGATTATCATTATCAATATAGCGAGATGGGGCGAATCTGTCAACTATTTTTGCGCCGGATTCGGTTTTTCTTGTTCGAGCTCGTGCACGTAAAACGATTCGATCAGGTCCAAGCGCCGGCCCGGCGGGAGAATCGAGCTCTCGCCCGGAAAATAAATCAACGGGAAAATTTTGTTTACAGGCTAAATAAAAGTGGATGAGCTGAAATTATATTGATAATAATTATCATTATCGAATACTTGCCGTACCTCCATGCATCTATCGCGCCGCGGTTGTGCCGGGGAACGCCCGGATGGACGGGGCGGAATACCGGCATTCCGGCGATCACAGGAAAAGGAGCTGAAAATGAAGGAAAAGAAAAGGATCATCGTAATCGGGGGCTCTGCCGCCGGTCCCAAGGCCGCGGCAAAGGCGCGCAGGCTGGACGAGGAGGCCGAGATTGTCATCATCCAGAAGGCGCCTGATCTCTCGATGGCCTCCTGCGGATATCCCTATTATGTCGGAGGCTTCTTCGACGACCGCAACCTCTTGATCTGTACGCCGACGGGGGTTGTGCGCGATCCGAAGTTCTACCTGAACGCAAAGGGGATCGTGGCCCGCACCGAGACCGAGGCGACGAAGATCGACCCCGGCTCGAAGACCATCGCGGTAAAGGATCTGAAAACCGGAAAGGATGAGGGCCTCTCATACGACAAGCTCATCCTCGCGACGGGCGCCGTTCCGAGGATTCCCCCCATCCCCGGCGCCGATCTGAAGGGCATTACGACGCTGCAGTCCATGCAGGACGCGGACTATCTGCGCAGGGTTCGGGACGAAAAGACGATCACAAAAGCGGTCATCATCGGCG
Source organism: Spirochaetota bacterium (assembly GCA_018263175.1). Classification (GTDB taxonomy): domain Bacteria; phylum Spirochaetota; class UBA4802; order UBA4802; family UBA5368; genus MVZN01. Next base: position 902 of record JADFDB010000154.1, read on the forward strand.
GGGGGCTCATCGGTATCGAGACCTGCGAGGCCCTGCAGCTTGCCGGAATCGAGATCACCGTTATCGAAATGCTGCCCCAGCTTCTGACCTTTCTGGACTGGGAGCTCGCGAAGCTCGTGGAGAACCATGTGCGGAGCAAAAACGCGAACGTCATCACCGATAACGGGATCGCCGAGTTCCTTGGAGAAAACGGAATGCTTACGGGCGTCAAACTCCAGAACGGCATCGAGCTTCCCTGCGAGCTCGCCGTGGTCGCAATAGGCGTAAATCCCAACGCGCGGCTCGCGAAGGAAGCGGGCCTCGAGATCGGGCATACCGGCGGGGTCGTCGTCAACGAGTACATGCAGACCTCCGACCCGGATATCTATGCGGCGGGTGACTGCGTCGAGTCGCTCAACCTCATCACCGGGAAAAAGGTCCACGCGCCCTACGGCGACCTCGCCAACCTGCAGGGGCGCGTCGCCGGGGAGAACGCCGCGGGCGGCAACAAAGCCACCTTCCCCGGCACCATCCAGACGGGAATCTGCAAGGTCTTCGACTTCTCCGCCGGCTCGACGGGCCTCTCTGAAAAGGCGGCGCTTGCGGCGGGTTTTACGGACATAGAAACCGTCATCAACGCGAGCCCCGACAAACCCGGTTTTATGACGGGGCTCCTGCTCGTTTCCAAGCTGATCGTTGAACGGAAGAGCGGAAAAATCCTCGGAGCTCAGTGCGTGGGCCCCGGCGATGTGAGCAAACAGCTGGCGACCTGGGCAATGGCGATAAAGGGAAAGCTCTCGGTGGACGATATGGTCAACGCCGACCTTCCCTATGCGCCGCCGTTCTCGCTCGCGATCGACCATTCCATCGCGACCGCGCATATCATGCAGAACAAGCTGAAGGGAAGGATGAAGGGCGTTTCCTGCTCCGAGGTAAAAAAGAAGCTGGATGACGGCGCCGCGCCGTTTATTCTGGACGCACGCGGTCCCGACGAGTACGAGCAGATGCGCCTCGGGGTCGGCGAGCACCTCATTCCGATCGGGGCGCTCCGCAACCGCCTTGCCGAGCTTCCCGCGGACAAGAGCGCCGAAATAATCTGCTACTGTAAGATATCGCTGCGCGGATACGAGGCCGCCCGGGTCCTGGAGGGAAGGGGCTGGACAAACGTCAAAGTGATGGAAGGCGGCATTATGGCCTGGCCGTTTAATAGGGAAAAGTAGCGTCGTGGACGAAATCGCAGCCGCTTCTAACGGTGTGAAAAAACATGGAGGCCGCTTCGTGGCGGCGGGACGCGGTTTTTTGAAAAAGGCCGCGGCCGCCGGTCTGGTGCGGTTTGCGGGATGGTGGTCGCTGTTCGCCGGAGCGCTGGCCCTTAACAGCGTGTGCCCGGTGTGCGGTAATGCCGGGTGTCCGACGGGAATCGGATCGTTCGGACTTATCGCGGCGGTCCTGGCCTTCGTCAAACAGTACGGTGGTGCGACCGTTCGCCGTTTCTTTTCGTTCTTCACCGGCAGATCGACCACCGTCATCCCCGACCGGTCGCAGGACGGCGATCACGATCCGGAGTGCTGCGCGTGTTCAACCGATGATCACTATGTGAGGTGTGCCCATGGGCGAAAATAGTCCCGTAGCGCGTATGCGCTTAATCTTTTCCGTCGGCTCGGCGTTTGCACTGCTGTTTTTACTGCTCTCAGGAATCGCGCTGTATGTTTCGCCGCAGTGCCGTGTGGCCGAAAGCATTCGCTGGAGTTTTCTCGGGTTGAGCAAGGACTCCTGGGAGGTAATGCATATCTTTTTTGCGCTGGTCTTCGCCATCATGTCGCTGATACACCTGTGGCTGAACTGGAGGGTGTTTACCGGATACGTGTTCCGGGACCGGGGTGTAACTACGCGGCCGGGCGGCCTTTTCGTGGCGGTCGGCATAATCGCGATTCTTCTTTTCGTGCTGTCGGCCTTCGAGCTTCCGCCCGCGGCGTGGGTCCATGAACTGCGTGAGAAGATCAAGCATTCCTGGTCCGATGGAGCGTCGCCCGTCTACGGGCCTAGGGGCGGGGGGATGCATTCGCGCGAGCCGGGCCGGCTGCGGGGGAGGTGATCGGCGTTCCCGGCCGCGTGCCGCCGGCCCGGTGCGCTTATCCCTGAACCGCTGCCGCCATGCCCTGCGGATCCCCGTCACACGCGGTCCGCTTATTGATGCCGCGAGCCGTTGTTCCTTCGGAATGACGGAGCCGCCTTTCCGGAGGAACAGGGGGCCTACTTCCCGATCTTCTCCATCTCGCGCTGTCTGAGCGCCTTGCGGTCGGGCTTGCCGATGGCGGTTAACGGCAGGTCGTCGATGAGCTCGACGAAACGCGGTACCTTGTACGCGGAGAGGCGCTCCTTGCAGTAGGTGATCACCTCATCACCGGTGATGTTCTCGCCGGGCTTCGGCACGATGAATACTTTCACCGACTCGCCGCGCTTTTCGTCCGGAATGCCGATCGAGCAGGCCCGCAGTACCTTTGGGTGCGTATACATCGCCTCGTCGATGTCGCGCGGATAGACGTTGAAGCCGCTCGAGAGGATCATGTCCTTCTTGCGGTCGACGATGAAGATGTAGCCCTCCTCGTCCATGTACGCGATGTCGCCGGTGTAAAGCCAGCCGTCCTTTATAGCGATCGCGCTTTCGCTTTCGTTCCGCCAGTACTCGGACATGATGGTGGGGCCTCTGGCTATGAGCTCGCCCGCCTCGCCGAGCGGGAGCTCCTTCGTGCCCGTGTCGAGATCGACGATTTTAATGTCGTTGTCGGGCCAGGGCAGCCCCACGCTTCCGGGCTTGCGCTTTGTGAAGAGCGGGTTGCAGGTGAGCACGTTCGACGTTTCCGACATGCCATAGCCTTCGATGATCGTCGCGCCCGAGAGGTCCTCGAAGGTCTTCATCGCCTCGACCGCCAGCGGCGACGAGCCGGAGATCATGCCGCGGATGGAGCGTATTTTCGATTTCGGCGTTTCGGGGTGATGGTTGAGCCCGATGATCATGGTGGGTACCGCCGCGAAGAAGTTGGGCTCGTGTCTATTGATGGCGTCGAGTATGTTGTCGGGAGTGGGCTGCGGCACCAGAATGATCGTTCCGCCGTTCGCCAGGTTGACATTGACGTTGCAGTTGAATCCGAAGATGTGGTACACGGGGATCGCCGCGAGCGAACGGAGCTCTCCCGGCTTGAAGAGCGGCGTGAACCAGCCGACATCCTGATAGGCGATCGAGACCAGGTTGTAGTTGGAAAGCCTGCATCCCTTCGAAACGCCGGTCGTCCCGCCGGTGTACTGCAGCAGGGCCGTGTCGTTCCAGGCGACCTCGACGGCCGGTTCCGCGTCCTGTGCGGCGCCGATGAGCGCGTCATAATCGTACACGCCGTCAGCCTTCTCGACCTCCACCGGCATGCTTTTAACCTGGAAGGTGACAAGCCGCTTGAGCGGGGACGCCTTGGCCTTGAGAATGCCGACCGGCCCCCCGGCGAAGACGGCCATCACCACCATCGTTTCGGCGCCGCTGTCTTTGAGCTGGTGCGTGATCTCCGGCGGCGTTGCGAGCGGGTTGACGGGCACCACGATGGCGCCGATCTTGAAACACGCCTGGAGCGCTATCACATACTGCGGCACGTTCGGCGCCATGAGCGCCACGCGGTCGCCCTTTCCCACGCCCATGCCGAGCAGGGCGTTCGCGAACCGCCGGGCAAGGCCGTTGCTCTGCGCGTAGCTCAGGGTGATGTCGTTGATGATGAGGTACGCTTTGTCGGGTGTGTTTTCGGCGTGATAGTTGAAGAAATCCTTGAGCGGTGAGGGGGGATAATAAATCGAATGCGGCACCTGCGTATCGTACCATTTATGCCAGACTTTTCCCATGACGACCTCCTGCGGGTGTGGTGTAATTTTCCGTTCATCGGGTGCGACTGCCATGACCGTTTTGCCGGCCTGAAACGCGCGGCTCTTCGCGCATGATTTCTGTACTATTACATATTATTATTACCGTCAATTA
>JADFDB010000155.1 GCA_018263175.1 Spirochaetota bacterium
TTGTCGAAAAGAACATTGATATCATACATGATATGATATAACTTTCGATAAGCATTAGCTATGCGTTTCCCTCATCCCACAACGATCGGCTTCGGCATCTTCATGCGACGGGCGCTGACCTTCTCGAACGAGCCGCGCAGCGCGCGCGCGTTCATCCCCAGAAACTTCATGTACGGCGTCTTTTCGATATATGTGTAGAATTTCCGCAGATCGTCCTCGAAAAATTCGTCGAAACGCTCGCGCGAGTTGCCGTGCGAGGCCTTGCGCGCGGCCAGCCGCCGTATGTCGCCGTTGAAATCCGGGCTTATGTGATAGAGCTCGTGGAAGACCACCTTGAGCTTTTCGATCGGCGAAAGGTTGAAGAAGCGGGGGTGATAGAAATAGATGATATAGCGCTGGTCGACGCCGCCGTGGCGCACGCGGGGCATGGTGTAGAGCCTGCCCTTGTAGCGCAGCGTCCCGGCGCCGCCCTTGAAGCGCAGCGGCACGAGCTTGCCGAAGGTGCCGCCGCTCGCGTTCGAGCGATTGGTGGCCATGCATACCAGCACCCTGCGCGCGTCCACATGTGAGAAGGCCTCGCAGTGCAGCGCGATCTCCCGGATTATGAGCGTGATGACGTCGGTGAGGTTTATCTCCGGGAGCTTCAACCGCCCTTCTCCGCGAGCGCTATCATCTCCTCGGCATGGCGTACCGAGAGCTCCGTGACCTTCTCGCCCGCGAGCATGCGCGCCACCTCGTTCACCTTTTCCCTGCGGGAGAGCTTTTTAACAAGCGTGGTTACGCGGCCTGCGGTGTTTTCCTTCTGGACGGTGAAATGCACGTCCGACATCGCCGCGATCTGCGGCAGGTGCGTGATCACGAGCACCTGCCTCTCCCGTGCGAGGGACTTGAGCTTCTTCCCCACGACCTCGGAGGTCTTGCCGCCGATCCCGGCGTCCACCTCGTCGAAGACCAGGCTGTCGACGATGTCGGCGGAAAGGATGACCTTCTTGATGGCGAGCATGATGCGCGACATCTCGCCGCCGGAGGCGGCCTTACGCAACTGCCTGAGGTCCTCGCCCTCGTTGGCCGAAAGCAGGAACTCGATGCGGTCGAGCCCGTGCGGATAGAGCACGTAGCGCTTGTTCTCGGTCTCGATCTCGCCGTCGGGTGATATCTCGCGCTTGATGGAGATGCGAAATACCGTGCCGGGCATGCCGAGGTCGGCGAGCTCCCTCATCACCTTCCCCTCGAGGTCCTTCGCGGCGAGCCTGCGCTTTTCGGAGAGGTCCAGCGCCGTCGTCTTGGCGAGCTGCACCATGGCCCGATAGTCGGCCTTGAGTTTTTCGATCTGTTCCTCGGAGGATGAGATGGCGTCGAGCTCGCGTTTGGACTTCTCGGCGTAGTCGAGCACCTCGCGCACGGTATTGCCGTATTTTTTTCGCAGGGAGGCCAGAAGCGAAAGGCGCTCCTCGACCTGGTTTATCCGCTCGGGCGAAAACTGTATGTCCTTCTCGAAGGCCCGAAGGTCGGCGGCGGCGTCCTCGAGCGAATAGAGCGCGGTGCGGACGGTCTCGAGGATGGACGATATGCGCGCGTCGAAGCCCGATATCGCCGAGAGGCTCTGGTCGGCGCGCTTGAGGCTCTGGATCACGCCGCCATCCCCTTTGAGGAGCGACGAGGAGGCGCTGATCTCGGTGAAGAGTTTTTCGGAGTTCTGCAAAAGGGCCGATTCGTTTCGAAGCTCCTCCTCCTCGTTCGGCTGAAGGCGGGCGGCCTCGATCTCTTTGATGGCGTAACCCAGAAACTCGATCTTGCGCGCCTTCTCCTTCTCGTCGATCTCGAAGGAGCTGATGCGCTCCTTCAGGTCGGAAAGTCCGGCGTGGATGCCGCGCACCTTCTCGACCAGCGCTTCGAGGCGGGCGAAGCTGTCGAGCGTCTCGCGGTGCCGGGCGATGCGCATGATGTTCTGGTGCTCGTTCTGCCCGTGTATGTCGACGAGGTATTCGGAGAGCTCCTGAAGTTTCGCGATGGGGATCTGGGTGGCATTGGCGAAACAGCGTCCCTTGCCGCTGGTATAGATCTCGCGCCGCAGCACCAGCGTGCCGTCGTCGCAGTCGATGCCCGATTCGTCGAGAATCGCGCGCACTTGTGGAACGGCGCCGACGTCGAAGACGCCCTCGAGGGCCGCCCGTTCGAACCCGGAACGGATCTGGTCCGTGCTCATCTTGTCGCCGAGCACGCCCGAGAGCGCGTCGATCAGGATGGATTTTCCGGCGCCGGTCTCGCCGGTCAGGATGTTGAGGCCCGCGCCGAAGGCGATTTTTAAGTCGTCGATGATAACGAAGTTCTTTATTCGCAACTCAGTCAGCATGTCAGCCGTCGCCGTTCACGTTTTTGCCCCAGCCGAGCTTTCTTCTCAATATTTCGTAATAGTCACGTGCCGGGTGCTGAATAAGGTGGACCTTTTTTTCGGAGCCGCGGACGCGGATCTCGTCTTCGCCCTCGATAGGGATAGCCTCCTGTCCGTCGATTGTCAATAATAAATTTTCGAAATCCGAAACGATCCGCACCCGGAGCGTCGTCTGCGCCGGTATAATCATGGGTCGAACGGCGAGCATGTGGGGGCAGATCGGATTGAGCACGTACGCGCTGTCGATGCTCGGAATCACGATGGGGCCGCCGGCCGAGAGCGAGTAGGCCGTGGAGCCGGTAGGCGTTGCGATGATGAGCCCGTCGCCGGAATAGCAGTTGAGAAAGGCGTCGTCGAGCTCCAGACGGACGCTTATGGGGCGCGAGAATGCCCCTTTCGATATGACGGCGTCGTTGATAACGGTCGCGGTACGAAGCTCCTTTCCATCGCGGATCAGCGAGGCATCGAGGGTCGAGCGCTCGGAGACGGGATGTTTCCCGGCCACCACCTCGTCGAGGTGGTGGAATGCTTCGTCGGGGGAGAACTCGGTCAGGAAGCCCAGGCGCCCGCGGTTTATGCCGAAGAGCGGCGCCCTTTTCCCCGCGAAGAGCCGGGCGGTGCGCAGGAAGGTGCCGTCGCCGCCGATGACGATGACGAGCTCCGACCCCGCCACAAGCTCCATGGTGTCTGCGCGGTGTTTCTTCAGGGCGCCGTCGGCGAACAGTTCGATATCGGGAAGAAGCGTCGCTATGCCCCGCTCCTCGAGGAAGGCGATGATGCCGCCCACCAGCGCGAGTGATCCGGCGTCGTCGGGGCGTAGGTGTATGGATGCGGTTTTGATCATGGGTGACGCGCTTTGCGCATGTCCGGTTATACGCGCGGAGGCTGCCGGGCGTCAATGAAATTATCGGGGACGCGTTCGGGATAAAAATGCCTTGATTTTGACGGGGACGCACGGCACAAGTAACTGCTTGCGCATACCGGCCGATGAAGAACACAATGAACATCCTCGCGCTTGTCGCGATTTTCGCCCTGCCGCTCGCGCTGTTCCCCTCCGGCTCCCCCGGTCCGCCGGCGGTCCGGGAGGTGCGTAGCGTCGTCTCGCTTTCGCCCTCAATAACCGCATCGATCATCGACCTCGGCGCGGCGGATCTTCTGGTCGGCGTCAGCTACCGGCATCCGCCCCTTTCGCGAAACGTCGAGGTGGTGGGCGATCTCGCCCGCGTCGACATGGAGCGGGTCGTGGCGCTCGATCCGGACATCGTGCTTTTCTCGGCGGAGGACGGCACGACCCAGATGTCCGACAGGGTTAGCGCGATCGGTCTTGCGACACACTGCTTCGGCCGCAACCGGGATTTCGCGGATATCTGCGCGCACTACGTCGAGCTCGGCGATATGCTCGGAAGGGGGGCGCTCGCGCGAAATAAGGTCGATGAGTACCGGCGGATGCTCGGCCGCGCACCCGGCGCCGCCGAAGGACCGCGCGTGGCGCTTTTCATCTCGCACGCGCCGCTCATTCCCGCGGGCGGCACCTCCTTTGCGGGGAGGATAATAGAGAGCGCCGGGGGGTGCAACGCGTTCGGCGGAATCAACCGGCCTTTTCCCGTGGTTTCGGCCGAGCACCTCGTTATGCTCGATCCCGACCTCATCGTCTCGATCGACGCCGATCCCGCGGCGTTCTTTTCGTCGGGGGCGTTCCGGGGGATGCGTGCCGTGCGTTACGGCGCGGTGAGGCGCATCGACGCCGACCTCGTCGGCATGTACACGCCGCGAAGCTTCGTCGACGCGGCCGCGGAACTGGGGAGGTTGATCGCCGATGTCAGCGAGGATTAAGCCCCTTCCGGCCGTCGTGCTGCTCATCGCGCTCGGTGCGCTCGTCATGCTCGTGGCGCTTTCGTCCGGAACGACGTACCTTTCTCCGGCGGATATCGCCGGGGCGCTCACCGGCGACCCCGGCACGGCCGAATACCGCATACTGATCCACCTGCGCATTCCCCGCGTGCTCATGGCGCTCGTGGTCGGCGCGTCGCTTTCGGTCAGCGGCGCGATGTTCCAGTCGCTTTTTCGGAATCCCCTGTCCGATCCCTACACCGTCGGCGTATCCGGCGGCGCGGCCCTCGGCGCGAGCGCGGGCATCGTGCTGGGCTCTTCCTTCGCGCTCGTGGCCGTTTTCGCGTTTACGGGGAGCCTCGCCGCAATCACGCTCGTCTACGGGCTTTCCCGCCTGCGCGGACTCGGCCCCGGCGGCATAATACTGGGGGGCATCTCCCTGAGCTTCATTTTTTCCGCCGGGGTCATGCTCATCTTCGCGCTCGCACGGGCCGAGATGGTGCACAAGGCGCTCATGTGGCTGATGGGCGACCTTTCGCTCGCACGCTACGACGCGCTCTACCGCATGGGGGCCTTCGCCCTCGTGCTGCTCGGCGCGGCAATGCTTCTCCACCGCCACCTCGACGTCATATCGTTCGGCGGCGATTTCGC
>JADFDB010000156.1 GCA_018263175.1 Spirochaetota bacterium
GAAATGGGTGTAATCCCTGAATCCCAGTCCGAAATGTCCGAGCGGCTCGACACCGTAATACGCCTGCATGAGCGACTTCAGAATGATGTAATTCACCACCTCCTCGTCGTCCCTTCCGTGGACCCGGTCAATTACCTCCTGCAGGGCAACGCCGACGTTGTCGCCGCCGCGGAACGGGATCGAAAGAGTCTGCAGAAATTTTTTAAGTGCCGCAAGCTTCTCGATGGAAATGTTTTCATGGATACGATAAAGGGTCGGGAGGTTCTTTTCACGCAGTGCCTTCGATACGGCCTCGTTCGCACTCAGCATGAATTCTTCAATTATGATATGGCTTTTCAGACGCTGTGTCGCGATGAGATCGACGAGCGTGTTGCCCTCGTAAATGAATTCCGAGTCGGTCAGGTTGAGATCGAGCCGCCCCTGGAGCATGCGCCTTTCCTTGAGCACCACGGCGAAATCGTACATGGAGAGCATAAGACGGTCGAGCTTCTTTCTGCGTCCGCTCGTGGCAAACCCGTGCGCCGACGAGTAGGTCAGCCGTTTGTCCACTTTGATAATTCCCCGGTGGAAGCTCTGCGAGGTGAGCCTGCCGGTTTTGTCGAAACCGAGTTCTGCGGAAAGCGACAATCTTTCAACGCCTTCCTGGAGCGAGCACAATTCGTTGGAGAGAAGCTCGGGGAGCATCGGAACGACATGGTTCCCGAGATAAAAGCTCGTGCCCCGGCGCGCGGCCTCGAGGTCGAGCGGGCTTCCCTTGCGCACGAAGGCCGAGACATCGGCAATGTGGACATACAGCTTGAATCCGTTTCGTACGGCCTCGAGCGATATGGCGTCATCGAAGTCCTTGGAATTGTCGCCGTCGATCGTGACGGTAAAGAGCTTTCGGTAATCCTTACGCCCCTTCTTTTCCGCGGCAAGAAAGGCCCTGCCGAAGCTGTCCAGCTCTTCATAGTGCGGATGCGGATCGGGAACGGAATGCTTGATCATGATGCGCTGAAGATCGTATTCCTGTGCGTCGGGCGAAAATGACTGGTCCACCACGCATTCGGTCATGCCCGATACGGTTTTACCGGTCAGATGGATGATGCAGAGCTCGCCTTTGCGGGGCTCGTTCGAGGACCGCGCACCGCGAACCTGCACGCCACCGGGGAGATCGACCAGGCGGTATATGATATGGTCCCTCAGCCTGTTTTCGACGCGGGCGATATAGCGCTCCTTTTTGCGACGGCTGATCGCGATGACGCGGGCATGGCATACGCCCCTGCGGCAGTCGTCCAGTTCGGCCTTCACTCTGTCGCCGGAGTGTGCGTTGCCGGTGTTCTCCTTTTTTACCGGAAGCACGTCGCCGCCATCAGTCTTAAGCGTACCGAGTCCGCGGCCGTCGATGGTGATGACTCCCTCGGGAGTAAATGAGTCCGCGCGCGTATAGGACTTGCCCCGTTTCAGGAGAAATCCGGCACCGGTGAGTTCCCGGAGTGTTTCTTCTATTCGCGGTTCTTTGCCGACCTCTTTTCGCGCGGGTCGCCCGGTCTTTTTTTGTTTGCGATCGGGCTTATCTGCGCCGATTCGCGCGAGCAAATCGGCGTGGGTAAACGGGCCCTTGAAGGCACGTATCGCTTCAATAATTCGTTTCGATGATATTGGCATGTAGATGGTGTGCGGAGCCCGAAAAACGGGCTATTCCGCGGCCTTTTCGGGATCGGCAGGCCCGCCGGCAGAACGCGCCTGTTTTATCTCTTCTATCTCTTTACGGCGGGCGGCGATGGTTTCCCTGCTCGCGATGATGTTCTGGTGTCTGGTTTTGATTGTCTCATCATCAAGCCCGAGATCACGAACGCCCTCTTCGATCTTTCCGGAAACATACGCACCGATCTCGATGTGATTTTTCTCAATCGTATATTCAAGGCGCCTGATTTCCAGGCTGAGTTTGGCCAGGTGCGTATATTCTTCGGTCTTGTCGACCAGCATTTCGCTGTATTTCAGGAACGACCTGCGCGCATCTTTAAAAAAACCCATGCTATTCCCCCGTTTCTCTATCGAAAGAACGCTACTACGCCGGAGCGGCATTTGTCAACGATAAATGGGCGGGCGCTCAGAGGAGGTCCCAATCGGTATCAGCGATGATTTCGTCGATCGAAATTACGGGCGAAAGGCGCGAAACGATTCGCTCGGGAAGCCTTGAATTGATCGCAATCGGAACCTTCAGCGTTGGATGCATGAAGCGCAGATGGCATGAGTGCAGACCGATGGCGTCGGGGTGATCGCGCTCGCTCGAACCGTAGCGTACGTCGCCGGCGATGGGACAGCCGATGGCGGCGAGTTGTGCGCGTATCTGGTGTTTGCGGCCCGTGTGAAGGCGGACCAGAAGGAGCGCGTAGCGTTCGTCGCGGGCGAGCACCGTGTATCCCAGCGACGCCTCTTTTGTTTTGGCACCTGCCTGAGGGGAGATTATCGTCGTGTCCCTCTTTCGTTCAAGATGATGCGAGAGCGTTTTCCATTCTTTCGCTCCGATGTTCAGCTCACCGACGACGTTTGGATTATGCACGAGCGCGGCGTACAGCTTGAGCACCCTGCGAAATTTGAATTCATCAAAAAGGCGGCCGGCGGCCTTGGAGGTCCGTGCGAAAAGCACGGGGCCTGAAACGGTACGGTCGAGCCGGTGGGCCGCACCGAGAAAGACCTCGCCCGGCTTTTCGTATTTTTCCTGTATATACTCCTTGACCATATCAATCAGCGAGAGCCTGCCGGTGCTGTCGCGCTGGGTGATGATGTCGGCGGGCTTGTCAACGGCGATAAGGTGATTGTCTTCATATAATATTTCAAGTTTCATACAATGTTTCCGTATACCGGTATGTGAAAATATGCGCAGGCGGTGAAAGCGGTACTCCGCCGGCGGCAGCGACATGCACGTCAATACGGGCCATAATGAGGGGAATATCCCAAGAATTAAAGCAGAATATGGATAAAAATATCGGCGACACCAATTTACCATGGTGTTACATTTAAATGAGTTGAAAAAATGAAGCAAATGGTTTTAGTAAATAAAAGAAGGCCATTTACAACGACATATCTGAAGGAGTACTGCCATGATCGACCGGCTACTTGCATTCATCCTCAGTGCTTATGACGGCGCCTCTTTCGACCTGAGGGAAAAGGTCAAACTCCTTTTCTATTTCAATCTTCTGACGCTGTTGTTATTTTCAATCATCGTGATAATAATCAACAGCGTGAATATTTTCGCGCTGGCGGCCGGCGTAAACTATATATTGGGATCCTTCATTGCCGTTCCGCTCGTCAGCATCATGCTCCTGAGAAAAGGTCGCTATGATGCCGCTTCAATCCTGTCGGTTACGATCCTCTCGCTCGGAATTGTCGCGATACTCTATAACGGCTTTTTTACGAAGGGGAACCTCGATTTTATCAGCAATTTCAATTATGTTCCGGCGGCGATCATCTTCGCCGCGATATTCTGTAAAATGGGGTACATGCTTGGTCTGGCCGTTTTTTTCATCATAGCCGGGGCCGGAATCGTTTTCCTTGTCGGTAATTCCCAGATGGACGCAGTCGCACAGAAATTCGTCCGAAAGGCGTACTTCGACTATCTCTTCGCGGTGGTATTCTCGTTCGCGCTGTGTTACCTCATGATCAGAATCAACCGGCGGAGTAACCAGGTGGCCCATGATGAGTCCGATCGCAACAGGAGCCAGTTCCTCACGTTACAGGGGCTTTTCCAGTCCATCAGGGATATATCAACCGACCTTGCGGAATCGTCCAGGAGTATGGCCGCGACCGCAGCCGTCTTCGCGGATAGCACGCAGTCGCAGGCCGCCACTGCCGAAGAGGTTTCGGCCTCAATAGAGGAGATCACCTCTGGGATCGAGAGCGTGGCCGTGAGTTCGGTTTCGCAGAATGAGAGTGTATCGGGCCTGACAGTGGTCTTCGAGAAGCTTTCACGTGGAATAGCGGACACCGGAGAAAAAATAAGGGTGGCCATGGAGAGAGCGGCTTCCATCTCGGAACGGGCGATATCGGGTGGTGAAATGCTGTCGCAGATGAACGAAAGTATGAGCACCATCATTGCGAGCTCAAGGGACATGAACGGAATAGTCGAAATCATCCACGACATATTCGATAAGATCAACCTGCTTTCCCTGAACGCGGCGATTGAGGCCGCGAGGGCTGGAGACGCCGGACGCGGTTTTGCCGTAGTTGCCGACGAAATCGCAAAACTCGCCGACCAGACCGGCGCAAGTCTGAAAGAAATCGACAATCTCATAAAGGGGAACGAGAATGAGATTCGAGCAGGCCTGTCCAGGCTCGACATGGTGGTGGAAATCATCGATGAAATACTCTCCAGCCTCAAGGCGATAAACGAGATCATGAGCGAGGCCAACGATTTCATGAAGGACCAGCTCCAGGTGAATAAAGACGTTGACGAGAGATCGAGAACGGTAAAGCGACTTGCCGAAGAGATTAAGAGGGCGACCGAGGAGCAAAGAAGCGCGACCGACGAGATAGTCCGATCGGTCGGACTGATAAATGAACAGACCGTTTCGGGCGCCGAATCCGCTGAGCGAATGGCCGCGAGCATAGAGGACATATCGAGAATGGCGGCAACGATGAAAAGCAGGATACAGGAGTAGTACCGCGCCCGTACGACGCCGACTGCCAGTCGTATACATTGTGGCGGCGATACGGGTGATAACGGCAAGTTGATAACGGCCGTCGTGGGGCACCCGCGCGAAACAGCGCGATTTCGATGGACAAAACTCCGCCCTTCTGAAAAAAGGGTATACACGGTGAAAGGGAGGCGCTCATGACACCGCTCGCATTGACGGCAATTACCAACTTTTTGTGGGCAAGCGAGGCG
>JADFDB010000157.1 GCA_018263175.1 Spirochaetota bacterium
CGGCGTTTTTGCCGGTAAAGCGCTCACGCATCGCCACCAGTTCGACCGCCGGATTGACGAGGGCGATTCGCGCGACCGCGGACTCTACCTTCGGCTTTCCCAACACCGATTCGTCACAAAACAACTGGCGGTTGAGGTTGTGCTCCTCGAAGACGTCCGGATCGATCGCGGTGATGCGCCCGACGCCAAGCCGGGCGAGTTCCTCCACGACGTGGCCCCCGAGTCCGCCGCAGCCGACAACCGCCACGGCGCTTCTGGAAAGCGCGAGCTGCTGTTCGACCGAGATGCCGGAACCATTCCGCCTGTAGCGCTCGGGGACGATCCCCGCCTCGAGCGCCGAACGCTCGGCGGCGCCCGCCGTAAGCCCGCGGGCCCGGGCGATCTCACTCAGGGCGGCGGCGCTTATCGTACCCTCGCGCGCCGCCTTCCGCAGCGCATCGCGCAGCTCCGCCATCATCCCCCTCCAACGGGCGGAAAGAGCGCGAGCGTCTCGCCGGCGTTCAGCACGTGGTCCGGGTCGTGATGTCGATGGTTGACGAGGATGAGCGACACCTCTTTTTCGGGAATTTCGAGCATGCGCACCACATCGGCAACCGTCGCCCCGGCCGCGATGTTCATGCTCCTGATGTCGAACCTTCCCTCGCGCAGCGTGGCGAAGAGTTTCACCGTTATCGGTATTTCATTCATATCCATCCGCCCCCGCATAGCGGCAGTGGCTCATTGCCGGCGACTTCTCAGGAATCGGCGGAAGGCTCGACGACAATCCGCACATTCCCTTCATTTTGAGGATTGTCGATGCCGGCGAGCAGCCCGTCGCGGATGAGGCCTTCGAGCACTCCCCCGAGCGAATCGGCGCGCACGATGACACCGGTCTGAAGCAGTGAGGGGGCAATCTCCTCGAGGATCATGTTGAAGAGCTTGAGACGCACGCTGCCCCGGTGCAAAGCCGGCCGGTCTTCGCCGGCACGGTAGCTTATGGAGCCGCGTATCGACGCGTAATAGCCGCCGCGGCGCATGCTCGCGCCCACAAGCCCCGGCATGGCGGCCGACAGCGCGAGCACCGAATCGTCGCCGAGCACCGAGGTGTCGAGATCGTCCACGGGTTTGCCGTTCAGGAAGATGGTGCTTATTCGCTCCTCGACATAGCGTTCATCAATCCCGAGCCTTGCGCAGAGGAACTCACGCACGCTGATTCCCGTATCGGTTTCGAGCCTCACCCCCTCCTGGAAAAGGGGAAAGAAGCGCGAAAACTCATTCGTGTCGATCCGGATGCGAATGGTTTCGCCTTCGGCGCGGCGCCCTTTCATCCCGCTTCCGTTCATTGGACCCCGTCCTCCCGGCGGATTAAGCCTGCACGCCATACATGGCATTCCTGCACCGCCTTCCCCTGTCCGAAGGCGCACCTCGTAAAAAAGGGAGAGGCGGCGGCCTCTCCCTTTGCGGCGGTTGCCCTCATCACCAGTTGTAAACCTTGTCCAGATCCTCGTCTTTCATGGTCCAGGTGACGTTATGCGGCGGCAGCTTCTCGGTGTAGAAGAAGCGCGGCAGGCGGTCGTGCTTCGCGGTGAAGCCCGCCTTCGCGTTGAAGTCGCGCTCCATCGAGAGGATCTTCTTTCCGAGCGCCGTTACGTCGTCCCCGGTGAGTGAAAGGCCGTAGAAGGCGTTGATCATGTCCACCAGCGCCTGGAAGGTCTCGGGCTGGTCCAGGACCGCGAAGGCGATGAAAAGACACATGCCGGTGGAGTCGATCGCCGCAGTGGCGATCTGAAGGTTGCGCGAGAGCTCTACCTGCCCCTCCGGCTTCAGTGGATCGACAAAGCCGCCGACCTTGAGGATGTTGGTGGCCACCGCGTAGCCGGCCGTGTGGTCGGCGCCCATGGTGCTCGTGGCGTAGGTTACGCCGATGCCCTGCACCGCGCGGGGGTCGTAGGCCGGCATCGCCTGGCCCTTGACAACCGGAACGCGCTCCACGCCGAAGGCCCTGCCCGTCACCTCGGCACCGCTTCCGAGGATGCGGCCCATCGGCGTACCCTTGCCGACCTCCTCGACGAGTTTCAGGGCGCCCTCCGCGTCGCCGAAGGGGATGATCCCCGCCTCCATGACCACGCCGATGGCCGCCCCCATCTCGATGGTGTCGATCCCATAGTTATCGTCCAAAAAATCGAGCTTCGCGATTACATCGGGATCGCTGATACCGCAGTTGCCGCCGTGGGCCCAGACGGTCTCGTACTCGGGCTGTTTCGAGATGAAGTTGCCGTCCTTGTCGACATAGGTCCCCGAGCACTGGATAACGCAGCCGGCATGGCAGCCGTGCGTCGCCTTGCCCCCGCGCTTCGTCTCGATGTCGGCTATGGTCTCGCCGCTTATCTTCGCGCCGTCCTTGAACACGCCCTCCTTAAAATTGTAGGTGGGATATCCTCCCGCCTCGCACAAAATATTGGTGAGGACGTTCGTCCCGAACTTCGGCAGGGCCTGCCCGGTCACCGCGTGCGAGCGCAGCCCCTCGGTGAACTTCCGGTTGGCTTCCTTGAATTTCTCCGGGTCCTTCGGCTGGCGCATCTTGGTGTCGGCGGTGTCGATCACGATGACCTTCACCCCCTTGGCGCCCATCACGGCGCCGACGCCGCCGCGCCCCGCGTGCCTGCTCGGCCGCGTCTCCATGTCGGTCACCGCAACCGTGGCCGCGCCAAGCTTCATCTCTCCTGCCGGGCCGATCGAGATACAGACGATCTTCTCGCCGTACTCGGCCTTCATCTTGTCGACGAGGTCGTAGTTGGGAAGCATCCTGAGCTTGTTGTCAACCGAGATGTTCACGCCCTTTCTGCTGATATGGATCTTGTACAGGTCGCTGCCGGCAGGCTTCCCCTCGAGTATGACGGCGGCGTAGCCGTGCCGCGCAAGCGCGATGCCGCCCTGCCCCCCCGAGTTCGCCTCCTTTATGGTTCCGGTGAGCGGGCTTTTACATCCCACCGAAAGCCGTCCCGAGATGACCGCGGCCGAACCGCTAAGCATGCCCGGCGCGATAACGAGCTTGTTCTCCGCCCCGAGCGCATGGCAGAGGGGGGGCACTTCCTTCGAAACCACGGCCGAGGTCATGGCCCGTCCGCCGAGGCCCGCATAATCGCCCAGGGGCCCTTCCTTGGCCTTGGGGCCCCCTTTGGCTCCCATGTCGATTCTGAGAATCTTGTCCATTGGCTCCCTCCTGAATTGGTATGGTGCGGCGGCCTGACCGGTAGGTGAAAGGATTTAGCCCCTCCCGCTCGAGGGACTGCTCCGAACCGCTCTACATCCCGCGGGACTGCCCGGCCGAGGCCATAGGCGCATTGGAACTATTGGGGGGCACGGCACCGACATCGCGACTAAAAACGCGAGGGATGTGCACGCTTGATCGAATGTAGTATAATTATGTATTCAGGCATTAGTCAAATAAAATTAACTCAACACTATCATATATTTAAGTTGTTGCATAGCTGGGAATTAAGCCGTGTTTCCCCACAAGGCTATTTATCTTTGAAAAGCCTTCCGGCGGCGTGTATACTTGGAATACAGTGCTTTTACGGCACTCCCCGGATTGGCCATCAAGTAAAGGGCCCGGACGGGGGCAACGGAGGATTTGTGGCGACGCACGCCGAAGCGGCGATGAAGGACCATCCGTCGAAGCTTTTTGTCGAGGTCACGACCCGGTGCAACCTGCGCTGCGCGATGTGCGTGAAGCAGAGCAGCGCCGCGTGCCTGCCCGAGGGCGATCTCTCGCGCGCCCATTTCGCGGCGCTTGAGGAGGGCATGCCCCGTCTCGAGGCGCTCGTGCTGAACGGCATCGGCGAGCCGCTCCTGCATCCGGACCTCGAACACTTCATCTGGCGCGCGAAAAGCCTCATGCCGGCGCGATCATGGGTGGGGTTCCAGACAAACGGCTTCCTGCTCGGGGACAAACGCGCCGCTGCCATCGTGGACGCGGGCGCGGACCGCGTCTGCGTTTCGGTCGACGCGTCGTCCGCGGAGACCTTCAGCGCCGTGCGCGGCGTCGGCGACCCTTCGGTCACCGGGAGGGCGCTCGCGGCGCTCGCAAAGGCGGCGCGCGAACGGGGACGCGATGACTTTATGCCGGGGCTCGAGTTCGTGGCGATGCGTGAAAACATCGACGAACTCCCGGCGGTGATGGAATGGGGGGCGCGCCTCGGCGTACGCTTCGCCATCATCACCCAGCTTTTGCCGTACGAGCCCGCGATGGTGTCCGGGACCGCGTATGATACCAGCACCGACACGGCCCTCGCCTTCTATGAGAAATGGCGACGAAGGGCGGCGGCACTGAAAATCGACATCTCCCGCTACTTCGACGTGTTCATGAAGTTCATCCGCGACGATGCGGAGGAGCGAATCGTACGACTCGTGGACGCCATGGTCGCCGACGCCGCCGCACACGGAATCTCGCTCAACCTTAATGCGCTCCTGGAACGGGACGAGGCGATGCTCGCTGCAACGGAGGAGGCGTTCGGCCGGGCGGAGCTTATCGCCCGCGAAAACGGCATCGAGCTCACGCTGCCGGGTACGGTGCCCAGGAGCGCACGCCGCTGCGACTTCGTGGAGGAGGGTTCGGCGTTCGTGTCATGGGACGGGAAGGTCCACCCCTGCCACTTTCTCTGGCACCGTTTTCAGTGCTACCTGGGAGGCGTGGCGAACAAGGTGAAACCAAGGGTCTTCGGCGACCTGGATCGGGACGGCATTCTCTCTATATGGAACTCGGACGGCTTCCGTGCGTTCCGCTCGGACGTTCTCCGCTACAATTTTCCGTTCTGCTACGACTGCAGCCTTGCGCTGTGCGACCTGGCGCAGGAGGAGGATTTCGAACAGGACTGCTTCATCACGAG
>JADFDB010000158.1 GCA_018263175.1 Spirochaetota bacterium
ATCCGGATTACCAGACAACGCTGCCTGTATAGTCAATACCGGTTTATCGACGGCATACGAGAGGTTTACTATGCGTGAATTGTTCAGGCGCTACGGCCTGTTCTTCCTTGTTTTTCTTTTTGTTCGAATGTCGTTCCTGCCGACGTTCGCGTTTACGGACGGCGATTTCGAGCGGCGATTCAGGGCCTACCGCGTACAGTATCCGGACCTTACTCTCGATGTTTACGGCATCGTCTACCAGGCGAGTACCGTCTACGACATCGACGAGAAGATCATACTGGCGTTTATCGACGCCGAATCGCGCTTCAATCCGCAGGCGGTCTCGTCGGCGGGCGCGAGGGGCTTTATGCAGGTGATGCCCTTCTGGTATCGCGGCGACGCTACGGACCTCAATGGGCCCTATCTCAACATCATGACCGGCACCGCCATCCTGAAGCAGTACCTGGATCTGGCCAAAGGAAACCTGCTCCTCGCCGCACAGTACTACAACGCCGGGCCCAACGGCAAAACCTTCAACGGTCCCTATATCATACGGATCGTCGAGAACCTCGCCCGCTCCTCCCCCGAAACGCCGCTTAAAAGCCTGGTGGCCCGCCTGTAGCCGTCGCCGGGGCCGCGGGGCCCCAAATAATGATTGATTTTTAAATTCGGGAACGGTTCTATCGATAGCGGAGGGCACGGAGTGTTCCGGCGCCCTCCATCGATAATCGCGGCGTCGTTGGAAGGAGGATCTCATGGCGGTACTGTCACGCGGTAGAAAGGCGCTGCTCGGCACGGCGCTTTTTTTTATTGTGGCGCTGTTCGGAGCGGGCTGGTATTTCTCGAGCCAGGTCATCACGCCGAAGATGAAGACCTATGACGAGACTTATAGCATGGAGATAAAGGCGGGCAAGATCGTCGAAAGTAATTTCAAAGCACTGCCGAAGCAGGAATTTTATATTGATTCACCGTACGGGTACCGCCTGCACGGTCTGTACATCCCGGTAACCGGCTCGAAAAAAACGGTCATAATCGCCCACGGCATCACCTATACTCTGATGGGCTCGATGAAGTACGTCGACATATTCCGGAAGCGCGGCTTCAACGTGCTGGTGTACGACCACCGGCATCACGGCAAGAGCGGCGGCGGGAACGTCACCTTCGGCGTCTACGAAAAACACGACATGAAGGCCATGGTGGACTGGGCGCTCGAGAAGGGCGGTTCCGGCTCAATAATCGGGATCCACGGCGAGTCGATGGGCGCCGGTATAGCGCTCGAGTACGCGGCCATGGACGGCCGCCCCGCTTTCATAATTTCCGACTGCTCGTATTCGGACCTCACGGAACTGCTCTGCTTCAGGCTCAAGGCGGATTTCGGTCTTTCTCCGTTTCCCCTGCTGCCCGCGGCAAGCCTCGTAAGCAAACTCAGGGGCGGGATGTTTTTCTCCGACGTTTCTCCGGTGCGTACCATCGGGAGCCTCCGTACGCCGGTTTTCTTTATACACGGCGCCGACGACACCTACATACCTCCGGCGATGGCGAAAAAGATGTATGAGATGAAAAAAGGAGCGAAGAAACTTTACCTCGCGCCCTCGTCGGGCCATGCGCTCTCGTTCTGGAACAACAGAAAGGAATACGATGCGAAGATCGGTGAGTTTCTCGGTGAAATAGGGATTCGATGACCGGCGTGCAACCGGTTCAGGACTGCTGCGGCCCGTCTATTTTCTCGGAGGAGACGGAGCTAAGGCGGGGGCTCGGCTTCCTCGAAACAGTGTCGATCGTCATCGGGCGTATCATCGGGTCGGGCATCTTCCGTACGCCCGGACCCATAATGGCGCTGGTCGGCTGCACCTCGCTTTTCGCGCTGGTATGGATCATCGGCGGCGTAATCACCATCTTCGCCGCCATGTGCTATGCCGAACTCGTGGCGATGATGCCGAAATCGGGCGGCCCGTACGTGTTCCTGCGCGCCGCCTATCCTCCCGTGTTCACCTTTCTGCGGGGCTGGGCCATGTTCTTCGTCTCCGAGACCGCCTCCATCGCGGCGGTGGCCCTGGTGTTCGCCGAATACTCGGGTGCGCTCTGGAATATAGCTTTTGGTGTGCCGATGCCCTTTCCGGCGGTGATCGCCGTCGCGCTTTTCTCCATAGCGCTCCTCACCGCGGTCAACTGCTTCGGGGTCTTCCTGAGCGGCGTGGTGCAGGACGTGTTCAGCTTCATCAAAATTGCGGCCATAGGCGCGGTTATCGGCATTTGCTTTACCGCGCAGGGTAGCTTTTCGCATTTCTCGGCGCCCTTCTGGCCGGAGCAGGTGAACTGGGGCACGGTCCTCGCGGTCGGGGCGGCGCTGCGCTATTCGTTCTTCGCGTACAGCGGCTGGGAAGGAGCGACCTACGTGGCCGAGGAGGTACACAATCCGCGAAAGAACCTGCCGCTGTCGCTTTTCATAGGCATTGCCGGTGTGCTCCTGTTGTACGCCGGGGCGAATTCGGCCTACCTGTATCAATTGCCGGTCGATGCCGTCAAAGAATCGAGCTGGATCGCGGTGGACGCGATGCAGGCGGCGATAGGGGGCATCGGCGGCGCCTTGATATCGATCGCGGTGATGGTGAACACCTTCGGGAACGTCAGTACGCAGATCCTCTGCAAGGCCCGCACCTGGCAGGCCATGGCGCGCGATGGGCTCTTCTTTAAAAAATTCGCGGAGATACATCCGCGCTACAAAACGCCGAATTATTCAATGCTATTTCAGGGACTCTGGGCGGGGGTGCTTCTCCTTTTCGCGGCTTCAGCACAACATTCATACGAGACGATAATCGATTTTTTCAGCTTTACGGGCACGGTCTTTAATATCATGACGGTATGGTCGGTCGTGGTGCTCAGAAAGAAATTTCCCGCCGCGTCGCGGCCGTATCGGGCGTGGCTGTATCCGTACAGCATCATCATCGTGATAGCGTTTTATTGCGCCTACATGGTCGTTACGCTGATCACCGCCCTCGTGCCGTCGTTGCTTGGAATACTGCTTACATCGACGGGCCTGATCTATTATTATCGCGATCGGATCTTCCTTAAAAAGAATACGGGCGGGCGATGAGGGCCCGGCTGACGTACGACAAGGAGCGATATGGATGTGCTGAGCAGCGATGAGATAATGAGGATGCGCGCATTCCTCGAGGACGGGATGCCCGGCTACCTTGCCATATTAGACGAGATGATCGCGATCAACAGTTTCACCGGCAATGCTTCCGGCGTAAACCGCCTGGGGACTTACACGAGCGCACTCTTCGGAAGGCTCGGTTTTGAAGAGGAATTCGTGCCCTCCGCGCACGAGACCGAGTGCGGCGCTCATCTGATACTCATGCGAACCGGGACATCGGATATTCGAATAGGCTGCGTTTCGCACCTCGACACGGTATTTACCGAAGAGGAAGAACATGAGAATGATTTCAGCTTCCGCGTGGAGGGAGACCGGGTGTACGGACCGGGCACGGTCGACATCAAGGGCGGTACGCTCGTAATGCTCATGATGCTCGAAGCGTTGAGGGCGGTTGCCCCGCGTTTCTACGGGGCGGTATCGTGGGTACTGCTGTTTGACGCGACGGAGGAAACGGAATCGGACGATTTCGGTGCTCTTTGCGTGGAGCGGATTGGTCGGGCAGGGACGGCCTGCCTCGTCTTTGAAGGCGGCCATACGCGCGCGGGAGTGTTTCGCCTGGTGACGGCGCGAAAGGGGCGCGCGGTATTT
The DNA here is from genome assembly GCA_018263175.1 of Spirochaetota bacterium. Taxonomy (GTDB): domain Bacteria; phylum Spirochaetota; class UBA4802; order UBA4802; family UBA5368; genus MVZN01. Next base: position 3,725 of record JADFDB010000158.1, read on the forward strand.
AAAATAGTCGCGACGGGCAAAGGCGCGCACGCAGGAGTGAGCCACAGGGAAGGGTCGAACGCGATCGTTCAGCTTGCGGAGGCGGTGCTGAGGGTATCCGGGCTGACCGACTACGAACAGGACCTGACGGTCAATATCGGATGTATCGACGGTGGGACGGTCGTCAACAGGGTCGCCCACCGGGCAGAGGCCGAGTGCGAGATGCGGGCGTTCACAAACGCGGCGCTTGAGCACGGGCTTAAAGGGCTCGCGGCAATTCACGGCATGTCCACTGTTTCCTCGGCCGACGGGGAGTATCGCTGCGGTACCTCGGTCAGGGTGCTCAGAAAAAACCCGGCCTGGCAGGAAAACGAGGCGTCACAGCGGCTTTTGGGATATTACCGGCGGGCCGCCGAAATGATGGACATGGCGGCCGAGCCCGAGGCTCGGGGGGGCCTGAGCGATGGCAACTTCACCTGGCGGTCGGTGCCGACCATCGACGGCCTCGGTCCGGAAGGAGCGAACGAGCACTGCTCGGAACGGAACTCCGGAGAAGGAAAAGACCAGGAGTACGCGCTAATATCGTCGTTCGTCCCCAAAGCGTTGCTGAGCGCTATAGCCGTCTGTCTGATCGCGGAGGAAGTACAATAATAGAGTTGTTTCATAACTGGGAATTATATCGGTTCCTTCCCGCCTGAGGCGGCGGGGAACCCGTTATTCGCGAGATATGAAACAAGTCTAATCTGAATACAGGGAGAGATTGCCGGTGAGGTACCCTGAAATTCTGAAGACCTTGTCCGTTGCTCTGGCTTCTGCATTCATCGCGACAGGGCTTGCGGGGATGGATAAAACAGAGGATAGTGGCCGTGCCCGGCTCAAACCGTACCCGTATGCCGCCGCCGGCGCAGCGAGCACCGAGTGGGACAGGGGTCGCTTCACATTTTCGCTTCGAGCGCGAAGCTTCGCACAGGGCAACGCTGTAGCCGCGGGAATCCTCATCCCCCCATCAATGAAGATGCTCCCTGCTCCCGAAATGGAATACGACGGCCGCATGGTTCCGCTTGCAGCGAATGAGAGGGGGTACACGGGACTGTTCGCGATCGCTCCCGACGAAAGGCCGGGAGTAAAGACCGTTGCCGTTTCATGGGAGCAGGGCGGGAAC
>JADFDB010000159.1 GCA_018263175.1 Spirochaetota bacterium
TGTTCAGGATCAGGATGATATTGGGTCCCGACTTGTACCCCCAGTGGAATCCGTCCGGGATGTTTACGGTAAAGGTCTCGGTAACTCCGTCGCCGTCCGCGTCGATGGCATAGTAGAGCTTATCGTCGATGGTTTTTCCGATAACGTAGGTTGCATATTTGGTCGGCTCGTCGGGCGCTCCGACGTACAGGGGCTTGGGCAGCGGCACCCGCTCGACGACAAGGCCGGATTCGGCCCGATTGTTCATAAGCTGGCGAAACGTCTGCACATGCCTGTTGAGGAAGGCATTGCGAACCGAAACATAGAAGGAGCCGAATTGCTTGGAAACGAATTCCTCGCCGAAGTTCTTCATCAGCTCGATGCGACGGTCGGTTATACGGATATAGTCCGGCTTGGAATTGATCTTATTGACCCAGACGTCCCCCACCATGGCGCTCTCTTTTTGGATAAGCAGCTGCTGCGTGCGCACCACACGGGGATCGTCGTATCCATCCTTGAGGAGGTACATCTTGCGGTCTTTTATTATCAAAAGCCCGGCCTGGGAATCGTCGCTTCCCGGAATCGGCGCAGTTTGTATCTGCTGGTAGGCTATCCTGTCTTCTGTATAACGGGAAATCGTTTCGACCTCTATTGGAAGATAATCGATGCTTTTCCCAAAATAAGCGTAAACCGGCAGCGCCGCCAAAGCGATAAGGAGCAGCATCGCGATTGCGATCACCCGTCCGCTTTTCATCCTCTTCATCATGTACCTACCTCCATGTCCCCCTCGATGATGTGTTCCGGGAAATGACGCGTCACTCCCTTACGCATCATTCAAGTTCGTAAATAATCCGTGAATAGCGTAGTACCGGCAATCGCTTTTGTCAAATATTTTCTTCTTTATATTATTTTTGTACGGGATTGACCCCGCCGCCGATTTCGACGGCTTTGCCCCCCGACGTCCGCGCCGGCGGCCCGCCACCCGAAATATATACTATAATATTTTTAGTTGACATAAACGTATATATATAGTATTACACACTTACAATACGAAATGCCGCCGCACACGTGGACCGTCCTGCGCCCGTTATACCTTCGACCCGGACGGGAAATACATTCCGGCTCGCGTATCCGTATTCCGGCACACTCCGAATGGGAGAGGTGCTTTCGCAGCCCGACACGCGGAGCCTGTGAAAAGGAAAGACCGGCCGTGCGTGCAAACAAGGATATTCAAAAGAATTGGATCGTTTTTTCGCTTTTTGTTGTATAGTAGACAGATTGAGATATATTAGAGCTGTTGCATAACCGGGAATTAAACATGTTTCCCCCCGCCGCGGACGGGGGGAAAAACCGAATATTCTCAAGATATTGAACAAGTCTGATATTAGTTTTATTTTCAACAGACAGGCGGAATATTTTAGATACCGGGCGGGTCTGAGCTACTCTGTATAGCAAATTCCACGGAGGAAAGATGGAAAAACGAGCAAAGAGCGTCGATATCACGATAAACCGGATAGAAAAGGCCCCGGATATACCCAGCATGGTCGTAAATCAGGTGGTGGAGCTGATCACCACCGGTGTGCTCAATCCCGGCGACAGGCTTCCCTCCGAGCTCGAGATGACCAGACGCTTCGGTATCAGCAGGATATCCCTCAGGGAAGCAATGAAGCTCCTGGAGGCCAAGGGATTCATCGAATCTCAGGGACGAAAGGGTAAATACGTAAAATCGGTCGTGGACAACGCGCTTCGCTCCCCGATCGAGGGCATGATCCTCGTCGACCACAGAAAGATCTGGGAACTCCTTATCGTGCGCAGAATCATCGACTCCGAGGCGGCGGCGCTCGCCGCCGAGACCGCTACCGACAAGCAGATTAAGAAGCTGTACGCGTTCAAGGACCGGGCCGACGCCCTCGGAATCGACAACATCATCCTGACCAAGGAGGGAGGAAAGCTGTACGGAGAATTCTACAACGACCTGTACGACGCCACAAACAACATGATCTTCTCCCACATGCTCAAGGCGATCTCATCCATTATACGCGGCGTGCTTCCCTACAGCCGCGAGAAGCTCAGCAAGGTCAAGGGAAGCTCGCGGACACTGTACGAACACCATGTGAAGATCATCCAGGCCATAGAGGCGCGCGACGGTGTGCTCGCCAAAAAGCTCATCATCCAGCATGTCAATTATCTCGAAAAGAGCCTGCGAAAGGTAATCAAGTAAGAATCGTGAAGGGGTGCGCACCTCGCACCCCTTCTTTCATCCCTCGCTCTCTATCGTATCCCGCGCGAAATCGGCGACATCATCTCCCTGCATAGCGCCTCTGGGGCATACGTTCACACAGGTGACACAACCGGTGCACAGCACCGGATCGATCGTGAATATCTCGCTGTTGCGCAAGAGCGCACGCTGCGGGCACGCATCGATGCATTTGTCGCAGAAGACGCAGGTGCCGCGGTTCATTCAACGGTCTATCTTGCGTGATTCCCGCCGAAATATGCCGCCTGTATCCTCCGGAAAAACGAAGGCCGGCGGCTTCCGGACGACCATCGCCGGCCAATCTTGTCTTGACAGCGCGTTGAAAATGACGTATTATCCAATATACGGCGCGGCCACCTGCCACGGGAAGGCCCTCACGCCGCAATCACCCGAAAGGAGCGACCATCGTCATGGAATTCAAGCTTAATATCGGGCCGTCCGACTCAGGCGAGAGGGTTCTCCCGATGGCGGAAGACGTGTTGTACGACGTCATAATCGTCGGCGGCGGCCCGGCCGCGCAAACGGCAGCGGTGTACTGCATGCGAAAGGGCGTCTCGACGGGGCTCATCACCATGGATTTCGGCGGTCAGCTTTCCGACACCTCCGACATCGAAAACTACATGGGATACCGCTACATCACCGGCGTCGAGCTCGCCTCTAAATTCAGGGAGCAGGTACGGCAGTTCGAGATCGCCGTACTCGAGGGCAAAAAAGCGGTCTCGATCGAGGACGGCCGGGAGAAGACCGTTCGACTGGAAGACGGAAGCGCTTTCAAGGCGCGCACCCTCATCGTCACCACCGGAAAGAGCTGGCGCCGCCTCGGTGTGCCGGGCGAAACCGAGCTTACGGGAAAGGGCGTTGCATACTGTGCGATCTGCGACGCCCCGCTCTTCGCCGGCAAGCGCGTCATCGTGGTGGGCGGCGGCAACTCGGGGATCGAGTCTGCCATCGACCTCGCAAAGATTGCCGAGCACGTCACCGTCATTCAGTTCCTTGCCGATCTCACCGCCGATAAAATTCTGATCGACGCGTTTAAAGCCTACACGAACACCACGGTGCTCTACGAACACGAGGTGGCCGAAATTAAGGGCGTCCAGCAGGTGGAGAGCGTTATCGTTAAAAGCCGCACCGACGGATCCGTTACCGAAATAAAGGTGCAGGGTATTTTTATCGAAATCGGCCTCGTCCCCAACACCTCGATGGTCAAGGATCTTCTCGATCTGAATGAATTCGGCGAAATCAACGTAGATTGCGCGTGCCGGACCAGCCGCCCGGGCATATTCGCCGCCGGAGACGTAAGCTCGGTGCCCTTCAAACAGATCATAATCGCGGCCGGAGAAGGCGCCAAGGCAGCGCTGTCCGCCTGCGAATACGTTCTCAGAGAATCTTAAACGACAGAATGGAGGATTACCCATGGCTATCTTCGACGACAAGGTCAGAAAGCAGATCGGTGACAATTTGGCAAAGCTCACCGAAAAGGTCCACCTGCTTTATTTTACGCAGGAACTCGAGTGCGGCATCTGCAAGGAAACTCATGAATTCTTAAAGGAGTTCACCTCCCTCAACGACAAAATCGGGCTGACCGTGTTCGATTTCGTGAAAGATCGCGACAAGGCCGCGCACTACAAGGTGGACAAGATACCCGCGATCGTAGTGCTCGATAAAAGCGACAACGACACGCGCATGCGCTTCTTCGGCCTTCCCGGCGGATACGAAATCAATTCGTTCATCCAGAGCATTTTTGAGGCTTCCGGACTTAAAGAAATGCTCCCCGCGAAGGCGGCTGAAGCGCTGAAAAAGATCAACAAGGACATTCACCTCCAGGTCTTCATCTCGCTGACCTGCCCGTATTGCCCGACGGCCGTCAGCGCGGCGCACCGCATCGCGCTCGAAAGTCCCAGGGTGCGTGCGGACATGGTCGATGCGGGGACCTTCCCCCAGCTCGCGGTAAAGTACAACGTGAGCTCCGTTCCGAAAACAGTGATAAATGAAACGATCGAGATAATCGGCGCGGAGCCGGTCGAAAAACTCATCGAGGCGCTGGCAAAGGCCTGAAAGACCGTTTCAGCGCGTTAGAAGATACCCCATCCAGCCGTCGAGGAGCGCGATGTCCCTGATCCCCAGCCCGCAGGCATGGAAGCGCTCCTCGACCTCCGCGGCGCGCGAGCGCCCGATGCCGCTTGCGATCATGGCGCCGCCGGGCCGCACGAGCGGAACGAGTACGCCGAGGCAGGCGATAATGACGTCTGAGATCAGGTTGGCGAGCACGATATCGTAATCCCTTGTGAGTTCAACCGAAAGAAGGTCAGCCTGCCGCACGCTGACGCGTTCACAGCCGTTGAGAAGGACATTGCGGCGCGCGTTTTCGGCGGCAGTGCCGTGCAGTTCCACCGCGTCGATGAGCCCCGCACCAAGTTTTTCAGCGGCGATGGAGAGGATGCCGGTGCCCGCCCCCGCGTCGAGCACGGATAAGGCCGCACGCTCCCCCTCGGCGAAAGCCCCCAGGTGTTCCGCAAGAAAACGCAGGCACAGCGATGTGCTGGGGTGCCTGCCTTCGCCGA
>JADFDB010000015.1 GCA_018263175.1 Spirochaetota bacterium
GAGAAGAAGTCGAAGGCGGGCCTCTTCGGCGACTCCGTGGAGGAGATCGACTGGAGCGTCGGCGAGATCGTGGGACTTTTACGGAGGAAGGGCCTCGAGCGGAACACGCTGATCATCTTCACGAGCGACAACGGTCCATGGTACGAGGGAAGCGCGGGTCCCTTCCGGGGGCGCAAGGGTCAGAGCTACGAGGGCGGTTTCCGCGTGCCCTTCGTCGCGGCCTGGCCGGGAAGCATACCGGCCGGGCGGGTGAGCTCCGCCGCGATGATGAACCTGGACCTCTATCCTACGCTCTTCGGCCTGGCGGGGGTCGGTCTTCCCGGCGACCGCGTCATCGATGGCAAAAACATAGCCGGAGTGCTCTCGGGCGCGTCGAACGCCTCCCCGCACGACGCCATCTACTTCTACCATTACGACCTCCTCGAGGGCGTACGCGCCGGGCAGTGGAAATATTTTGACAGGATGAACCGCTACGTATGGCCCATCGCGCTGGACGCGGCGCCTGTGCCCGACGCCCTCGGCAAAAAGCAGATGGGCGTGCGCTGGCCGCTCCTCTACGATTTACGGAACGATTCCGGCGAGAGCTACAACGTCATCAACACCTTTCCGGAGAAGGCGGCGGAGCTCAAGGCCACGATGGCGAAATGGGAGAAGAAGACCGCGAAGGACCCGCGGGGGTTCGGGAGGGGCTGAGTAAAAAACCCGAAGGCGCGCAGCCATTTGCGCGCCTTCGGGTTTTTGATACATTTTTGTCGCAGTGGTGTGTATTAATCTTGTATTTTGGGTTGTCCGCCGGTAACACTGGCATTCCTTGTAAACAAACTTTGCTCGCGGCGCGGCGGGCGCCGGGGCGGGAATTAAGGGAACGGAGTGAGCACAAAGGCCATGGCAGAAGAAAAGCTTGTGTATCGCGGAAAATCGAAGGACGTGTTCGAAATTGCCGAAGGGCGGTACGCCGGGAAATACCGGATGGTTTTTACCGACCGCGCAACCGGCTATATGGAGAACGGAAAGCCGGTCTTCGATCCCGGTTACGACGTCGTAGTGGGCGAGATACCGGGCAAGGGCGCCGTGGCATGCAAATTCGCCTCCCACTTTTTCAGGCTTCTTAAAGAAAAGGGCATCGCCTCGCATTACATCGACTCGTCGGGCGACAACGAAATGATCGTGGAGCCGGCCATTCCGATCGGCATGGCGGAGGAGGCCCCCGAATATGCCGGTTCGGCCCCCCTCGCCAACCTGGAATTCACCTGGCGTAACAACGGCCAGGGGAGCTTCTGGCGGCGCTATCCCTTTATAAGGCCCTGTAGAAAGCTCGACTGCCTCATCGAGGCATGGACCAAAGGCGATGCCGACATACTCATTACCTTCGAATCGCTCGAGGATATTGGCGTGATGACGCGCGGTGAGATCGACCAGGTCAAGAGGCTCGTGAGGGAGATCGCCGCCGTGGTGACGCACGACATGGCCTCGCGCGGGCTGCACGTCATAGACGGAAAGTTCGAACTGGGACGACTCAAGGGCGGCGACGGGAGAATCTTATTGATCGACGAGATATCGCCCGACGTGCTGAGGGTCTGCCGCGGCTACACTCCCGACGGGCGCGGGGACTGCTCTATCCACGCGAAGTGCATCGAGACGAAGTTCGCCGGCGGCAAGCGCACGATCGTCGCGAAAAACCAGCTGACGGCGGTCGAACTGCGGAAGGTGTACGTGATGTGATTGCCGGGGAAGCTTTCGGATGGAACGGCAGGCATGCAGAACGTGCGCGGCTGTTATTCCATGCCCGGCAGCAGGCTCAGGATAAGCTGAGCACGCGCTGCGTGCGCTGTTTTGCCTCTGTTTGACCTGAAAGATTTTGGGCTGTTCAAGGTAGATCAAGGAATAATAAGTCCGTTGTACGCAAGCATTTCCTCCATGGCGTCGAAAATCCGCTGCGCCATGATATGATAGCCAGCGCCGTTCGGATGCGCGGTATCATACATAAGCTCGGCGTCATCCCGTATATCGCCCCAGATGTCCTCTATGAGAAACACTCGCTCCTTTCGGGCCAGTGACGCGAACATCGTAATGAGCGAATCGACCCCTTCCGGATCGGTCTGCGCGTATTCGGCGGCCATTTCATCGGTGAAAAACCTGCAGAGAAAAACTACGGCGTCTTGTGCGAGACAGGACTCGATGATTTCATGAAGGTTGTCTCCGGTCTTTTCCGGGTCTACGCCGGTTAAATAGTCATTCGCGCCAAGTTCCAGGAGTACGATGACCGGATGGTAATCGAATACATCCGTCTGAATGCGAGTGAGCGCAGTGGTCGTGGTGTCCCCGCTTTCTCCGGAGTTGATCACCGGCAGGTTTACCATGTCCTGCAGCCACCATGGATATGATTCTTCCGGAGGCGCATCGGTTCCGTCTCCGAAGGTGAGGCTGTCGCCGAAACAGACTATGGTTGAATCAGCGCTGATATTCAGGCGTATATGAAACGGATTGGTATCGGTTTCATCACCGCCCGTTTCGCATGAAACGATCAGCAGCAACAGAATGGGAAAGATTTTTAATTTAATGATTCCTCGCAATATGACGTTCATGTATATCGTCCTGTGGCTAGACCTTTTCTGTAGATAAAGGCGGCCGGGTTCTGTCTGGTCGCGAACCGGGATAATGCACCCTCATTTGATAAGAACAACACACTCCATGAATCATTGCAAGAACCATTTGAGTAGTGATTACGGAGGTTTTCGACTGAAAACAACGGGGCTCCGTGCCGCGAGGGAATGCCCTGGATCGGGCATGCGGAAATTTTACCGTTCAAAACCACGATTTTACGATGCAGGTCACGAGGGACTCGAACCCCCAACCCTCGGTTTTGGAGACCGATGCTCTACCAATTGAGCTAGTGACCTATTGTGCTATACCACAAATCAAAAGAGCGCCTTCTGTCAAGTATTTTTGGCGCTCAATAATACTCGTTCGTCGCCATATCTTCGAAGAGATACTTCTGCTTGCTCTCGTCCTCGCTGTGATCGAACTCAACCGGATAATTGCCGTCGAAGCAGGCGGTGCAGAACTTGAGCTCGGGCCGGTCGATGGCGGTCAGGAGCGATTCCACGCTCATGTACTCGATCGAATCGACCCTGAGGTACTTGCGGATCTCCTCTATGGAATGCGACGAGGCGATGAGCTCGCTGCGGGTCGGGATGTCGATGCCGTAGAAGCAGGGGAAGCGCGTGGGCGGCGCCGAGATGCGCACATGGATCTCTCGTGCGCCGCCGCCCCGGAACATCTTGATGATCTTGCGCATCGTCGTTCCGCGCATGATCGAGTCGTCGACAACCACGATGCGCTTGTCGTCGATTACCGGGCGCACGATGTTGTACTTTATTTTGGCGCCGAAGTCGCGAATCTTCTGCGTGGGCTCGATGAAGGTGCGGCCGATGTAGTGGCTGCGGATCATGCCCTTATCGTAGGGAACGCCCGATTCGCGCGCGTAGCCGAGCGCCGCGCAGATGGACGAGTCGGGTATCGGCACGGTGACGTCGGCCTCCACACCGGACTGCCGCGCGAGCATGCGCCCGAGCTGGATGCGCATTTCGTGGACCGAGTTCCCGAAGATGATGGAGTCGGGCCTCGAGAAATAGATGTACTCGAATATGCAGAGCGACTGTTTCTGCCGTTCGAAGGGAAAGTAGGACTTCACGCCGGAGGCCGTAATCTCCAGGAGCTCGCCCGGCTGCACCTCGCGAACGTACTGCGCGTCGATGATGTCGAAGGCGCAGGTCTCGGAGGCCACCACCCAGGCATCGTCGAGCTTGCCGAGCACGAGCGGCCTGAACCCGTTCGGATCGCGGACGGCGTAGAGATGGTGCCTGTTCATCACGAGGAGCGAGTACGCTCCCTTCGTTTGCCGCAGCGCGTAGATCAGCGCCTCGAGAAAATCGCCAATGCCCGAGCGCGCCATGAGGTGCACGATGACCTCGGTATCGATCGAGGTCTGGAAGATCGAGCCGTCGCGTTCGAGCGCGAAGCGGAGCGAACCGGCGTTAACGAGGTTGCCGTTATGGGAAAGGACGATCGGGCCGAGGACGGAATCCGCGCGAAAGGGCTGCGCGTTGCGCAGGAAGGAACTGCCGGTGGTCGAGTAGCGGTTGTGGCCGATTGCCATGTGCCCGGGGAGGCTGTCGATATGCTCCTCGTGGAAGATGTCGACCACCTTGCCCATCCCGGCGTAGCGGTAGATATGCTCTTCATCGCTCGAGGCTATTCCGGCCGATTCCTGGCCGCGGTGCTGGAGCGCGTACAGGCCGAGGTAGGTGAGATTGGCGGCCCGTTCGGCGCCGTAAATGCCGAAAACCCCGCACTCATCCTCTGGCCGGATGCCGTGCAGGGAGCACGAATGATCGGTGATATTCATAATCGGGTTATCTGCCGAGAGATGGTTTCAACGTCGGGAATACTCTACGAGCGGTCCATATAGTGTAAAGCATTTTATTCACGCTTTCCGGGCCGTGCACCGGAATAGTAAGGTTGTTGCAAACCCGATATTTCCAAGATTTGCAACAGGTATAGTACTATAGCAGCAAACGGCGGCAAAATCAAGGACTAAATGCGCCGACTGTTTCAGCGGTGTAAAAAAGCCGGGAATCGCCGCATTCCGGACGCGGGCGGCCCCGGAGGGCCTCACTCGTGCTGCTGCGCGTAGATGACCGCAAGGATCCTGGCGGGCGTATCACCGACGCAGGAAACGCGGTGGGGCGTCGTCGAGTCGTAGTAGATGGTGTCGCCCGGCTCGAGCAGGTCGGTGAATTCGCCGAGCTGGATCTCGACCCTGCCTTCCATCACGAAGAGGAATTCCTCTCCCTCGTGGCTGTAGGCCGCGCCCTTTTTATCGACCGGCTCGAGGGTAACGATGAATGGTTCCATGTGCCGGTTTATCTTGTCGGGGGCCAGGGACTCGTAGGAATAACCGTAGCGGACCCCTTCCTTGGAGGCGACGCGCGAGGTGGGAGTCCGCTCGTCCCTGCGCACGATGGTGAAGGGGGATTTTCCCACCTGGTTAAAGAGCCTCCCGATTTCGATGTTCATCGAGCGCGCTATGGTGGTGATCGCGCCGAGCGGCGGCGAGATGAGATGGTTCTCGAGCTGCGAAAGATACGCCGTCGAAAAGCCCGTGCGGTCCGCGACGTCTTTCAGCGAAAGGCCCTGGGATTCCCTGAGTTCTTTGATTTTTTCCCCGACTCTTACCTCTCCCGCTGCCATGGCTCCTCCATCTCGATGTTATCCGGGTCTGACACGATGAATACTACCGATTTCATCCGGTAAGGCGGCTCTCCCAGACTCCGAAGGGGTGAAAGGGCCCGCCGGTGGAACTCCGGATTATTTTCAGAATATAGTCGAGCCTAACAGCCGTCGCGGGCGGCGTCAATTAAAACTTTTCGAGATCGTCAAGGTAGTTGATGTTGAAGAACACGCGCGCCGGATCGGCGATCGGTTTTATCCAGCCGGCCTCAACGCGGCGCACCCTTACCTTATCGAAAAAGCTCACCACCCGACGTTCCCCGCGGTCAATGGCTTTAAGGACGGCCTCGCGGCAATTCGGCGAGTAGAACGCGTGCAGCGCCTCGAAATTGCCGTCGAGAAAGGGGATCACCACGTCGCTTCCGTCCATGAGCTGTGCCATGCCGCGGATGAGCGATGATGATAGAAACGGCATGTCGCAGGCGACGACGAAGCAGCCGCGGGGACGCGCGTGATGGAGCGCCGTGAGGATGCCGCCGAGCGGCCCCCAGCCCTTGACGATATCGGGATGGCAGGGGATATCGAAGTCCGCAAACCGGCCGCAGTCGTCGGCGATAATGGCGATGTCGGTAAAAACCTCCCCCAGCACGGAGAGCACGCGCTCGATCAGAGGGACGCCCTCCACCGGGAAAAGCGCCTTGTCGCGCCCGAAGCGCCTGCTCTTGCCGCCGGCGACCACGAACGCGTTAATGTCATCTATGAGCGGCGGCATATTCGCTTGACAGGCACGCTGTGAGTTGTACTATCATTATGTCTCCGGGCGCCGTCGTGCATCCGGGGTCCCTGTGTCTTCGGAGAGAATACCATGCCATTCATCGTATCGATCGTCGGCCGCTCCGGTTCGGGCAAGACCACCCTTATTGAAAAGCTCATACGCCATTTCGACGAAGGGGGTCATAAAATAGCAATTATTAAACACCTTCGCCACGACTTCGACATCGATCATCCCGGTAAGGACACCTGGCGATACCGCGCCGCCGGCTGTCCGGGCATCGCGATCACCAACGACCGCGAGTGCGCGCTGGTCGAACGGCTCGATCGTCCTTCGGGATCGGTAGAGCTCGCGCTCCGGTTTTTCGGCGAGTACGATATCGTCCTGATAGAAGGGGACAAGGAGGCCGACGTCTTCAAGATCGAGGTGGTGGCCGACTCCCCCGAGGTCCCGCTCTGCGCCGCGGGGACGGCCAATATCGTCGCGCTCGTAAGCGACAATCCGGTTCCCGGAACGCTCCCGCGCTTCGCCCGGGACGACGCGACCGGCGTCGGCCGTTTTATCGAGAACCTCCTGTTCGAAACGAACCGCTGAGGCGGCCGGGTCCGGAAGGCGCTTTGCGATGGCATTCAACGTGTACACCTCCGACATGCTCGAACGGCTGGCCGAAAGCCTGGCCGACCGGGTGCGCCTCCCGCTCCGCTCTCCGCTCGAGAAAGAAACCATTGTTGTCATGAGCGTGGGCATGGGGCGCTGGATCTCGCAGCGCATGGCTGAGCGCCTCGGCGTGTGGGCCAACTTCGAGTACGTCTTTCCGACCGTCATGCTCGAGCGGGTATTCGCGGGCCTTGCAGAAGCGGCCGGCCCCGCCGGGGCGTTCAGCCGCGAAATACTCTCCTGGCGGATCATGGGCCTCCTGCCCGAATGCGCCCACATGCCCGGATACGAACCGCTCGGAACCTACCTCGGGGACGGCACGAATGAACTGAAGCGCCGCCAGCTCGCCGCGCGGATCGCCGGCGTTTTCGACCAGTACGTGGTGCACCGGCCCGGGATGGTTCTCGAATGGGAGCGCGCCGCCGCCCCGGACGGGGATGAAGACCAGTGGTGGCAGGCGGACCTGTGGCGGCGTTTATTCAAAGGTAGAAGCCCGGCCCACCATGCCGCGCTCGCGGCACACCTCTTTGCGAAGATCGATACACTCGGCCCGGAGCGGCTCGGCGCTCTGCCGTCGCGGATATCGCTATTCGGGATCGCCACGCTCCCGCCGCTGTACGTGCGCGTGCTGTACGCGCTTTCCCGGCATATTGAAATTAATTTCTTCGTCCTCGATCCATCGCGCTATTATTGGGGCGACATCGTCTCGGCGCGCGAGCAGGCGCGGATAACGCGCAGAATGAAAAAGGGCACTCCCGCTTCTGAGCGGCACCTCTACGCGGGAAACAGCCTGCTCGCCTCGATGGGACGGGTGGGGCGCGATTTTCTGTTCAACGTGCTCCTTGCGGTCGACGAGTCCGTGGACTTTGTCGACGATTTCCCCGAAACCGGTTCTAAAGAGCAAACCCTCCTCGAGCTCGTACAGGGGGACATACGCGAGCTCATCGACCGTGGCTCGGCCGACCCCGGCGGCGATGCCGCAGACGCGAAAAAACGAATGGTCCCTGCGCACGACGAGTCCATCGGCATACATTCGTGCCACAGCCCGATGCGCGAGATCGAGGCACTCTACGATTACCTGCTCGACCTGTTTGCGAAGCGGCCCGATATCGAGCCGCACGACGTGGTGGTCATGACGCCCGATATCGAAACCTACGGTCCATTCTTCGAGGCCGTCTTCGGCGCGCCGAGGAGCGAGGGGTTGCGCATACCCTATGCGGTCGCCGATCGAAGCCTTCGCTCGGAGAACGGCGCGGCCGGCGCGTTTTTGGCCATACTCGACCTGTATGAGGGCCGTTTCACCGCGGGGCAGGTGCTCGATATCATGGAGTGCGACTCTGTCCTGGCCCGGTTTGCGCTGGGACCTTCCGACCGCGAGACGGTCCGCCGCTGGGTGGAGGGTACGCGCATCCGCTGGGGGATCGACGCGGAGGACCGCAGCGGCAGGGTCGAGGGTCTCCCGCCGATGGAGGAAAACACCTGGCGGCACGGGCTCGACCGTATGGTCCTCGGGAGTGCCATGCCGGGCGACGGGGCACGCCTCTTCGGGGGAATTCTGCCGTATGACCCGATCGAGGGAGGCGACACCGCGGTGCTGGGCGGGCTCGTCGATCTGCTCGAACAATTGTTCGAGGCGGCGCGCTCGCTCGCGCTTCCCCGGCCTCCGGGCGAATGGGCGCGCCATCTGCTGTCGCTCGTCGAGCGCTTTTTCGAGTGCGACGACTCGGCCGATGATCTCACCGCGCTTCGTCGCGTAATCGAGCGCCTGGCGGAGGAGACGGACGCGGCGAGCTTCGCCGACGCCATCGGATTCCCGGTGGTGCGCTCATGGCTCGAGGGTTCGCTCAGGGAGGAGAAGGCGCACGGGGCCTTTCTCTCGGGCGGCGTGACCGTCTGCGCCATGCTGCCGATGCGCAGCATACCCTTCCGCGTGATCTGCATGGTCGGCATGAACGACGGCGCCTATCCCCGCAGGGACATCGAGGCCGGATTCAATTTGATGAAAAGGACGTACCTGCACGGCGACCGTTCGAGCCGCAATGACGATCGGTACATTTTCCTCGAGGCCCTCGTCTCGGCGCGCGACCGTCTGTTTATCAGCTACGCGGGTCGAAGCATAACCGAAAACAAGCCGATCCCCCCGTCGGTGCTCGTAAGCGAGCTCCTCGATTACATCGAGCAGGGCTACACGACGCCGACCGATAAATCGCTCCGCTCGTCCATCCTCACCGAACACCGGCTGCAGTCGTTCAGCCCGGCCTACTTTACCGGCGGTCCGAAGCTGTACAGCTATGCGCCCGAGCTCTGCTCGGCCGCCGAAAGCTTCAGCGGAAAGACCGCGGACTACGGGCCGTTTATGACGGGCGAGGCCGCGGACGAAGAGGGTGCGCTCATTCGACTGACGGACCTCCTCGATTTCTTTCATAGACCGGCGCGGCATCTGCTCGGGCGTACGCTTGGAATATGGCTCGACGCGCCCGCCGAAATCCCCGGCGACACCGAGGCTTTCTCCCTTGACGGGCTCGACGCGTTCAGGCTCGCCGAACGCCTGGTCGACGAGGCGCTCGACGGCGTGGACCCGGCCGGACTGTACCCGCTGGTGCGCGCGAAGGGTGCGCTGCCCCACGGCGCCCCCGGCGAGTACGCCTTTCGCCGCCTGCTTCCCGACGTGCGCTCGTTCGCGCGCGCTCTTGCCGGTCTGCGACAGGGCGCCGCGCTCGCGCCGCTCGACATTCAGGTAGACGTCGACGGGCACGCGCTCGCCGGAAGGGTCGACCGCGTCTATCCGGGCGGAATAATCCATCACCGCTACGCCTCGGTCAGGGCTTCCGACCGTCTCCGTGCGTGGATCGAATACTGCGCGGTGGTCTGCGCGTCCGCTCCCGCATCGCCGCCGGCCGCGTATCTCGTCGGCAAAAACAAGGACGCGCCGGCCGTCTTCGTCATGGCGGACGGCGGCACATGCCGCGCCCACCTTGCCGAGCTCGTGAGGATATATCGGAAGGGGCGCCGTGCCATCGTTCCGTTTTTCCCCGAGGCGTCGTTTGCCTACGCGAAGGAATATGCCGAAAACCGCTCGATCGAAGATGCTCTTTTCAAGGCACGCTCGGCATACGAAGGGAATGAGTATGCGCGGGGCGATCTTTCCGATCTGTACACCGAACGGTGTTTTCGCAGGATGGATCCCTTCGACAAACGCTTCTTTAAGAATGAGTTCATCCGGCTCGCACGGGCCGTGTACGATCCCGTACTGAAATTTCAGGAGGAGCGATGAGCGCCCCGTCGCGCTTCGACATAACGAAGAGCCCGCTCTCGGGGACCGTGCTGATCGAGGCGAGCGCCGGTACCGGCAAGACCTATGCCATCAGCGGGCTCTACCTCCGCCTCATCCTCGAGAAGGGACTGGAGGTGGAGAACATCCTTGTCGTCACCTTCACCGTGGCCGCCACGGGGGAACTGCGCGAACGCCTGCGCGGCCGCCTGCGCGCGACGCTTTCAATGATTGACGACCCAAACGCCCGCGGGGGATGCGGACGGGACCTCATCGAGCTCAGGGGAAAGTACGCGGACGATCCGCTCCAGCGCGGCCTCGTGGAACGCCACGCGTCCGACCCGGAGGCGCGCGAGCGGCTTGCCCGCGCCATACGAAATTTCGACGAGGCCGCCATCTTCACCATTCACTCCTTCTGCCAGCGCGCCCTGCTCGAAAACGCCTTCGAGAGCGGCGCGCTTTTCGAGACGGAGCTCGAGGCGGCGGATGATGAGGTGATGACCGGGATTGCCGAGGATTATTTCCGAATAAACTGGTATGCCTCGCCGCTCCCCTTTGTCGAGTTTGCCGCCGCCGAGAAGATGTCCCCGGCCTATTTCGCGCTCCTCGCGCGGAAACGCCCACTCGATCCGGACTACATACTCGAGAGCGGCGACGCGGACGTCCGCGCGGACGAGGTGTTAGCGGTCGCGCGGCGGCTCGATGAGGAATACCCCCGTTTTTGCGGATCGTGGCGCGAGGAGCGCTCACAAATCGGTGGCTTTCTGCTCGGCGCGCTCGGGGACGAGGTGCTCAAGGCGAACATGTATTCGGAGGCGATCATCGCCCGGATGATGGAGCGGATGGATGCCTACGCAGAGGACGGCCTGCAGCTTGCGAAGCACAAAGACCTCGAAAGATTCCACTCCGCTTCGATCGAGAAGGCCTTCAGAAAAGGCAGAAGCTCCCCCCTGCCGGCCTTCTTCGCGCGCATCGACGGATTTTTCAGCCTGCGCGAGGAGGCGCGGGATCTCTTCGGCCGCTATCTTTTACGATTGAAAAAGGATTTTCTCGCCTATGCCGAAGGCGAACTGCGGCGCCGCAAGGAGCTTCGCGCGGTCCGTTCGTTCGACGACCTTATACGGGGAATGCATGAGGCCCTTCAGCGCGGAGGCGGCTCGGCCCTCGCGCGCTCGGTGCGCCGGAGATATGCCGCAGCGCTGATCGACGAGTTTCAGGACACCGATCCCGTTCAGTACTCCATATTCACGACCATATTCGGCTCGGACGAATCGCTCCTCTATCTTATAGGCGATCCGAAGCAGGCCATCTACGGCTTTCGGGGGGCCGATATATTTGCCTACATGAAGGCGGCGTCTTCGGCGGGCACGAAGGCCACGATGGATATCAACCGGCGTTCGGCGCCGGAGCTTGTCGCCGCGGTCAACGCCATGTTCTCGCGCGTCCGCGACCCCTTCGTCTTTCCAGAAATCGGCTTCACCCCCGTTTCGGCGGCCGAACACGACACGGGCGGCGACCCGTCGCCCGGAATGCGGATCTGGTTCATTCCGTCCAGTTTCGCGGCCGTCGAGGGCAAGGCCGTCAGCAAGGAACGGGCGGGCGGGCTGGCCGTCGCCGCGGTGGCATCGGAAACTGTAGCGCTGGTCTCCGGCGGCCTGTACGCCCCCGGCGACATCGCCGTACTCGTGCGGACCAGGCGACAGGCGCGCGAGGTGCAGGAGGCCCTTCGCTCGGTCGGCGTCCCCTCGGTGCTCTACGGTACCGAAAGCGTCTTCGCGTCGGTCGAGGCGGTGGAGGTGCTGCGCCTGCTGCGTGCCGTCAACAATCCCGTCAACGCGCGCCTCATGCGCGCGGCCCTCGCCACGGATATCATAGGGATGACGGGCGACGATATCGCGCACCTCTCCTCGGGAGGGCGGGCGTGGGAGGAGGCGATCGAGCGCTTTTTCGATTACCACGAAACATGGGCGCGGCACGGGTTCATGCGCATGTTCCACTCGCTGCTGCGCCGCGAGAAGGTCCACGGGCGCCTGCTTCGCCGGCCGGACGGGGAGCGAGTGCTTACCAACGTGCTGCACCTGGCCGAACTACTGCACCGGGCCCAGCGCGAGGAGCGCCTGGGTGGAGACGGAATCGTCAAGTGGCTCGGTGCGGCCATAGGGAATTCGGAAGAGCCGAACAGCCCGGAAGAACACCAGCTCAGGCTCGAGACCGACGAGAACGCGGTTACGCTCATCACGATGCACCGCAGCAAGGGGCTCGAGTTCCCCGTGGTGTTCTGCCCGTTTACCTGGGACGCGCGCGACATCGGCGAACCCTTCCTGTATCACGATCCCGCGCGCGGAAACCGTCCCGTCTTCAACATCGGCGCGGCGCCCGGCGAGGACGGGGAGGGGCGCGCGGCCGCTGCGCGCGAACAGCTTGCCGAGAACCTCAGGCTCCTCTACGTGGCCGTAACGCGGGCGAAGCGGCGCTGTTACCTGGTCTGGGGGCGCATCAATAAATGCGCCGGTTCGGCGCCGGCATACCTGTTCCACAACCCCGGGGAACTCGACGGCGGTAATATCGTGGAGAAGCTCTCGGTTCATGTAACAGGCCTCGACGACGGCGCGATGATGCGCGGGCTCGGTGAGCTCGTCAAATCGTGTCCGGGCTGTATCGAACTCGGTGAGATTCCGCAAAAAGAGGCGCACGTCTTCCGGCCCGCACGGGCCAAGGCTCCCGAACTGCGGTGCAGGACTTTCGGCGGATCAGTCGCCGGAGGACGGCGGGTAACGAGCTTCAGCGCGCTCGCACAGGGCATCAGCGTGGAGCGGGATTACGACCACGAATACGTCAGGCCGTCCGCCCCGGAGAAGCCTGAAACGGGAAGCATATTCGGCTTTCCGCGGGGCGCCCGTGCGGGAAGCTGTATCCATGCCGTATTTGAAGATATCGATTTCTCGCTGCCTGACGCCGTGTCGGCGGAGCGGACGGTCCGTGAAAAGCTCGAGCTCTACGGCTTCGAGCCGGCCTGGACCGCGGCGCTCCTCGGCATGGTTTCGTCGGTGCTCCGCTCTCCGCTCGGGAGTCCCGGCGGCGTCCATCTTCTCGAATCGCTCGGGTGGCCCGACCGCCTGCACGAGCTCGAATTCACCCTTCCGCTCGGGAGCATCACTCCGGCGGGACTCGGGAGCGTGTTCGCCCGCGCGGGCGGAAGCGGCCTCATCGGCGATTTCGCCGCCTCCATCGAGAAGCTTGGATTTCAGCCCGTAAAGGGATTTCTGCGCGGTTTTATCGACCTCGTGTTCGCGAGCGGCGGCAGGTATTATCTCATCGACTGGAAATCCAACCACCTCGGCGGCTTGCCCTCGGACTATTCGCCCGAACGGATGGCCGCTGAGATGGCGCGCCACCGCTATGTGCTGCAGTATCATCTGTACGCGGTCGCCCTGCACCGATATCTCGCCCTCCGTCTTGAGGGATATGAGTACGCACGGCATTTCGGCGGCGTGTTCTATCTTTTCGTCCGCGGCATGGACCCGTCCGACCCGACCCATCCGGGGGTGTACTTTGACCTTCCGCCGGTGGAGCTCATAGAGTCGCTCGGCAGCTATTTCGATAAGGGGGAGGCCGCGCGATGACGCAATGGAACGACATCTTCAGCGCGTACGACCGGGCCTTCGCGGGCCTCATGTGCCGCCTTGCGGGCGGTGAAAGCCGGGAGCTCTCGCTCGCGGCCGGCCTCGCGAGCAGCCGGACGGCCGCCGGCGACGTGTGCCTCGACATCGTCTCCGCGGCGGCGGGGGGCCTCGCCGAGTACCCGCCGGGGCTCATTCCCGGCGATGCCGGGCGCTGGATCGAGTCGCTCCGCGGATCGCCCGTGGTCGGCGCGCCCGGCGGCTACCGACCGCTCATCCTCGACGAGAAGGGAAGGCTGTACCTTCATCGTTACTGGCAATACGAAAACACCCTGGCAACGGCGATTGAGCGGATGAGCTCCCGTTCGCGCGACGACTGCGATCCCGCGCTTCTCGGCGAGGGCCTGGAGCGGATGTTCGGCCCTCCACCTGGAGACGGGCCCGACCTGCAGCGCCTCGCGGCCGCCGTCGCGGTGATGAAATCCTTCTCCGTCATTTCGGGCGGCCCCGGTACCGGCAAGACGTCCACCGTCGTCCGGATACTCGCACTCCTCGCGGAGCAGGCCCTCGCGTCGGGGAGGCACACAAGGGCGGCGCTCGCAGCCCCGACGGGCAAGGCCGCCGTGCGGCTCCAGGAGGCGGTGCAGGGGGCCGTGGATTCCCTTCCCTGCGCCCCCGCGGTGAAACAGTGCATTCCGACGGAGGCCCAGACCCTGCATCGCTTGCTTCAAAGCCTGCCCGGCACGCCCTATTTCAGACACAACGCCGGCAACCCGCTTCCGTACGACGTGCTTGTGGTGGACGAGTCGTCCATGGCCGACCTGCCGCTCATGGCGAAGCTCGTGGACTCGATGCTTCGCGACGCACGGCTTATACTCCTGGGCGACCGCGATCAGCTTTCATCCGTGGAAGCGGGTGCCGTGCTCGGTGACATCTGTAACACCGGGGCCGAACACTATTATTCAAAGCGCTTTGCGGCCGAGGCGGCCCGCCTCACGGGGGCCGCTCCGCCGGCATCGCGCAAGGAGGTGCGGCCGGTCGCCGATTCGATCGTCGTGCTGAAAAAGAGCTATCGGTTCGACGAAGCGGGAGGCATCGCCTCCCTCGCGCGGGCGGTACGCGAGGGCAACTCCGCCGAGGCGCTGCGAATCCTTCGCTCCGGCGCCGCCGGCGTAAGCTTTCGGGAGGATGTGAATGCCGCTACGCTCGCGCGCACGCTTCGCGAGTACGCCTCTGTCGGCATTGAGGCCGTCGCCTCCGCGCACGAGCCGCTTGAAGCATTCCAGCACATGAGCGAGCAGGTCCTGCTCTGCGCACTGCGCCGCGGCGCGCTGGGCGTTACGGGGCTGAACGATTCCGCCGAGCGGATGCTGCGCGACGAGGGGATCGTCGACCCGGCGCGGCGCTGGTACGCCGGCCGCCCCATCATGGTGACGCGAAACGACTATTCGCTGGGGCTCTTCAACGGCGACATGGGCATCATCCTCGACGGCGCGGAGGGGCTCCGCGCGTGGTTTCCCACCAGGGACGGCGGTGCGCGCCCGCTCGTGCCGCGTCTGCTCCCGGAGCACGAAACCGTGTACGCCATGACGGTCCACAAGAGCCAGGGCTCCGAGTTCGACCGCGTGGTGCTGGTGCTGCCGGAAAAGGCCTCGCCGGTCCTCACCAGGGAGCTCGTGTACACAGGAGTGACCAGGGCGCGGCGCTCGGTCGAGATCTGGTCACCGGCCGGCGTGCTGGCTTCGGCGATCGAGACGCCGGTGAGGCGCACCTCGGGCCTGCGCGACGCGCTGTGGGGAAATTAACTACGGAGCCGTTCCCGCGGGAACGCGGAATGAAAAGCTGCCACGCCCCCGGCGCCGCGCCACCCCCGGAGGGGGTTGTCAGATCAACTTATCCCCCCGGCCACCTTCTCTTCGCAGAAGAGAAGGTGGCGTTCCACGGTTCGAGCTCGTCGGCAGGATCCCTCCTCTCTTTCGTTCAAAGAGAGGGGGCCAGGGGGTGAGTTCGAAGAGCGGCATTTTGGCCTGAGCCTGGGCCCGTGCAGGTCACTCCCATGCCCATGACCATGCAGCGGGGAGGCACCCGAAGGGGCGTTAGGCCCTTATTTGTGAAATAATTTCCCTCAGCTGGTCGCCGTTCAGAAGCACGGGTACCTGATACATCGGATGGGCCTCCTGCAGCGCCCATTCGACCATCTGATCGATGTCCTCGTCCTTGATGCAGTCGAACTTGTCCTGCAGTTTCATGGCCTTGTTCATGCGTCTGATTTCGGCGATAAATGCTTTCGCCTTTTCCCCATCGGACTGACCCTTCTTGGAAATCCCCGTGAGGTCGGCAAGGCGCGCGAGCCTGGGATGAATCTTCGGGCCGTAGTAATCAAGGCAGTAGGGAAGGATTACCGCATTAGCCAGACCGTGCGGGACGCTGTACAATCCGCCGATGGTATGCGCGATGGGATGCACATAGGTTACGCCGCATCTCGTGAAGGCGAGGCCCGCCTTGTAGGAAGCGTACAGAAGTTCCCGTCTCGCGTTGACATCGGCGCCTTTTTTGTAGGCCTTCTCGATATATTTGAATATGGCGACCACGGCCTCCTCGCAGGCTATCCGGCAGTATTTCGGCCTGTCCACGGTGATGTACGCCTCAACGGCGTGCGTCAGGGCGTCCATGCCGGTGGTGGCCGTTATGAACGGCGGCAGGCCGACATGGAGCAGGGGATCCATGACCGCGTACGGCGGGATAAGAAACAGGTCATTGATGGAGTACTTGTGGTGGGTTTTCCTGTCGGTCACAACCGCGGCAATGGTGGTTTCGGAGCCCGTGCCTGCCGTCGTGGGAACCGCGAAGAGGGTGGGAATTTTCCACAAAACCTTCAGCGTGCCGCCCATCTGCTCGATAGATTTTTTGGGCCGGGCAATCCTGGCGCCGACGGCTTTGGCGGTATCCATAGGCGAGCCGCCGCCCACGGCAATTAATGCCTGGCATCCGTAATCCCTGTACAGTGCAACGGCTTCTTCGATGTTATCGATTTTCGGATTGGCCTCGACATTGTCACAGAGGGTATAGGTCACCTTCGATTCGTTCAATGCCTTGAACAGGGGTTTCAAGAGGCCGATTTTCATCAACCCCTTGTCGGTGATAATCATGACATTCCCAAATCCCTTGCGCTTGACGAATTCAGGAAGCCTGGTAAAGCAACCGTCACCCTCGATGAGCTCGGGTTTCTTCCACGGCAAAATGTATGCCCCTTTAAAAAAGAAGAACTGGAAAATGCGGATACCGATTTTTTTTAATGCCCACATATCTTTTCCTCCTGTATGGTTACGCAGCCTCTTGCGTCACTGCGGCTGAAACCCGCTCTCTTGAGCGGAAAAATTCAAGATAGTGCAACACGCCGGCCCATTGGACGGGATTGTCAGTATCAATACAAAAAATAGACTTATAGTAAAACAATTACAAGGGAAAAACTGCCGGATAGGCGTCGTGCAATTTACTCGCCGGGATTGCGCGGGAAGAGGGCCCTCGTCGCCCTGAGGGCGAGAAGGCTCGTTATACACCTCATCAAATAGTTGTTTTGTCTTTCTCATACATACCTCCGTTATTGTTATGAGGGTATCTTCATTATCCCGCCTGAAAATAATAGCCTTCTTACCTACAAAATTAATTTGCTACCGGATAATGATATCGAATAGAATGAAGAACAGCTTTGACGTAGTATCTGAGAATGCCGCCCTCCGTTCGTAGTGATGGGAAAGGCCGCCAAGGACGGGGCTTTTGGCAATAGCATGGATACGAGTAAGTAGCTTCAAATGTAATAGTTACTGCCCCCTGAAGACCGGAAGTAGTATGGATATGAATAGCGAGTTTCAAAGTTTCATGTGGTCAAAACGAACGTCCTTTGAAATCAAAAAGTCCATTGCACAGCGGCACACGACGTGCCACGGGCGAGGATAGCCCATGGAGGGGCCTCTCGCAGCCCTGCAGGGAGTTGGATGCAACGCCAACCGGACAAAAGCCGAGCGGCGTCTGAGCGGGGCTTTCTTTGGTTACTTTCTTTCGCCCTACGAAAGAAAGTAACGAAGCTCTCCGTGCGTAAAGGATGTCTGTGGATTTGCGCAGAAGCGTCGGAACCCCGGACGAGGGGCACGCCCGAAATCCGGCAATCGCATTCGCCCCTGCGGCTCGCCCCCGGCGCGCCGCGCCACCCCCGGAGGGGGTTTCCAACTACCGGCGGGGCGAAAGGCCGCAATAACCATCGGTGCTTCTTCGCACAAAAAGCCCCATTACGCAGCGGCACACGATGTGCCGCGAGGCGAGGATGGCCCACGGAGGGGCCTCCCGCAGCCAGGCAATAAAGCTCCATGAACAACCTCAGGTAAAACATACTGTACCATCTATTCAATAATCCCGAACCACCTTACACTCCATGACACTGAAAGCCCAGGCCCCGCGCCGCTTGAGCGGTCAGCCCTCGGCGTCTGAGAGGCGTTTTCTTTGGTTCTTTCTTTTTCGCCAAAAAGAAAGAACAGAGCCCCAATTGAGCCGGCAAGGCTCACCCCCCATGTGGCAACATGCAAGCAAACGGACCGCCGCGATGAATGGCAAATCCCCACCCCCGGAGGGGGTTATCGTTAATTTTCTTGATTTTCAATCGACATCCTGTTAAGACTCGTCATGTCGATTGGGTTTGCCGTACATAGCAAATGCCGTCCATACCGCCGTAAGGGCGAATAATCATTCGTCCCTATGGCTACGACGCAGATACGGGATGCCGGCGAATTCATCGTTGCCGCCGGCATATAGAAGGACGGCAATTATCCCTGGACGAAGAGTGACTGACATGAAAACCATACAAGCATCGCTGTTATTGATCGTATTTCTGCTTTCGGCGGCGTCGTGTTCCGGCAAAAAGAAGCTATGGATCTACACCAGTATTTACAAGGAAGTGATCGAGACGATGCGCGAGCCGCTCCAGAAGGCCATGCCCGCGGACGTCGAGGTGGTGTGGTTCCAGAGCGGGAGCGAGAACATCGCGAGCAAGCTGAACGCGGAGCTCGCCGCGGGCGCCACGCGCGCCGACCTCGTGCTTACGAGCGATCCGTTCTGGTATTACGAGCTCAAGCAGGAGGGGAAGCTCCTTCCCTATAAAAGCCCGGCGGCGAAGGACATACCGGATATCTATGTCGATCCCGACGGCGCCTTCGCCGGGGTGAGGCTTCCGGTGATGGTGATCGGCTACAACTCGCGGTATTTCGCGAACGAGTCCGAGCTTCCGAAAAACTGGAAGGACCTCGCCGATCCGCGCTTCAAGCGGCTCATCTCGATGCCCAACCCGCTCGAGTCCGGCTCGAGCTTCACCGCCATCGCCCTTTTACAGAAAAAATACGGCTGGGACTTCTTCGAAAAGCTCAGAAGCAACGATATCATCGCCGCGGGAGGCAACAGCTCCGTCATCACACGCATCGAGACCAGGGAGCGCCCGCTCGGCATCGTCCTCCTCGAAAATGTGCTCAAGGCCTGGGACAAGGACTCGCCGGTCCGGCCGCTGTACCCGGCCGACGGCACCATCCCGGTGCTGAGCCCCATCGCCATCCTCCGCGATTCCCGCAATCCCGATCTGGCCAAGATAGCCTACGACTGGTTCTTCACCCCCGAGGCGCAGAACGCGATCGTCCTCGGCTCCATGTATTCGCTGGTCGAGACTGCTCCATCGCCCGGCCGGGCGAAGCCCTATGCCGAGCTGAAGGCGTCGATGATGCCCTGGTCGGCGGAGATTCTCGCGCAGATGTACGCCGAACGCGCCTCGATCAAATCGAAATTCTCCGATACCGTGCTCCGCTGACATGTTCGCCGACGGCATCACGAACGCGGCTGTCGTCGAGGCGCTGGTGCGCTCGCTCTCGCTCAGCCTGGCCGTCGCCCTCATCTCGGGTGCGGCCGGCTGCCTCGTCGCCTGGCTCGTAACGCGCTCGGACATCGGCGGGGGAGGGGCGCTCTCGGGGCTTTTCTCGATGCCCTATGCCATTCCGGCCTACCTGCTCGGCATGGCCTGGATCGTGCTCGGCAATCCGGCGGTCGGCGCCATTAAAGAGATATTTCCGCAAAGCGGCGTGTACGGTTTTCACGGCATGGTGCTGGTCGAGAGCACGGTCGCCTTCGCGTTTCCCTATCTCGAGCTCAAGGCGGGCTTTGAGCGGATGGACCCCTCGCTCGAGGAGGCCGCGCGCATGAGCGGGGCCCGTCCCTGGCGCGTCTTCCGCGACGTGAGCTTCCCGCTCCTGTGGCCGCCCATGGTCAACGGCATGTGCCTTTCGTTTCTCTATACGCTCTCGTCCTTCGGCGTGCCCGCCATGCTCGGCATGCCGGTGCGGCAGTTCGTGCTCACCACGCTCATCTACTCGCAGTTCAAGCTGGGTGGAATGTCGGGCATCGCCTCGGGGCTCCGGCTCTCGCTCGTCCTCCTCGTACTGGCCATGCTGGTGCTCGCGCTCTCCAATTGGCTCGTCAACCTTCAGCGCCGTCGCGGGGGCGCGATCATGGGCTCGCGCGTATCGCGACCGGGCCTGGTCCGCCTGGGCGGCGGGCGCGTTCCCGTCACCGCTACCGTCTGGATCGTCTTCGCCGCGGCCGTGGTACTGCCCTGGTGCGCGCTCGCGTTTTCGGCGCTCGCCCCCGTGGCGGGGAACTACTCCCCATCGGCATGGACCTTCAGGAATCTGGAATACGTGGTGAACCTTCCCGAGTTCAGCGAGGCGCTCGTCAATTCGCTCGCGCTGTCGATCTCGGTAGCGACCTTCGTGGTCGCCGCGGGCTTCTTCCTCGCCTTCGCGGCGGTGCGCAGGGGAAGCCGCGCGGCGCGCTGGATTATCGAGGCCATGGGAGTTCCTTTCTCGACGCCGGGTACCGTGATCGCCATTCTGCTCATATTTATCTCGACCTGGGTCGCTCTGGCCATGGGTCGCTTCGGCCTTTCGTTCGACTCGCCGCTCGTATGGATGGGGCTCGCCTACGCCCTCAAGTACTGTGCGGTCGGTGCGCGCATGCTCGCCGCCGCGTACCGCCAGGTGCATCCCTCGCTCGAGGAGTCGGCCGTGGTGAGCGGCGCGACGACCTTCATCCTGCTTCGAACGATCTGGCTCCCCCTGCTGTCCCGGACCGTGCTCGCGGCGTGGTTTCTCACGGCGCTGCCCATGTTCACGGAGCTCACCATGAGCGTGCTCCTCACCGGCCCCGGTGGCGCGACGATGGGCACGGTGCTCTTCCAGCTTCAGGAGTACGCCGACCAGCCGTCGGCCGCGGCGCTCGCGTGGATTCTGCTCAGCGCGGCGCTCCTCGGGGCGTTTTTTATGCGGGGCCGCAAGGCCGAGGAAATTCTGGAGGCTAAATGATGAGCGACCTTGTCCTCAAAGGAGTCGCAAAGAGCTTCGGTGATAAAGAGGTGCTCGCGCCGATGGATATCGTGGTGGCCGACGGTTCGTTCGTCTCGCTCCTCGGGCCGAGTGGCTGCGGCAAGACCACCCTGCTTCGCCTCATCGCGGGGCTCGAAACGCCGTCGGCGGGCGAGATCATACTCGGCGACACGGTGCTGTACGGGCCGGGCGTCAACATCCCGCCCGAAAAACGGCATTTCGGCATGGTCTTCCAGTCGTACGCCGTCTGGCCGCACATGACCGTTTTCGGGAACGTGGAGTATCCTCTCAAAGTCCGCGGCATGGGCCGAAAAGAACGCACGGAGAGGGTGATGAAAACGCTCGCCCTGATGCACATGGAGGAGCTCGCGGGCCGTTATCCGCACCAGCTCTCCGGTGGACAGCAGCAGCGCACGGCGCTTGCGCGCGGGCTTGTGATGGAGCCGCCGGTGCTCCTCCTCGACGAGCCGCTCTCGAACCTCGACGCGCGCCTGCGTGCCGAGATGCGCCGCGAGATCCGCGACCTGCACCGCGCGCTCGGCATCAGCATCCTCTATGTGACGCACGACCAGCGAGAGGCCTTTGAGATGGCCACGAAAATCGTTATTATTAATGAAGGCAGGATCGAGCAGGAAGGCACGCCGGACGAGATACGGCGCGGCCCGGCGCCCGGCTTCGTGCGCGAGTTCCTGTCGCACGAGTGATTGAAAGGCGGTGGAAGCGAATGGACGTGGAATGCGGGATCGTCGTCGAGATCAGGGGAAAGGTGGCGCTCGTGGAGGCGTCGGCCGGCGGGGGCTGTGCTTCGTGCTCGGCCAGGGGCTCGTGTTCGCTTATGGGGAACGAATCGAAGCGGCGGCTGATGATCGAGAACAGCGCCGGGGCGCGCGTGGGTGACACGGTCGAATTTGCGATCGCGCCGCGCGCCGTCGTCCACATGGGCCTGCTGTTGTACGCCTTTCCCGTGGCCGCGCTCATCGCCGGTATAGTCGCGGGCATGGCGGCATCGACGCACCTTGGGCTCGAGGCCGATCTCACCGCCGCGCTCTTCGGCGCCGGGGCATTCGCGCTCTCGTTCGGCATCGTAAAGGCGCTTTCGGCCGTCCTCGCGGGCAAAAAGTCGTTTCAGCCGGTGATGATTCGTGTGCTCGAGAGCCCGGAGCGGGACGGTTGAGAGGGGTGGCGGCATAAAAAAGGCTGGATTTAATCCCTGTAGCGGTAAACAATCGTACGACCGTGGGCATCACAGCAAAAAGGAGCGGCGCAATGAGTGATGACATCGAACTGAAAAAGCGGAAGATGCGCGAGGAGCTCGAACAGCTCAAGTACGAATTCAAGGTCGAGCTTCCCAGGAAGATCGCGGAGGCGCGCGCATACGGTGATCTCAAGGAGAACGCCGAATACCATGCCGCCAAGGAGCGCCAGTCCTTTCTGAACGCGCTCATCACCCAGCTCAGCAGTCAGCTCAGCCAGCTCAACAACCTCAGCGTGTCCGACATCTCGAAAGACCGCATCGGCTTCGGCTCCACGGTCACCGTTCTCGACCTGGAATCCGAGGACGTAATTGAATTCATCTTCGTTTCCCCGAACGAGGTAAAACCGGCCGAGGGGAAGATCTCCCTTTCATCGCCGGTCGGTATGGCACTGCAGAACAGGGGCGCGGGCGAGGAGGTCGAAATCAGCATTCCGGCCGGTAAAAAGCGCTATCGGATAGAGCGCTTCACCACGATGCACGGGGAGTCCTTCGACTCCTGAGATCGATTGCCGGGGCCGTCCGTCAACCGGCCGCGTACCGCACCACGTCCGCCCAGGTCGTGTACACCATAAGCCCCAGTATGAGCACCCAGCCGGTGACCGCGAGCGGCAGATGGGCCCTCGCGGCCGAAGGATGGATCTTTTCCATGAGGTAGAGGAAGGCCTTCCCGCCGTCCAGGGCCGGGAGCGGCAGCAGGTTGAAGACGGCCAGGTTGAGGCCGAGCACCGCCGCGAACTGCACGGCCCTGAGCGCGCTTCCGCCGACGAACGCCGTTCCCTGGGCCACTATCCCCACGATGCCCGATATCTCCCCGCCGCCCGCAAAGAGCCGGCCGAACGCATCGAGGATGCGCATGCCCATTACCGCCGTCTGTTCGAACGGCAGCAGAAACACCCCGGAAAACGAGAAGCCCCTGCTTGCGGCATTCAGGACGGCCAGAAGCACGAGCGACACCGCCACGTTCGCGACGGGGCCCCCGAGCGTCATGACGAGGCGGCGGGAAACCGGAATCGCGAAAAACTCCCTTTCGTCCTCGATCGCCGGGAGCACATACCCGCCCAGGGGCACGGCCGACAGCCGGTACTCGGTTTCGCCGCGCCTGAACGCAGCGAGCTTGGGTCCGAAACCGACAGAGAACAGCGCGATGGGAATACCCGAAAGACGCGCGGCAGCGAAGTGCCCCGCCTCGTGTACGAGAATGACGAGTCCGATTATGAAGATGATGCCGATGTACTCCATGACGCCTCTCTCGAAGGGGATGGGCCGTATGGCGGCCTTCTGTTCGGTGTGCCCCGTCGCGGAATTGTTACAGCCGGGAGGGCGCCCGGCGCGGCAATTATTTGTTGAAAAAAAGCCTTACTCCCGCACAATTGCCGGGCTGTACCAATAATCGGGAGAGGCGTGCACCATGGCAAAAATATATGAGTTCGCGGGCCTTCGCCCCGCGGGGACGCTTGCGCCGCAGGTGGCCGAACTGCCGTATGACGTGGTCTCGTCGGAGGAGGCGCGCGCGATCGCGGAAGGCCGGCCCCACAGCTTCTTCCATATATCCAAGCCCGAAATCGACCTTCCCGCGGGCCTTTCGTTGTACGACGACCGCGTGTACGCGAAGGCGCGGGAGAACTTCGAGCACTTTATCGGCACGGGCGTGCTGCGCGCCGACGACGAGCCGGGATTGTACCTGTACACGCTTGTAATGGAGGGGCGCGAGCAGACCGGCCTCGTCGGCTGCCTAAACATAGACGATTACCTCGATGACCGTATAAAAAAGCACGAGCTCACCCGCGAGGACAAGGAGCGCGACCGGATGCGGCACCTCGACAATCTGAGCGCGCAGACCGGCCTCGTATTCACCTTTTACCGCGAGGACGGTGCCGGCCGGCCGCTGTTTGCCGGGGCGCTCGAGGCCGAACCGGAGGTCGATTTTACCGCCGACGACGGCATACGGCACGTTCTTCGCCGCATCCGCGACGGTGCGCTCATCGCCTCGTTCAAGGAGCTTCTGCGTCCGCTCCCGCTCTATATCGCCGACGGGCATCACCGGGCGGCCTCGGCCGTAAAGGTCGGCCTGGAGCGACGGAAGGCCAATCCGGGCCATACCGGCCATGAGGAGTACAACCGCTTTCTCGCCGTCGTCTTCCCTCACGACCAGTTGAAGATACTGCCGTACAACCGCGTGGTGCGCGATCTCAACGGACAGAGCCCCGACGAGTTTCTCGAAAAGCTCGGCCGGCACTACTCGATTGAGGAAACCGCGTCGGGAAGCCCGCGGGAGCCGCGCCGCTTCTGCATGTATCTCGGCGGACGCTGGCTGCTGCTCAGCCCGCGCTTCCAGCCGGAGGGCGACAGCGTCGCGCGGCTCGACGTCTCTATTTTACAGCAAACCGTGCTCGAACCCCTGCTGGGGATCCGCGACCCGAGGAAGGACATGCGCATAGATTTTGTGGGCGGGATGCGGGGGCTCGCCGGGCTCGAACGGCTGGTGCGGGACGAGGGATTCGCCGTGGCCTTTTCGCTGTACCCCACGTCGATCGATGAGCTCGTGGCGGTCGCCGACGACGGCGGGCTCATGCCGCCGAAGTCGACCTGGTTCGAGCCGAAGCTTCGCAGCGGCCTCGTGATCCACCGTATAGAGCGGACGGCCGGCGAACGGTAATTATCTTGACAGCGGGTCGGAATTGTGATTAAAATCGGGAAGGTGTGGAGACGAGGGGAATCGAACCCCTGACCTCTTGAATGCCATTCAAGCGCTCTCCCAACTGAGCTACGCCCCCGGGCGCGTCCGGCCGTTCCGAACGTGGTGGATAATGGGCCGGGGGTGGGGCTTTTGTCAATATTAATTTTGCGCATGGACGCGGGATGCCGTCGGCCGGAAAACGATGAACAATCGAAGGCTTCGTGCCGAAATTTATTAACAGGACATCGAGGTGGGGCGATGAGCGAGGACGTGGCGGGCCTGAAAAAGGAGATTGAGAATCTGAGAAGCGAGCTCGGGCACTACCGCAAGATGGTCAGCGGCTATGAAAACGTCCTCAAGCTCAACGAAATGGAGCTCGACAATGCGCAGAAGATCATCGCGATGTACGAAAACATAGTCGAATACTCACGCGTCGAGCTGAAGCTCGCGACCGAGACGGCCAGGGCGCAGGAAAGCGTCTCCCAGCTCAGCAGGACCGAGCTCATGGACGCCTTCGCCAAGATCAACGCGCTCGAGGAGCAGAACAGGCTTCTGCGGGATCAGCGCCGGGACGCCTGAACGTCGACCGAAACAGCCGGGGTATAGATACAGACAATGATACTGACCTATGTGATGATATTCGTTTTTTTCATACTGCTCAGCATTTTCGGCCTCTACATTTTCAGCACCTACGTTTTCCCCCGCAAGATCGAAGAAATCGCCAAGATGATCGAGATGGGGCAGACGAAGCTCGCCATAAAAAAACTGAACGAGATACTCGAAAAGGACGACCGCAACGCCTACGCGCACTACCTGCTGGCCGAGGCGTACATAAAGGAGAACAACCTCCAGTTCGCCATCCTTGAATATCGCCAGGTACTCAAGATCTCCCGCTACGACGACAAGGTGAAAGAGGTCGAGGTGCGCTCGAAGCTCGCGAAGATCTTCAGGGAGAAGGGCGCGGTCGATGACGCCCAAAAGGAGTACCTCATCCTCACCAAGATAGACCCGGTCAACTTCGAGAATTTCTTCCAGCTCGGCATGATTTATTTCGATGCCGGCGCGATGGACAAATCGGCAATATACTTTAAAAAGAGCATCTCCAAGAACAATCGCCACGACATGTCGTATTATTACCTCGGACAGGTGCTCTACCGCAACGCCGCCTACAACGAGGCCAAGCAGATGTTCATCGAGGCCATCAAGATCGACCAGGCCAATTACAAGGCCCATTACTTCCTCGGCCTGGTCCTGCGGCAGATCGGCGATTACGAGTGGGCGATCAAGGAGTTCGAGGCCGCGCAGAAGAGCGAGGACATCAAGGTAAAGTGCTTTCTGGCCAAGGGCACCTGCTATCACGAAAAGGAGCTTTTTCCCAAGGCGATCATCGAATTTGAGCGGGGGCTCAAGTTCGCCAAGCGCGGCAGCGATACCGAGCTCAACCTGCGGTACTTCCTGGCCTCGTCGCAGGAGAGCGTGCGCGACCTCCAGTCGGCGATCGCCAACTGGGAGCAGATCGTCTCGATCAATAAGAGTTTTCGCGATGTCCAGGAGAAGCTGCGTGCGTACGCCGAGTTCAGGCAGGACGACCGTGTAAAGGATTTCATGATAGCGGGGCTCGCACAGTTCGAGCATACCTGCCGCAAGATGGCGGAATCGCTCGGGCTGACCGTTATGGACATAGAGATAATAAGCGATTCCGAAATAGAGATCCTCGCCACCGAAACCGAAGGGAAATGGCGGAACACCCGCATGAGCAACAGGATCGTGCGCATCCTGCGCACGACGGAAACGGTGTCGGACAAGCTGCTCCGAAAGCTCCACGAGAGCATGAAGCCGCGCAACGCCACGCGCATCATCGCCATCAGCACGGGAGATTATTCGCAGGCCGCCGCCGAGTTCGCCAGTACGCGGCCCATCGAGCTCCTCGGCAAGGCCGATATCGTCCGGCTGTTGAAATCCGCCGAATCCTGAAAAGCGAAACGGCGAATGGATTTTATCGATCATATCCTGAGCGACATCCCCCTCTTCCGGCATTGCAGGGACGAAGAGATCGGCCGTCTCCGCGGCGCCGGGCGCGTTGTAAACCTCAAACAGGGAAAGCTTTTCGACCCCGGAAGGGAGAATTCACTCGGCGTCGTGATTGCCGGGCTCTTCGAAATGGAAGCCCCCGGGCGCGGCGAGGTCGTCTGTATGGCGCCGGGCTCGTTCTTCGGCGACATCCCCTTCACCCAGAACCGCCATCGCGGGCGGGTGCGGGCGCTTGTGGATTCATCGCTTTTCGTCTTCGAGGTTGAAAGCGTCTACCGTTTCTTTCTCAACTCCTATAAGGCCATGCGCGGATACCTGCGCGCCGTGGGCGCGATGGGATTTGAGCCCTCGTCCCTGGGCAAAAAGTACGGCGGGAGGGCGGCGCGCGTCATAACCGTGTTCAGCCGGGAGGACGGCGCGGGCAAGTCGCTTCTGGCCTCCTTTCTGGGCCTCTGCTGCGCGCGCGAGGAGAAGACGATCGTCCTCGACGTGTCATACACCGGCGACTCGGTGTTCAATATCTTCGAAAAGAAGATCACCACGGCCGTTTCGCAGAAGGACGAGGAGAACCTCGCGGCCGATTCGTTCATCAACGAACGCACAGAGGCGGTCGATGACCGGCTCTCGCTCATGAACATCGCCTTCGGTTCGAGGGTGCGGGTAAATCCCGATATCCTCTCGCCGATCATCTTCGCACTGTCGCGGGAATACCGGTTTATCGTCATCGACCTTTCCGGGAGCGATGCCGCTCTCTGCGACAGGGTCTTCGATCTGTCCGACGTAATCTTCCCCATCGTTACGCGCCCGAAGGAGCGCCGCGCGCTCTATCCGCTGCTCGACGCCGGCCTTCGCGAGGGACAGCGCGTGCTGTATACGCTCAACGCCTTTCACGCGCGCTCCGCGCGTTCGTTCGAGGGCGGCATAATCCTCGAAGACCTGGGCATTACGAAAAAGGTACCCGCCCACGAGTCGCTGCGCGGGCGCATCGACGGCGACAATGCCGCGGAATTCATGGAGTTCATCCGTGGCCGAAAGCGGGGCATGGTGCTCGAGACGAAACTCGCCGACTCCGTGGCCTATGCGGGTTTTCTCGCGGCCTTCCAGCGCGCCGGCGGGAAGGCCGATCTTTTGTATTCCTCCGGCATGAGCTATTGTATGGCCGCCCTTTTTGCGCTTAATGAAAATGAGGATTCATTCCTCCAGGCGGTTCTGGCCTTTTTTTCGGAGGAGCGCATCAACGCGATGCTCGATATCACCTTCCCCGACGCCTTCATCATCAAGAGCGCGGGCGCGGCGCGCCATGCCCGCGAACTGACCGGCGGGGCCAGGATCGAGATGTTCAGGAGCCTTCCGGCCGCCATGCTCGCCGACGAGCCCGGTGAGGGTGTCCGCGTCTTCAGTACGGGCGGTCTCGCGGAATGCATCGCCGCTTCATTGATGCTTGCCCCGGTCTGCGAATCGGTACAGATCGCCGGGGGGCTGTATCATTCCGGCTTTCCGCGCAGAAGGGTGCGCCCCGAAGACCTGCTTCGTACCGATGTGGACGAGATCCTCTCGATTTCGGTGCGAAATCGCGGCAGGCTCCGCTTTCGCGAAAAACGCGTTTTGAGGTTTTACGACCGGTACCTGGACCACTGCTCCCTTATGCTGCCGGAAGGCCGGCCGGGCGGGATTCCGGCGAAAAACATCGTTATCGAAATCGACGAAAGCGTGTATAATTTGAAAAAAATACTGGAACTTTCGGACGAGCTCTCGAATAAATTGTTGAAGGAGCACGGACTGTAGTATAAACGGAAGGAC
This sequence comes from Spirochaetota bacterium, assembly GCA_018263175.1. Taxonomy (GTDB): domain Bacteria; phylum Spirochaetota; class UBA4802; order UBA4802; family UBA5368; genus MVZN01. The sequence continues at coordinate 28,728 of JADFDB010000015.1, forward strand.
GGCCTGCGCGGCGCCGTACCCGGTGTGGAAATTGGGCAAAGGAGAGGCCGATGCGATCGAAGCTTACGAATATCCTGCAGGTGGTCGTTCTGGTCAGCGGCGTGCTGTACATCACCGTCGGCATCATGTTTTATCTGTCGCCGCTTTTCGTCGGCTCCGTCTACGGTCTGGCGCTGGCCGAGGACTGGTTCAACCAGATCAAATACGATGCCTTCGTGGCGCCGCTTTATTTTGTAGCGCGGAGCTTCGCGGCGATGGTGTTTTCCGCGGGGGCGGCGATGGTGCTGCCGCTCTTCGATCCGCTCAGGTACCGGGGCCTGGTGTATTTTACCGGGGTTCTGTTCCCGGCCATGGCGTCCTGGGTCCTTATTAAAAACGGGCTTGCGTTTCAGCATTCGCTTGCGGTGGCGCTGGGGGTGATGTTTTTAGCGGTGCTCGTCGTTACGGCAACGGCGCTCGCTATCACGAGGAAGTCGGCCCGTTCCGGCGAAGAATAGGCCATCCGCCGGATCGGTCGTAAAACCGGGGAAACGGGCCTCTTTGCCTGGGGGCGGGGAGGGTTCCGGATCGCCCCGGCTCTGCGGCGATCAGGTTAAAATCGGGGAGGAGTAAATGGATCTTAAAACCAGAAAAGTCGACAATGTCATCGTGGTTTACCTGCACGGCAAGCTCGATGTCCATGTATCCGCCGACGTCGAGAAAGAGATCAACACGATAATAGAGCAGGAAGCGCAGTGCAGCCTGCTCCTCAACCTGGGGCAGGTCGAGTACATGAGCAGCTCGGGCCTGAGGATCTTCGTTTCAACCATGAGGGTGCTGAAGGAGTCGAAGCGCCAGCTCAAGCTCTGCAACATGAACAACGCGGTCAAAAAGATATTCGAGGTCGTGGAGCTCATGGATATGTTCGAAGTGTACGAATCGGAGGAAGAGGCGCTCAGGCATTTCTGAACCGGCGTTCATTCTGATGAACATCAATGGGATATTCCGGAGGCGCGAGAAACCCCGAAGCGCGGTCGACAAGGGCTTCGCGGGCGATATTCCCGTTTTCATTGACCGCGAAAAGCTCGCCGCAATGACGGCGGGTATCGGCGCGGGTATCCGAAATTATCTTCTGTTCCAGCGGTTCTCGTCGTACCGCTGGCCGTACTGGGTAAACCGGCTTGCCGACGGGGCCTCCCGCTCGGGGAGCGGCATAGTACCGCCCCAGCTCGCCAATCACTCCAACAGGGACTGGCTGTATTTTACCAACCTTCTTTCAAGCGACGCCCTGCGGATAGATCCGTCCGGCATGCTCTCTCCCACCTATGCCGGGTGGTCGGTCGAGGCCTGGATGCTCGTCGGCGGGCGAATCTTTCGGCCGCAGGAGTCCGCCGGTTTGATCGGGCAGGAGCGGGACCCGCTTGGCTCCATGGTAAAAACCGAATGGAAAGAGAAGGAGTTCGGCCTTACCCAGACGGTCTTCGGCGCGCGCACAGGCGTCGACGAGGCCGTCGTCGCGCTCCAGAGCTCCCTGCCCAAAAAGTCCGAGGGCGCGGTGCTCCTCGTGGTGTTCAGGCCGTACGACCCCGTATCGCTCGGAACGATCCGTGAAATCGAATACCGCAGGGATTCGCGGACGGTGCGGATCGACGGTGTCGAGCGAGCGGTATTGGAGGCCAAGCCGGATTATATCGCGACCGGCACCGGGCTCTCCGGCGACCTCATGCCGGTCGCCGGCGCGCGGGACGCGCTTAAAGCCTCGTGCGAATTCGGCATGGCGACGCTCGCGCTCGGATATGCGCTGCAGAAGGGCGCGAGGAAATTGCACATCCGTATCTGCCTTTCGCGCAGGAACGCGATAGCCCCTTCGAAATTCAATTACGCGAAGGCGGCGGAGGAATTCGCCGCTTTCTCGAGCCTCAGGATAAAAAGCGGGATCGGCCTTTCCTTTCCCGAAGAGCCGATTGTGCGCTGGCTGTATGCCGCCAAGCTTTCCCTCCTCAACGCCATAAACCGCGAGATAAAGGCGGGAGGGCCCGATCCCGACACGACGACGATGAAGCGCTTATGCCTCATGGTTTGCTCGTGCAACCGCATGGGGTATCATTCGGAGGCGGAAGGGATCATCCGGTCGCTAATGCCGCACTTCGAGGGCACCGCCGAATCGTCGTTCGAGCGTACCATCGGCATAGCATATCTTATTTCCGCGTTCGCTGACTGCTTCATTCATTCGCGCGATATGGATTTCCTCGGCAGGGGCTATGCGGCCCTGAAAACCGCGGCCGGGACCCTGTGCGATTATTCTGCCGGTGTAAAATCGGTCTCCCGGCGCGACGAGGGCAACTCCCTCGGTCGTTATCTCATGGCCGCGCCCCACCTGTACGACCTCGTGCTGGTCTGTAACGCACTTCGCCGGTATTCCTATCTTGCGCGCTGCATGGGGCTTTTCGGCGACGAAAATAGGTTCGCGAAGGAGGCCGTGCGGCTGAGCGGCATCGTCGCCGCGGAGATCCACGCCTTGTTTTCCGGAAAGGAGGGGGCACCCGCATCCGGCACGCGCGATCCGCGTCTGGACAGCGGCCAAGCGGCCGGGTATATGGCTGCGGCCGGCTACCCCTTCAGAATAGAGGAGATCTCGGCGGACGAGCTCGGCACGATGGTCGGCGCCCTGGCGGACCTCTACGGCGGCGTGCCGCTCTATGTCAGGGCGCTCGGGGGCTGGGACTCGGTGCTGTCCTTCCTGTTCGCCTCGAACCTCATCCTCTGCCGGGATATGAGGTACTACGACCTCATAAGCGAATTTATGAGAAGGGGAGGGCGGCGCTTCTCGCTTCAGGAGATACTTCATCCCGGCTCGGGCGCCGGAATAATGGGCGACGGCGATTCGG